>JAQWYA010000092.1 GCA_029254215.1 Pseudorhodobacter sp. | reverse complement strand
GCGTGAAAGGCGGCGTCCAGAACCACCTCCAGCGCGTCGGCGGTGGTCAGGGTGAAGCTGGGGCAAAGCGTCTTGATCATGGCCGCCTGATCGGGAAGTTCATGCAGATGCCCCCGGCCTTTGCCATGGCTTTCCATCCGGTTGACGCCCGATATCACCAGAATAGGCACCGAATCTGCCCGTGCCTGCGCCATGGCCGTCAGGGCGTTCGTCAGACCCGGTCCGGTGATGACAAAGGCAACGCCGGGCTTGCCGGACACCCGCGCATAGCCATCTGCCATGAAGCCCGCGCCCTGTTCGTGCCGGGGGGTGACATGGCGAATGGGGCTGCCCGAGAGCCCGCGATAAAGCTCGATCGTGTGCACGCCGGGGATGCCGAAGACCACCTCGACACCGCGTTTCCGGAGCCCTTCGACCAGCGCCATTCCCACCGTTTTCATGCTGTATACTCCGCTGCGAACTGGGCCAGCCTTGCGCAAGCGGTCTCCAGAACCTCATCGGGTTGGGTCAGGCTGAGGCGCAACCACCCCGCAAGCCCCGCCCCAAAGGACGCCCCCGGCATGACCGCGACGCCCGCGCGGTCCAGAAGCGCCAGCGCAAAGGCCTGGTCGTCCTTGGTGATGGCATTCAGATCGACAAGGGCGAACATGCCCGCCTCGGGGCGGTTGACGCGCAGCCCCGCAACCCCGTCAAGCCGGTCCGCAACAAGACGGGCGCGGCGGGCAAAGCGTTGGGCCATTCCGCCCGCGATGGGCGAGGGTGCAGAGACCGCAGCGGCGGTCATATCCGCGATGAAGGGTTGGTTGCCGAACAGCATGGTTTCGGACAGGGGTAAAAGCCGGGCCACAAAGGCTTCTGGCCCCACACACCAGCCTGATCGGAACCCCGGTGCTGCATGGCTTTTGGAGATGGAGGAGGCAACGATCACCCGCTCTGCCAGATCCGCCTGATCGAGGGGGGAGGCAAAGCGGACGCCTTCAAAGATCATCTCTTCATAGACCTCGTCGCAGACAATCCAAAGATCATGCGCGCGGGCCAAGGCCCCGATTTCGGCAAGATCCGTGGCGCGCAGCACCGCCCCCGTGGGATTATGCGGAGAGTTGAGGAAGATCACACGGCTGTTGGCGGTCAGGCGCGCGGCAATATCGGCGGCCGAGATGCGAAACCCCGCATCCGCGCGCAGCGGAACCTGCACCACCTTGGCACCTGTGGCGGCGATCAGCCCCTCATAGGTCGCATACATTGGATCGCCGACCAGCACTTCGTCGCCGGGGTCCAGAAGGCCTGTCAGAACCGCGTAAAGCACCGTTTGCGTGCCCGGATAGCACATGATCTGCGCCGGGCTGATGTTGCGACCACAGCGCGCGGAATAGCGGGCGGCCAGCGCTGCCAAAAGCCCGGCCTCGCCCTGCCCGTTGCTGTAACCTGTGCGCCCGGCAAGCATCGCTTTTGCCGCCTGTTCCATCAGGTCCGGGGGGGTGGGGACGTCCGGCTCGCCGATCGTCAGTTCGATGATCTTGCGACCCGAGGCTTTCAGCGCCCGCGCCTTGGCGTGCACGGTCCATTTGTCACCGCCCAATCCTGCCAGACGCTCTGTCACTGCCGCGTATTTCATGTGTTGTCCTTTGTTTCGTCGTCTGTTTGCAGGTCAATTCCCAGAATCGCACCAACCGAGGCCAGCCCGATCTGGGCCAGCTCATCGGGGGCAAATGCCTCGGGCAGGGCAGAGCCTTCCAGCCACAGCCCGTCGATCACCGCGTTGCAGGCAATCGCATCGCGGCGCAGTTGAGCGGGGGGGATGTCGCGGGGTAGGGCTGCGATCAACTCTTGCAGCATGTCGCGGTATTGCAGGTAGGTGGCCTCATGCACGGCGCGCATGGCAGCATCTTGGCGGACCATATGCAGAAAGCCCGCCCAAAGGCCCATCGCCTCGGGGTCGACCACGGGCGGGCGCAGCGAGGCGCGCACAAAAGCCGCCAGCCGGGAGGCAGCCGTGCCCTGCGCCGCATCCAGAACGGCGCGGTTGCTTTCGGTCATGGTGTCCATCAAGGCGCGGTAGGCCTCGCGGGTCAGCCCTTCCTTGTCGCCAAAGTAATGCCGGATGAGGCCGGGGGTCACCTTCGCGCGTTCCGCAATCGCGCGGACCGTGCTGGCGGCAGGCCCACCCTCTGCGATCAGCTCCAACGCTGCCGCGATCAGGGCTTCGCGACGCGCCTCTTCACCCTGACGCGTAAATTTGCGGCGTTCGCCAATCATGAGGGGGCCTCGAATAATTATACACTTGCATAATTACGAATCGCGGGGCTTACTGCAATGAAGAAAGTAGTTTGTCCCATGAAAGATACTGCCGCCTTGACCAAAGATCAGCGCCCGGAAACGATTTCGATCACAGGGCTGCATAAATCCTTCGGCTCGCTGGAGGTTCTTAAGGGGGTGTCGCTGACGGCGCGCGAAGGCGATGTGGTGGCGATCATCGGGGGGTCTGGTTCGGGCAAATCCACGATGCTGCGCTGCATCAACTTTCTGGAAAACCCAAGTTCCGGCCGGATTGCGATTGGCGGCGAAGAGGTGGCTTTGCGCGCTGATGGCAGCCCGGCAAACCGCCGCCAAATCGAACATCTGCGCCAAAGCCTTGGGATGGTGTTTCAGCAGTTCAATCTGTGGACCCACAAGACCGTTCTGGAAAACCTGATCGAGGTGCCGGTGCATGTGCTGGGCGTTCCGCGTGCGGATGCGGTCGCGCGGGCCCGCAAGTTGCTGGAGCGGGTGGGGCTGGCCGAAAAGGCCGATGTCTATCCTGCCTTCATGTCGGGCGGGCAGCAGCAACGGGCCGCCATTGCCCGCGCCCTTGCGATTGAACCCCGCGCGATGCTTTTTGACGAACCGACCTCGGCACTGGACCCGGAGCTGGTGGGCGAGGTTTTGGGCGTGATCCGTGATCTGGCCGCCGAAGGCCGCACGATGATCCTTGTCACGCATGAGATGAAATTCGCCCGCGAGGTCGCGAGCCATGTCATCTATCTGCACAATGGCCGGATTGAAGAGGAAGGCCCGCCGGAAAGCCTGTTTGGCAATCCGAAGTCCGAAAGGCTGCAACAATTCCTGAAAACGGTCGGGTGAAACCGGCTTTCCAAACCGGGGCAAACCCGGATCTCTCTCCAACAGAAAGGTTATCTCATGAAAAAGACCCTGCTTGTCACCGTGGCCGCATTGGCTTTTGGATCTGCCGCGATGGCGGAAACCGTCAAGGTGGGCATTGCCGCCGAACCCTATCCGCCCTTCGCAAGCCCCGATGCCTCCGGCAATTGGATCGGCTGGGAAGTGGAGTTGATCGGCGCGGTTTGCGCCGCTGCCGAACTCGATTGTGAGATCACGCCAGTTGCCTGGGACGGGATTATCCCCTCGCTGACCTCGGGTCAGATTGATGCGATCATGGCGTCGATGTCGATCACGGCAGACCGGATGCAGACGATTGATTTCTCGAACAAATATTACAACACGCCGACGGTTGTCGTGGCGGCGAAAGGCTCGGGCATCACGCCGACTGCGGAAGGGTTGGCCGGAAAGATCCTTGGTGTTCAGGTTTCGACCGTGCATCAGGATTACGCCCAGACCCATTTCTCGGGCGCGGAAATCAAGCTGTATCAGACGCAGGATGAGGCCAATCAGGATCTGGTCGCGGGCCGGATTGACGCCACACAGGCCGATAGCATTGCGTTGGATGACTTCCTGAAATCCGATGCTGGCGCTTGTTGCGAGAATGTGGGCGCTGTTGCCGACGATCAGGCCATTCTGGGGCTTGGCGTGGGCGTCGGGCTGCGCAAGGGCGAGGATGCGTTGAAAGAGAAGTTCAACGCGGGCATCGCCAAGGTGATCGAAGATGGCACCTATGATGCGATCTCGGCGCCTTACTTTGCGTCGTCGATCTACGGCGGCTAAGCCTTGCTGGAAACGCTGACAGAGGCGTTTCCGACCCTGTCCCTGCTGGCTTGGGAGCCGCCGGGATGGGGGGCGAACCTCGTGCGCGGTCTGGTCAATTCGATCCAGATCGCGCTGGGGGCCTTCGGGCTTGGCCTGTTGATCGGGACGGGCGGCGCCTATGGCAAGCTTTATGGCGGGCCGGTGATGCGCGATATGCTGGCCGTGTACACGACCGTCGTACGCGCGGTGCCGGAGTTGGTGTTGATCCTGATCCTGTATTTCGCGGTGACGGATCTGGTCAATCAGGCGCTCGTGTCTTTCGGGTATGACCGGGTGCAGATTTCTGGCGTGGCGGCCGGGATTGCCGTTTTGGGGGTGGTGCAGGGGGCCTATGCGACCGAAGTGTTGCGCGGGGCCATTCTGGCTGTCCCCGTGGGGCAGTTGGAGGCGGCCCGCGCGATGGGGATGCCGGTGCTGAAAGCCGCCCGGCGCATCACCTTGCCGTTGATGTTGGCCAATGCGATCCCCGGTCTTGCCAATCTTTGGCTGATTGCAACAAAGGATACGGCGCTGCTGGCGATTGTCGGCTTTGCCGAGTTGACCTTGCAGACGCGGCAGGCGGCGTCCTCGACCAAGGCGTTTTTGACGTTCTTTCTGGCGGCCGGGGTTTTGTACCTGCTGATTACGCTCCTGTCGGGGGTGATCTTCGGGCGGGTTGAGAAATGGGCGCGGCGGGGGCAACCGGGTAGCGGCGGGGGCGGGAGATGACGGGATTGCGCGCCTTTCTGTTGCCGCATCGGGTCGTCATGCTGGCTCTGGCGCTGGGCGTCGTGATCTGGTGCGCGGTGGCGCTGCGCTGGGACTGGCTGCCGAAATACCTGCCGCTGATTGGCGAGGGGATCTGGCGCACGATCTGGCTTTTGGCAGTGACCTCGGTTCTGGGGTTCTTGCTGGCAATCCCGCTGGGATTGGCGCAGGCGGCGGGGCCTTGGTATCTGGCGGCCCCGGCGCGGGTGTTTTGCACCGTGATCCGGGGAACGCCGCTTTTGCTGCAGCTTTGGCTTTTGTACTATGGGCTGGGATCGCTGTTTCCGCAGTTTCCAGCGATCCGCCAATCCGAACTCTGGCCCTATTTGCGGCAAGCCTGGCCCTACGCGGTGCTGGCGCTGACCCTGAGCTTTGCGGGCTATGAGGGGGAGGTGATGCGCGGCGCGTTCAAGGGGGTCCCCTCGGGTCAATTGGAGGCCGCGCGTGCCATGGGGATGCCGCGTTTGACCATTCTGCGCCGGATCTGGCTGCCCCTTGCCATTCGCCGCGCCTTGCCGACTTTGGGCGGGGAGACGGTCTTGCAGCTGAAAGCGACGCCTTTGGTGGCGACGATCACGGTGGTGGATATCTATGCGGTGGCGAGCCGGGTCCGGCAGGATACGTTTATCGTCTATGAGCCGCTGTTGCTGCTGGCCGTGGTCTATATGGTGATCACGGGGGGCATTGTTCTGGGCTTTCGCTGGTTTGAAAACCGGGTGCCGTCGCGGGTGGCCTGAGGCGGCGATTGAGACTGCGCAGGGCCGGGAGGCCGGGGCTCTGCCCCGGACCCCGAGGTATTTTTGCCAAAAAGAAATCCGGGGCGGGGGTTCGCTAGCGGGCGACATCCTTATGGATGATGACATCGGCTTGCGGGTAGGCGAGCAGGATGGTGCGGCGCAGGCCTGCCCCGATTTCATGCGCCTCGCGCAGGCTCAGGTCTCCGTCGAGTTCGATATGCAGGTGGACGAAGACCTTGCTGCCGGCGGTGCGGGTTTTGAGGTCGTGAAAGCCCTGGACGCCGGGCCAGTTTCGGGCGAGGGTTGCGATCCCTTCGATTACGTCCGGGTCGGCGGTGCGGTCCATCAGGGCATCCCAGGCCCCTTTTCCGATTTTGAGCGCGCCAATCATCAGCATTCCGGCGGCGGCGAGGGCGATCACCGAATCGATCTGGACAAGGCCGAAGCGGGCCGAGGCCCAGAGCGAAGCGATGGCCCCGAGATTGGGCAGAAGATCGCCCAGGTAATGCAGGCGGTCGGCCTTGACCACGCGGCTTCCGGTACGCCGGGCGACGCGGGTTTGCCACCAGACCAGCCCCAGCGTCAGGAGGACGGACAGGGCCATGACGATCATGCCACGCCCTTCGGCGGCGAGCGTCACGGGCGTCGGTGACAAAAGGCGGGTCAGGGCTGCGGTGGCGATGACAAAAGCGGAGATCAGGATGAACAGGGACTGGCCCAGAGCGGCCAGATCCTCGGCCGAGCTATGGCCGAAGACGTGATCTTCGTCAGGCGGGCGGGCGGCATAGACGATGGCGGCCATGGCGCCCAGCGACACCATCAGATCCATGGCCGAATCGGCCAGCGATGCGGCCACGGAAAGCGATCCGGTTTCGCCCAAGGCCCAAAGCTTCAGCACGACCAGCACAGAGGCCACCAGCACCGAAGCGAGGCCTGCCGACAGGTTCATCCGTTCTGCTGTTTGCGTCATGGCCTGTCTCTTGATGATGGGTGTCTGGTTTAACCTGCCGGGCCGTCCGCCTGCAACCGCGCTTGTGCCTCGTCTTTTTCGCGTCGTGCCGGGGTCGTGGGCGGCTCAGTCGAAAATCTCATTGGGGAGAACCCCCCAGAGGGCGGTCTTGGGGGCCCAGCCGCGCTCTCCCTCCAGGGTCAGGCGGCACCAGTCGATCCGGCATTCCAGCAATTTGGCGATGACGCCTGCTTCGGCGCGCATCACGATCTGCGCGTCCGGAGTTGGAGAGGCATGAAGATCCAGAATGGGGACGTTGACCAAAGCGGAGCGCGAGCCTGAAAGCAAAGCATAGTGAACCCAGCCGCCCACGCCTTCCACATCCTCGACCCGGCGCCAATGTTCATGTTCGGCCGTGACAAGAAGCGGCATTCCGGCGCGGGTAAAGACCCAATCGATCCGATGTGTCAGGCCGGGGCCCCGCCGCGCGTTTCCGTCCTTGGTCTTGAGCGTCACAAAGCGCGGCAGCGGCAGATCGGTGACCGCGCCACGTTCAACCGCGGGGAGGGTTGCGGTCTCTTGTGCGGCACCGGATTGGGGCAGCAAAAGCGGAAGGCCAAGAGCCGCGATAGCGGCCAAAATCACAAACGGGTTCATTTTATCCTGCCGGGGCCGGAGCCGCCCCGGAACTTCAGGGGCGGGGCCTTCGATGTTCTTGCCATTCAACGTGCTCTGGGGCTTGTACCTCGCCCCGGTTGGCGTCACTTTGCCAGTAATGAAGAGAATTGGAAAGTGAAACGGGGAAAGTTATGCCTGCGCCACGTCTGAGTGTTGTTGTCACGCGCCGTCTGCCCGAGGTTGTCGAGACCCGGATGAAAGAACTGTTCGATGTCACCCTGCGCGACCCGGACAGCAAGATGAGCCGGGATGAGCTTGCCGCCGCGATGCGGGGGGCGGATGTCATCGTGCCTTGTGTGACCGATCAGATCGATGCCAATTTGCTGGCGCAGGCCGGGGACAAGCTGAAGCTGATCGCCAATTATGGCGCGGGCGTCGATCATATTGACGTGGCGACGGCGCGGCAAAGGGGGATTTTGGTCTCCAACACCCCCGGTGTGGTGACCGATGATACCGCTGATATGACGATGGCGCTGATTCTGGCGGTCACGCGGCATATTCCGCAGGGTCTGGCCGAGATGCAGGCGGGCGCATGGAAGGGCTGGTCGCCGATGGCCCATCTGGGCGGGCGGATTGGCGGGCGACGTCTGGGCATTCTGGGAATGGGGCGCATCGGGCAGGCGGTGGCGCGGCGCGCCCGCGCGTTCGGAATGCAGATCCACTATAACAACCGCAAGCGCCTGCGCCCCGAGATCGAGGAAGAACTGGACGCGACCTGGTGGGAAAGCCTCGATCAGATGGTGACGCGGATGGACATCATTTCGATCAACTGTCCGCACACGCCGTCGACCTTCCACCTGATGAATGCGCGGCGCTTGAAGCTGCTCAAACCCTCGGCGGTGATTGTGAATACCTCGCGCGGGGAGGTCATCGACGAGAACGCCCTGACGCGCGGTCTGCGGGCCGGAGAGATCGCGGGCGCGGGTCTGGACGTGTTTGAACACGGGCATGAGGTGAACCCCCGTCTGCGCGAACTCCCGAATGTGGTGTTGTTGCCGCATATGGGGTCCGCCACGGTCGAGGGCCGGATCGAGATGGGGGAGAAGGTCATCATCAATATTAAGACCTTCGCCGATGGCCACCGGCCACCGGATCAGGTTGTCCCGTCAATGCTGTAAGGGCTTAGCGCACGGCCCCGATGACCGCATCTTGCAGGCGGCAGTCGCGGATCGTGTCGGCCCCGCAGCGGCGCGGCTCCAGGTCTTTGGTCAGGCAGATGCGCACTTCCTGGATCATTCCTGCCTTGCAGGTGATCGTCACCATATCGCGCTTCAGGATCGGGTTTGCTTCCAGAAACGCCTCTTCGACGACAGAGGCAGGCACCTGCAACCGCCGGTCGATCTTTTCGAAGACCGGCGGGATCGTGATCGAGGCATAGGCCCGCCGGGCCGCCTCGAAGTAAGCCGCCGATGTCAGCCCCGAACAACGCCCGTGCTTTTTCCATTGATACCACGCAAGGCCCGCGCCCCCCATGATATCCGCCATCGCCCCGCTTTCAGCGCGCGACGGATCGCGGGCGGTCGTGCGGCAATAGTCCGGCCAGCCGGTTTCATATTGCGGCCAAAGCCCGTGCAGCGTGAAGGTCAGCCCCTTTCCGGGCAGGCATTGATCGTCGCCGCGCGCGTCGCCTTCCAGAGCGCACCAATTCGCAGACCAGCTGAGCGCCATCACATAATAGTCAAATGCGCCTGCTTTCTCCCCCTCGGCTTGGGCATTTGTGCCGATCAGGGCGATGACAATGCCGATAACGGCTGCAAAATAGCGCATTTTCTCTTTCCTCTGGCTCTTGGAGCCCTTATATGCGGCTTTGACTTCCCCGAAAACGAGAAGACGCGAGGCCCCGGCCCGCAGCCGTTTTCCCGGCATGGGAAAGATTTGTAAAGGAGTGTTGCGATGAACAAGCCGCTGATGTCCAAAGCAACCGCCGTCTGGCTGGTGGACAATACGACCCTGACCTTCAAGCAGGTCGCAGATTTTTGCGGTCTGCATGAGTTGGAAGTGCAAGGGATTGCAGATGGCGATGTCGCCACCGGCGTGAAGGGGTTCGACCCGGTCAGCAACAACCAGCTGGACCAGATCGAGATTGACCGTGGTCAGAAAGATCCGGCCTACCGGCTTCGCCTGAAGTTCGTCGCTGCCGCCGTAGGCGAAGAAAAGCGCCGTGGCCCCCGCTACACGCCTCTGTCCAAGCGTCAGGACCGTCCTGCGGCGATCCTGTGGCTGGTGAAGTTCCATCCGGAACTGACCGATGGCCAGATTGGCAAGCTGGTTGGGACGACCAAGCCGACGATCCAGTCGATCCGGGAGCGGACGCATTGGAACATCGCCTCTATCGCGCCGATTGATCCGGTGGCGCTGGGGCTGTGCCGTCAGTCCGAACTTGACGCCGCCGTGCAGGTTGCCGCGCGCAAGAAGGCTTCCGAAGGCAGCGTGATGTCGGATGACGAGCGTCGCAAGTTGGTCAGCACCGAGCAGAGCCTCGGGATGCAGGACGAGCCGAAGATGCCTTCCTCTATCGCCGGGCTGGAGAATTTCACCCTGACGGAGCGGGAAGAAAAGCCAGCCGATTACTCGGACGCTGACAGTTTCTTCAACCTTCCTGATTCGGATGAGGATGACGAAGATGAGGACGACCGCCGCTAATAGCGGTCTGCTCGAAAAAAAAAGGCCCCGCCGATTGGTGGGGCCTTTTGCATGAAGGGCTGCGGGTCGGTTCAGGAGTTGAGGATCCGATCCACCCAAGCACGCGTTTCGCGCCGCCGCGCCCGCGCCACTGGCACTTCGGTGCCACAACGCAGGGTCAGAACCCATTGATCCCGCCCTTGCTTTAAATCTGCAATGGCCCGCGCCGCCACCCAATGGGAGCGGTGGACCCGCAGACCAAGCCCTTCTGGCAAAACGGTTTCTGCATCGGAAATGCGCCCCCGCAGCAGTTGGCGCTGCCCCGGCCCGGTTTCAATGCCGACATAATGCTCTTGTGCCTGCATCGCCCAGAGATCATCGGGGTTGATCGGCGCACCGAGCAGGATCAACTTCTCAGCAGATCGCGGCGCGCGCGCAGGAACAGACGGGGTGGGTGCAACGGCTTGCGGCTTCGCCTCAGGCGGCGTCGCGAGGGCTGGGGCATTCTCTGCGGCGGTGGCAAGGCTTGGGTCACGCCCTTGGTCAACAATATCCGGCTTGAGGCCCAGATCCGTCAGCACCGGGGTCAGAAGGAAGGTCACAAACACCAACTCGCCGCCGACGAAAACACAGACATGAAAAAGATAGAGCACGATCAGATCGCTGCTGGTCGGCTGTCCGGCGTCCAGCGCATCCCCCAGCAGGACGACACTGGTGGCGGTTACAATGGCGGTGAAAACCATCAAAGGCGCCGTAAAGACGCGCCGCCCGAGCCGATCAATAAGGAACATGCCGCCAAATTGGCTGACGGCAAAAACCAATGCGCCGGTGCTGAACAGCAAAGTTGCGGTCATCACGGTCAGCGTGAAAAACCCGGAAAAGGGCTTCATCAGTAAAACCAGACAATACACCGCCAGAATGAAGCCGACCAAATAGCGATGACGCAGAACCTGTAGCAGTTCAAGACGCGTAATCTGCAATTTGCGACCGTTCACGACAACGAGTCTCATCTCATTCCATCCTGCTGGCCTTCGCCATTTCTCCGCCATAACCTTCAACTGTAGGGGCCGGGGCCATCGTGCCAAAGTCACAATGTACCAGCGTAAGAGTACCGGCCTCTACCTGCCACAGCGGGATCTTGATCTGCATTTCGCGCCTAGCACCTTGTTAGATGAGGTGGCGTGGCAATCTTCAACCCTGCAAACGTGCTTTTCAACACAGGCGCACGAAAGTTTTGTGTTTTTTGCGCAAACGCAGCGAAACTTGGCCGGAAAAATCTGACCCTCCGGCCTGTCAGCGCGGAAGCATGATTTGCGATTCTGCTTTAAAGGGTGCGGCGAGTCAGTTTTTGGGCCGTTTCTGGGGGGTTTTTGACGTTTTCTGAACCCATTCAGCGGGGAGGGTTTGGTTTGGCCGCCGCGATCTGATGACGGAGGTCGACTAGGCTGACTGTCAATAGAAATGGACAGGACCGCAGCGGATAACCCGTCAGAGCATCCCTATATCGGCCCAAAAACCGAGCCGAAACCTGCGTTTCGTCGTGGTTAAAAGCGCCCTTTGGCAAGGCTGCTGTTCGGCAAGCCGAATTGTGCTTTCAAAATCTGCGGCGCGCTTTCAGGGCCGCACCGATCGTGCCATCGTCAAGATAGTCCAACTCTCCGCCGACCGGGACGCCCTGCGCCAAAGAGGTGATCCTGACCGCGCTGCCTTCAAGGCAATCAGCGATGTAATGGGCGGTCGTTTGCCCATCCACCGTGGCATTGAGGGCGAGGATCACTTCCTGAATGCCCTCCTCCTCGACGCGACGCAGCAATCCGGGGATCCGCAATTCTTCGGGGCCAATCGCGTCCAGCGCCGACAGCGTTCCGCCCAGCACATGGTAGCGGCCTTTGAACGCGCCGCCGCGTTCCATCGCCCAAAGATCCGCGACATCTTCGACGACGCAGATCTCTCCGGTTGCGCGGCTTGGATCGTTGCACAGGCTGCAAATCTCGGACGATCCGATATTGCCGCAGGTCTGGCAGTCGCGGGCGTTCAGCGCAACCTGCGCCATGACCTGCGCCAAAGGGGCCATGACCGCGCCGCGCTTTTTCAACAGCATCAAAACCGCGCGGCGGGCAGAGCGCGGCCCGAGGCCCGGCAAGCGGGCCATCAGGTCGATCAACTGTTCGATGTCGCGGGGGGCTTCGGCCATGCTGCGCCCTTTTCGCCTAGAAAGGCAGGTTCATGCCGGGAGGCAGGCCAAGCCCTTCGGTCAGTTTGCCCATTTCGCGCTGGCTACGCTCGCTCGCCTTGGCCTGCGCATCCTTGATCGCCGCCAGAATCAAATCTTCGACGACTTCTTTTTCCGAGGCCACGAAGATCGACGGGTCGATATCAAGCCCGGTCAATTCGCCCTTCGCCGTGGCCCGCGCCTTCACAAGGCCTGCGCCGCTTTCACCGATCACGACGATGCGGTCGAGTTCGGCCTGCAAATCGGCCATCTTGCCTTGCACTTCCTGCGCGGCTTTCATCATCTTGGCCATATCGCCAAGACCGCCCAATCCTTTCAGCATTCCGGTATCTCCCTTTCGGATTTTCCTTGATTTAGGCGTCGTCGTGGCGCGGGGCAAGCCTTTGCCGGGCTTAGCCTTCCTCGAACGGGTCCCATTCATCTTCCACTTCGGGAAGGGCCTCAACGGCGGCTTCGGCCTCTGGCTTGCGAACCGCACTGATGCGCGCGCCGGGAAAGGCCATCAGAACGGCCTTCACCAGCGGGTCCTTGGAGACCTGTTCGCGCGCTTCGGCTTCTGCGGTTTCCTGTTGCTCGGCGACGGTGGACTGCCCCCCTTGCGCCACCACAGTGACCGCCCAGCGTTCGCCGGTCCAGCCTTGAAGGCGGGCGGCAAGTCGTGCTGCAAGATCGCGCGGGGCGGCTTCGGTCGGTTCAAATTCAATCCGGCCGGGGCTGTATTTGGCCAGCCGGAGCGTGGTTTCCACCTCGACCAGAAGCTTCATGTCGCGCTTGTCGCGGATCAGGTCCACGACCTGTTCAAACCGTGCATAGGCCTGCAAGCCGCCCGCTTCCATGGCAATAGCGGCAGAGGCCCCGCCCATCATCGTCGGCCCACGAACCGGGGCCATCGCGGGGCCATGCAGGCGCGTCACGGGGGAATGTGTAACGCCGCCGCCGCCGCCCGCAGGTGCGCCACCACCGCCCGAGGGCATCGGCTGCGGGCTGCCTTGCAATTTGCGCATTAAGGCTTCGGGGTCGGGCAGATCGGCCACGTGGGTCAGCCGGATCACCGCCATTTCGGCGGCCATCATGGCGTTGGGGGCCATGGCGACCTCTTCCAGCGCTTTCAAAAGCATCTGCCACATCCGGCTGAGCACGCGCATCGGCAGGCGGGACGCCATATCGAGGCCGCGGCTTCTTTCATCCGGCGGGGTTGTCGGGTCGTCAGCGGCTTCGGGTGTGATCTTGATGACCGAAATCCAATGGCTGATTTCGGCCAGATCGCGCAGCACGGCCATCGGGTCCGCGCCATCGGCATATTGGCCGGAAAGCTCCGCCAAAGCCGCTGCGGCATCCCCCCGCAGAATCATGTCAAACAGATCCAGCACCCGGCCTCGATCTGCCAACCCCAGCATCGCGCGAACCTGTGCCGCCGTTGTTTCCCCTGCGCCATGGCTGATGGCCTGATCCAGAAGCGAGGTCGCATCGCGGGCCGATCCTTCGGCCGCGCGGGTGATCAGGGCCAGAGCATCCTCGGCAATCTGGGCCTTTTCCGCCGTTGCGATCTTTTTCAGCAAGGCGATCATCACCTCGGGTTCGATGCGCCGCAGATCAAAGCGCTGACAGCGTGACAGGACCGTGACCGGAACCTTGCGGATCTCGGTCGTGGCGAAGATGAATTTCACATGGGCGGGCGGTTCTTCCAGCGTCTTGAGAAGCGCGTTGAACGCACTGGTCGACAGCATGTGAACTTCGTCGATGATGTAGATCTTGTAGCGGGCCGAGGCGGCGCGGTAGTGGACCGAATCGATGATCTCGCGGATATCGCCCACGCCGGTGCGCGAGGCGGCGTCCATCTCCATCACATCGACATGGCGGCCTTCCATGATGGATTTGCACTGGTCGCAGAGGCCGCAAGGCTCGGTCGTGGGGCCGCCCTTGCCATCGGGGCCGATGCAGTTCAGCCCTTTGGCGATGATCCGGGCCGTCGTGGTTTTGCCGGTGCCGCGAATGCCTGTCATGATAAAGGCTTGCGCGATGCGATCCGCCGCGAAGGCGTTTTTCAGCGTGCGCACCATCGCCTCTTGCCCAACAAGATCGACAAAGGTTTCGGGGCGGTATTTGCGGGCTAGAACCTGATAGCGGGGTTCGGAGGTCTCGGACATTGGCTTCCTTGCGGCTTCCTTGCGGCTTCCTGGCTGGGAGTCGCGGATTTAGCCAAAGGTTAGGCCGCGGCTTGCCGCAGGTCCACCCGCTGACTAGTCTGGAACTGTATCGGATGAAGGAGGGGCCAATGTCAAACACGTTGCGCGTCCAACTTGGGTTGGTGGTTTGGCTGATCCTGTTCCTCGGCTCGCTTTACTGGCGGTTTCAGGGCGATGTTTCGGGCGATGGGTTTCACCGCGGGATGGAGCGGGCGATGATCGTGCTCTCTGGGCAGGTGATGGCGGCGGGTCTGGCTGTGCAGATTGTGCTGTGGTCCCGGCGCTTGGGGCAGGGGACGTTCTGGCGCCGGGCGGGGCAGGTGCCTGCGGTGGTGACCCTGCTTATCCTCGCCGTGGGGATCTGGGCCTTTTGGCGGGCGCAACCGGGATGACGGGTTTCGCGATTGCGCCTTTGGCGGTCTTGCGGGGCGAGGTTGGCCTGTGCCCCTTGCCGGGGGCTGCCGCTGATTTTGAGGCGGGTTTGGCGGCCATTCTGGACTGGCAACCGCGCCTCGTCCTGAGCCTGACCCCCGTGGCCGAGATGGAGGCGCTGGGGGCGGGTCGGCTTGTCGCGCGTCTGCAACAGGCGGGGGTGGAGTGGCGCGGTTTTGCGATTGCAGATTACAGCGTGCCGGAAGCGGCGGCGGAGGCGCTTTGGCCCGATCTTTCCGTCCGCTTGCGGGGCGTGCTGGCGAAGGGGGGGCGGGTTTTGGTGCATTGCCGGGGCGGCTGCGGGCGCACGGGCATGATCGTCTTGCGCCTGATGATCGAGGGGGGTGAGGCCCCCGCCGCAGCGCTGGACCGTCTGCGCGCCGCACGACCCTGCGCGATTGAGACAGAGGCCCAGATGATATGGGCCAAGGCCGGGCGGGCAGAACAGGCCTAGCGGCCCGACGGCCCCCGCTTGGCGGGTTTGGCGCTGACGGCGCTGCGCACTTTCTTGCTGAAACCACGCTGGCGGGCCCGCGCCTCGGCCAGGGTTTCGGTGCTGTAGGAATCCTCGGCCAGCAGTTTAGCCCAGCGGCGACGCCTTTCGGGGTCGATCTGTCCGGCAGCCTGCGCCGCCTCAATCGCACAACCCGGTTCGCCGTCATGCGCGCAGTTGCGGAATTTGCATTGCGTGGCAAGGGTTGTCAGATCCTCGAACACGGCGTCGATGCCGTCGCCCGCGTCGGTCAGGCGCAATTCGCGCATTCCGGGCGTGTCGATGACCCAGCCGCCACCCGTCATGGCCAGCAAATGCCGCGCGGTCGTGGTGTGGCGGCCCTTTGCGTCATCCTCACGGATGCCCTGTGTGGCCAGATGCCCCCCGGTCAGCGCATTGGCCAGCGTCGATTTGCCCACGCCGGATGACCCTAAAAGCGCCACCGTGCGCCCCGGCCCGCACCAGCGCGCAAGCTGATCGGCAACATCCTCGGCCCGCGCATCCAAGGGCAGAACCGTCAGATCATTGGAGAGGGTTTCCGCCTCGCGAAGGTAGCGGGCCGGGTCATCGCTGGTATCTGATTTCGTGAGCAGGATCACAGGTGACACGCCCGCACTGCTGACCAAAGCAAGGTAACGTTCCAGCCGGGCCGGGTTGAAATCGGCATTGCAGGAGGTCACGATGAAAACCGTATCCAGATTGGCCGCGATCAACTGCCGTCCGATGCCTTTGCCCGCCGCGTGACGCTGCACAAGGCTTTTGCGCTCCAACACCCGCAGGACCGCCGCCGATTGCGCCAGCACCCAATCGCCGACCGCTATATCGCCCGCCGCATGGATTGACCGCAGGAAAAGGGTTTGCGGGCCACTGGCCCCAAGGCTTTCGACGCGGCTGCGATGGACAGAGATGACGCGCATCGGGGTTGCGTCTTGCTGTTCTTCCGGGGTGCATTGGTCGGCAAAGAACGAGGACCAGCCGAGATCGGCAAGACTGTCACCCGCCGGGATCAAGATGCGGTGTCCTGTGGCGTCATGCGCATAGCGGAAACCTTGCTCCTTCAGCGGGGAAAAGGTGAGAGGCTGACAACGACCCAAGCGGGGCTCGTTACGGCTGCTTCCTTCCGGACCTGACCGGGTTGGCGAGGTGCCTGCCCGCGCCAACCTCTCGCCCTCCATATAGGCGGGCGCGGCTGGCTTGGCAAGATCACTACGTCACAAGGCCGATTGCCCTTGCGCCAGCCATCAGGTCGGGAGCGACCAGATGCGCGAACCGCCCCGAGGCGGGAACAATGTCGGGAACCTGCACCACCGTCATGCCTGCGGCAAAGGCAGCCTCGGCCCCCGGTTCGCTGTCTTCAAAGGCAAGGCAGCGCTGCGGATCGACGCCCAGAAGCCGGGCGGCCAGCAGAAACGGGTCGGGGGCGGGTTTGGCGCGGGCGACATCATCAACCGTCACCACATGGCGGAAATGACGGCCCAGCCCGGTCAGCCCTAGCTTCAGATCCGCCTGCGCGCGGGTCGAGGAGGTCGCAATCGCGACTGGCTGGCGGATGGCCCCCAGCAAATCCATGACCCCGGTTTTCAGCGGCAGACCGCGTGCGTGATGACGATGCACCGCTGCGCCCCACGCGATTGCAAAAGCCGCGAAGTCCATATCCGGGAACCGGGCCTGCACGATCCCCGCGCCGGTCCGGTCATCTTTCCCGATCAGGCTTTGCAGAAAAAGCGGGTCCACATCGATGCCGCATTCGGCAAAAGCCTCGATCCCGGCGGCCTGCGTGCGGCTTTCGGTGTCGATCAGGGTTCCGTCCAGATCGAAAACAACGGCCTCAAAAGCCATAAATGCGTCACTCCTCGCGTCCTTCGGCCTGCTGATAGAGGCTTGGGTCTTGCGGTGCAACGGATTGTGCGGCCTTTGCGCGCCTGGTTTTCAGCGGCGGTTCAGGGATGGAGGAGATCGCAAAGCGGGTAAAACCCTCGGCCGTTTTTCCCAGCGGCTCGGCATGCAGATTGGAGAGTTGATCCAGATGCGCCAAGGCCTTGCCACAGCTGTCCAGAATGACCGAGGTCTTGGGCGGCAGGTCCAGCCGCCATGTCTGCGGCGCGGTCGGGGTCAGGTGGCGCGTGCTTTGTATATAGCTGCGCAGGATGTCGCGAACCGGAGTGGGCGCTTCATGGACGATTTCGGTGAAAGCGGGCGGCGACAGCGCATCGACCAGCGACAGGCGGTAGTTGTTTGTCGCCAGAATGAATCTGTCTGTGGCGGCAACGGGTTGCCCGGCATGGCACAACTGCCGCACCCTGCGCGCCTTGGTCGACAGAAGGCTTCCGTCGGGCGCATAGCGGGGCGGTTGCGTCGGGTCTATTGTGTAGGTCACGCCATTGACCACATCGAACAGATAGCCGGGGAAATCCGGGTCTATCAGGCGCTGCCTGTGCCACCCCGGTTTCACCTGTCGAAACATCGAAGCCGACCGTTCCAGCCATTCGTGCAATTGCGCGCCGGTCAGAAGGATCGCCCGGATCGTGTTGGGGAAAGGGTAAAGATCGGCGATATGGCGCAGCTTCAATTTGCCGGGAGGGATGTCGGTGTAATTCTCCGGCCCCCCGCGCCCGCCACTTTTGAACGCCGCCGCCGAAGACAAAAGCGGCAGCTTCGCCAAGGCTGATCCCGCCAGCGCCGAGGCGACATAAGCCGATTGCGCCTGATTGATGGTGTGAATGGCCGCGCAATTGCCGATGAGAGAGAAGAAGCTGTTGATCGGCCCGGATGTGGTTCCGACCCCCAGCCGCATATAGCGGACGGTGCTCATATGGTCGGATTCTACCGCCTCGATCATCGCGGCATCCGAGGCGCAAAGGGCCTCGGTCTTGCCGCCCGGTAGGCGTCTTGCGATGGGGCGGGCCTCGGTCTGCGCGCAGGTCACCTGCCACCCGGCCTCCGTTCGCCGCAACAGAAGGTCTATCAACCCCAGATGCGACCCGTGAAAGCCGGGCATCACGGCCGGTTTGCCGCAAATCGTCCCGTGGATTGGGTCCAGATCGGCGTTCGGCGCAAAATGCATGGACGGAAAAACAAGATGCACATGACCTAGGGCAAGGGCATCAACCTGCGGCAGCCGTGCGAGGGGGAGCGCCGCATTCTCGGCCACATCCGTCGAATTGGAGGGCGCAATGCCGGTATGGGCCAGTGCAAGGATGATGTCGGCCCCTTCGGCCTTCATCTGTGGCAGATAGTCCTTAGCGGCCTCGACGATTCCGCGGGCAAAGACTTTTCCCGCCAGATGCTGCTGATCCCATTTCAAGACCTGCGGCGGCAAGAAGCCAATAACCCCGATCCGCAGCGGGTAGCTGTTTCCAAGCCCATCCTCGACCTGTCTGTCCAGCAGAACATAGGGCGGAAACAAGGTTTCGTCCTGGCTCGGACGGGCGCCCAGACGGCGGACAAGATTGGCGCTGACGACCGGAAACCGTGCGTCTTGCAGGGCGCGCGTGAGATAGGGCAAGCCGAAGTTGAATTCATGATTGCCCAAGGTCACAGCATCATAGTTGAGCAGGTTCATCGCCGAAACGATCGGATGCGTTTTTCCTGGCGGAAGGCCTCGTTCCATCGCTGCGAAGTCGCCCATCGGGCTGCCTTGCAGAAAATCCCCGTTGTCGACCAGAATTGTGTTGCGGGCCTGCTGGCGCATGTCGGCGATCAGGCTCGCCGTTCGGGCAAGGCCCATCGAGTTCATCGGCTGATCTGAATAGTAATCATAGGGAAAGACATAGGCATGAATATCTGACGTCTCCATGATCCGCAGGTGGACTTGCTGATCCATGGAGCGCGCTGAAAAGGGATGAAGATATGCCAAGCCTGCTCCTGCCGATGGACTTTGGTTCTTTTCGAGGTGGAAAGAGAAACAACCCAAGGATACAAAGACTGCCACTAAAAACCACTTTAGGGCGAAAGCGGGCCACGTCCATGGTGTGGCTCGATTTTTTTCCGCTGTGGGTTGTGTTTGCCACGCCCTGCCGGGAACGGTTTGCCTCTGGTTCTGGGGCATGGCATGAGAGAGAAACGAAAGCGGCAGGCAGGGCGGTAAACCGATGGCGACACTGACATTTGACACGTCCGGGCTGGCGCGGGCGGCGGAACTCCGCAGCAACCCTGAACAGGTCACAGCCTTGCTGACCGATGGCGGAACCGTGCTGCCGATCTGGCGCGGAAAGCCCTTGGTCGCGCAGGAAGGGGGGCTGGCTTGGTTGCCCAATGGTCATCCTGCCTTGGCCCATGGGGGCGAGCCTTTGTTTCTGGGGATGGATGACGGGATTGCGCGGTTTGCGCAGGATATTTCGGATTGGTCGCCCGAGGCGGGGGCCGAAGCGGTGGAGGCCGGGTTTTTCGATGCCTCGCTGCAATCCCACCCCAGTTTGCCCGACAGCCATGTCTTTGCAGAATTGCGCGGCGTGATGTTGCAGCTTTCCGTTCGGGATGCAGAGCTGGCGGCCACGGCCAAGGCCGTTCTGCACTGGCATCGTAGCCACCGGTTTTGTTCGGTCTGTGGCCAGCCGTCCAAGCCCGTGAACGCCGGTTGGCAGCGCCAATGCCCATCTTGTGCGGCCTCGCATTTCCCGCGCACCGATCCGGTTGTGATCATGCTGGTGACGCGGGGCAATGACGTTCTTTTGGGCCGCTCTCCACAGTGGCCCGAAGGGATGTATTCCTGTCTTGCGGGTTTTGTGGAACCCGGCGAGACGATTGAGGCTGCCGTGCGCCGCGAGGTTGCAGAAGAAACGGGCATCAAGGTCGGCGCCGTGCGCTATGTCGCCAGCCAGCCATGGCCTTTCCCTGCGTCACTGATGATGGGCTTTGCCGCCGAGGCGGAAACCACCGAGATCACGCTTGACCCGGCAGAGTTGGAAGATGCGCTTTGGGTCAGCCGCGAGGATATGGTGACTGTGATGGCCGGGGGGCATCCGACGATAAAACCGGCTCGAAAAGGCGCGATTGCGCATTACCTGATCTCGGAATGGCTTTCGGGCCGTTTGGATTAGCGTCCGCCTGCCCAAGGCGAGGGGCAGGGATAAGAACTTTTGGGATGTGTTTGGTTGAGATTGAGGCCTCATCTGTGTCTGAGGTTGCTAAGAGGTAAAGATGAAACTGAGTACCAAGGAAGACATCGAGGCGCCTGTCTCTTTCGTCTATGCTGCCCTCAGCGATTTTGAGGCATGGGAACGCGCCGCCCTGCGGCGTGGGGCGGATGTGTCGAGCGTTGCCAAAGGGGCAAAGGCGGCTCCGGGCATGGGCTGGAAGGTGGCCTTTCCCTATCGGGGAAAACAGCGGCGCGTTGAAATTACGCTGGCCAAACTGCTTGAGCAGCAAGAACTGAATTTTGACGCCGTAAGTGCGCCGTTGAACGGATCACTGGTGATCGAACTGGCCGAGATGGGCCCGAAACGGACGCGGGTTTCCGTGGCCTCGACGTTCAAGCCGAATACGCTGGCGGCACGCTTGTTTATCCAATCCCTGCGGCTGGCCAAGGCCAAGCTGTCCCGGCGATTCGAGTTGCGGGTGGCGCAATTGGCGGCGGACATCGAAGACCGCTACCGCGCCCAGATCAAACGCTAAGCGATCCGCTGTATCCGCCAAACCCGCCGAGCTTGCCCTCCGCCAGGGATCTTTGGATCAATCGCGGCGCGGGTCGGCGGGGTAGACGCCAAGGATGTCGCGCTCTGACGTGAAATAGGCAAGCTCGTCCAGCGCCCGCTTGACGTTCGCATCCTCGGGATGCCCCTCGATATCGGCATAAAACTCGGTTGCGGTGAAAGAACCGCCCACCATGTAGCTTTCCAGCTTGGTCATGTTGACGCCATTCGTGGCAAACCCACCCATCGCCTTGTAAAGCGCCGCCGGAATGTTGCGCACCCGGAAGGTGAAGGTTGTCATCATCCGGCCCTTGCCGCGGCGGCTGAAATCGGCCTCGCGCGACATCACAAGAAAACGGGTCGTATTGTTGGATTGATCCTCGATCTGGCGGGCAAGCACTTCCAGCCCGTAAATCTCGCCCGCGAGTTCCGAGGCAAGCGCCCCCATCGAAGGATCGCCCTTTTCGGCAACGATCTTGGCCGAGCCTGCGGTGTCGGCCCCGGTGATTGCGCGCAGGTTATGCTCTTTCAGAAAGCCGCGGCATTGGCCCAGCAGAACCGTATGGCTCATGGCGGAGGTCACCTTGTCCAGCGGTGTGCCGGGAATCACCAGCAGGTTGATATGTACCCGCACAAAAGCCTCGTCGATGATCCGAAGGCCAGAGCCGGGCAAAAGCGAATGGATATCGGCGACGCGACCATAGGTGGAATTCTCGACCGGAAGCATCGCCAGATCGGTTTCCCCGGATCGGCACATCTCGATCGCGTCCTCAAAGGTGCGGCAGGCGACGGCCTCCATCTGCGGGCGGGCCTGGCGGCAGGCCTGATGGGAATAAGCGCCAAGTTCCCCCTGAAAGGCGATGCGTCCGGTCATTTTGTGCCATCCTCGGTCAGAAAAGCCCCTACGGGGCGTTTGGTCGCGCTACTATACCTTGAAACTTGGCAGGGGAAGCGGTTAGAAGCGCCTAAACAGATTGCTGATGTGGGGCGCGACATGTTCGACACGATGACGATGACCAAGATTGTTGGGGCTGGCTGCGGCTCGCTTTTGGTATTCATGCTGGGCGGATGGGCTGCGGATGCGCTCTATTCGACAGGCGGGGGCCATGGCGGTGGTGAACAGTCCTATGTGATCGACACCGGCGCAGAAGAGGCTGGTGCAGAAGTTGCTGAAGGCCCGTCCTTTGACGAACTCTATGCAGCGGCTGACGCGGCTTCTGGCGAAAAGGTCTTCGCGAAGTGCAAGGCTTGCCACAAGGTTGATGGCTCTGACGGCACCGGCCCGCATCTGAACGGCGTCGTGGATCGTCAAAAGGCGGTTGTTGCGGGCTTCGGGTATTCTGACGCGCTGATGGCGATGTCGGCTGATGCCTGGACGCCTGCGAACCTTGATGGGTTCCTGACGAACCCCAAGCGCTACATGCCCGGCACGAAGATGAGCTTTGCCGGTCTGCCCAAGCCTACCGACCGCGCCGATCTGATCGCGTGGCTTGCAACGCAGAACTGAGCCAAAAAACAAGCATTCCGACAAGGCCGCCCCATTTCGGGCGGCCTTTTCATTTGTTTCACGCCAGATAACACAAACGCAACTTGAGCCTTCGCCCGGTTGCGCATTAGCCTGTGCGCACTAACTTTGGAAAAGGGGAGGCGCCTGATCGGGCGGCCCTTTATCTTTCGGTATAAAGCAGGAGGCGACGGATGCAGGCTCGGGCGAAGGCGATTGCAAAGCGGCGGACAGGGGCAGACCGGATCACCGGGCCGGCAGGGGCTGCCATCGGGCTTGCCCTGCTTATGGCGGGGCTTTCGGCCTATGCGGCCAAGGCGGAAAGCGTGATCGTCGCCCATGGCATCTCGACCTTTGGCGAGTTGAAATATCCGGCGGGGTTTGCGCATCTGGATTACGTCAACCCGGACGCCCCCAAGGGCGGCGAGATTTCGGAATGGACCTCGGGCGGGTTCGACAGCATGAACCCCTATTCCATCAAGGGCCGGGCGGCGGCGCTTTCCTCTGCGCCCTTCGAATCGATCCTTGAAGGCACCAGCGACGAGATCGGATCCGCCTATTGCCTGCTCTGTGAGACGATCGAATACCCCGAGGACCGGTCTTGGGTGATCTTCAACCTGCGCGATGATGTGACTTTTGCCGATGGCTCGGCCCTGACTTCGGAAGATGTGATCTTTTCCTACGAGGTGTTTCTGGCCAAGGGGCTGACCGATTTCCGCACGATCTTTGCCACAAAGGTTGAAAGCGTCGAGGCGATGGGCCCCCATAAGGTGAAGTTCACCTTCAAAACAGACATCCCCACCCGCGACCTGCCGCAGGATGTGGGCGGCCTGCCGATCCTGTCCAAAGCGCATTACGAGGCGAATGGTCTGGACCTTGAAGAAAGCAGCCTGACGCCTTTCGTCGGCTCTGGTCCCTATGTGCTTGATTCGATGCGCATTGGTGAATCCATCACCTATCGCCGGAACCCCGACTATTGGGGCAATACCCATCCGCTGCGCATCGGCACCAATAACTTCGATGCGATCCGGATCGAGTACTTCGCTGATTACGACGCGGCTTTTGAGGGGTTCAAAGGCGGCAGCTATACGTTCCGCAATGAGGCGTCGTCGATCAAATGGGCGACAGGGTATGATTTCCCGGCAGTAGGCAAGGGCGATGTGATCAAGGCCGAACTGCCCTCGGGCGCGAAATCAAACGGCCAGAGCTTTGCCTTCAACCTGCGGCGTGAGAAGTTTCAGGATCCGCGCGTGCGGCAGGCCCTTGGCCTGATGTTCAACTTCGAATGGTCGAATGAGACGCTGTTTTACGGGCTTTACGACCGGGTCACCTCCTATTGGGGCAATAGCTTCATGGAGGCGGTCGGCACGCCAAGCCCCGCCGAAGTGGCGATTTTGCAGCCTTTGGTCGATGAGGGGCTTCTGGATGCCAGCATCCTGACGGATGAGGCTGTGATGCCCCCGGTTTCAGGCGCGCGGCAGTTGGACCGCGGCAATCTGCGCAAAGCCTCGGCCCTGTTGGATGAGGCAGGCTGGCCTGTGGGCGACGACGGCATTCGCCGCAATGCCAAGGGAGAGGTCCTGCGCGTCGAGTTTCTGGAGGATAGTCCCAGCTTTGACCGCGTGATCAACCCGTTTGTCGAGAACCTGAAAACCTTGGGCGTTGATGCCGTGCTGACACGGGTGGACAATGCCCAGATGGAAGACCGGACCCGCCCGCCGAAGTTTGACTATGACATCACCAACCACTTCATGCAGACCAACTATTTCTCGGGCACGGAGTTGAAGCAATATTACGGTTCGGAAACGGCGGATGTGTCGTCCTTCAACGTGATGGGGCTGAAAAGCCCGGCGGTGGATCGCCTGATTGATGTGGTGCTGGCGGCAACCTCGTTGGAAAGCCTGACCGACGCGACCAAGGCACTGGACCGCGCGATGCGGCGCGAATATTTCGCGATCCCGCAGTGGCACAAGGCCAAGCACACCATCGCCTATTACAACATGTACGAGCATCCCGAGACATTGCCCCCCTATGCGCTGGGCGAGTTGTCCTTCTGGTGGTACAACGCGGAAAAAGCGGCGGCGTTGAAGGCAAGCGGCGCGCTGAAATAACAAAAAGGACGGGCCAAGCAGTATGGGTGCCTATATCCTGCGGCGGTTGCTGCTGATCATTCCGACCTTGATCGGGATCATGATCATCAACTTTGCGCTGGTGCAATTTGTACCCGGCGGGCCGATTGAACAAGTACTGGCCCGTCTGGATGGCGGCGGCGACGCGCTGGAAAGCTTTTCCGGCGGTGGCGATGCCGGGATTGAGACCGCGGGAGGGAACGAGCAATACCTCGGCTCTCGGGGGTTGCCGCCTGAATTCATCGCGGATCTGGAACGCCAGTTCGGCTTTGACAAGCCGCCGTTGGAACGCTTCCTGAACATGATGTGGAACTACATGCGCTTCGACTTCGGAGAGAGTTATTTCCGCTCTATCTCGGTCGTTGATCTGGTGCTGGAAAAGATGCCCGTATCGATCAGTCTGGGCCTGTGGTCCACGTTGATCGCCTATATGGTGTCGATCCCCCTGGGCATTCGCAAGGCGGTGAAGGACGGGTCATCCTTTGACACTTGGACCTCGGCGGCGATCATCGTGGCCTATGCGATCCCCGGATTTCTGTTCGCCATCCTGCTGTTGGTGCTGTTCGCGGGCGGGTCTTACTGGCAGATTTTCCCGCTACGGGGCCTCACCTCGGATAATTTTGCAGAGCTGAGCTTCTTCGGCAAGATCGGGGATTATCTGTGGCACATCACGCTGCCGGTTATCGCCTCGACCATCGCGTCCTTTGCCACGCTGACCCTGCTGACCAAGAACAGCTTTCTGGATGAGATCAAGAAGCAATATGTGATGACCGCGCGCGCCAAGGGCCTGTCGGAAAGCCGGGTGCTTTATGGCCATGTGTTCCGAAATGCGATGCTGATCGTGATTGCGGGCTTTCCGGCGGTGTTCGTCTCGGTGTTCTTCGGGGGTAGCCTGATCATCGAGACGATCTTTTCGCTGGATGGGCTGGGCCAGCTTGGTTTCAAAGCGGCGGTGGAGCGTGATTATCCGGTGATCTTTGGCACCTTGTTCTTCTTTGGCCTCATGGGGCTGGTGATCGGCATCCTGTCGGACCTGATGTATGTCTGGATCGACCCCCGCATCGATTTTGAGGGGAGGGGCTGACCCATGGCGCTTTCCCCTCTCAATCAACGCCGCTGGCGCAATTTCAAGGCGAACCGTCGTGCGGTCTGGTCCTTGGTTCTGTTCTCGATCCTGTTCGGCCTGTCACTTTGTGCCGAGATGCTGGCCAATGAAAAACCGCTGCTGGTCAGCTATCGTGGCGAATTGCATACGCCGTTTTTGCAATTCTATCCGGAAACCGCCTTTGGGGGCGACTTCCGGACCGAGGCCAAATATCGCGACCCCGAGGTGCGCTGTCTGATCCGGTCGGGCGGCGTGGTGGATTGTCTGGACGATCCCGAAGGCTCCCTCGCTGCCTTGGATGCCGGAACGCTGGAGGGGGCGGAGCCGGGCTGGATCCTGTGGCCGCTGATCCCCTATAGCT
The DNA here is from genome assembly GCA_029254215.1 of Pseudorhodobacter sp. Lineage (GTDB taxonomy): Bacteria > Pseudomonadota > Alphaproteobacteria > Rhodobacterales > Rhodobacteraceae > Pseudorhodobacter. The sequence continues at coordinate 15,885 of JAQWYA010000092.1, read as the reverse complement.
ATAACACGATCAACGATATTGGCCGCGCAGCCCCATCCCCGCCCGATGCAAACCATTGGTTGGGAACGGATAACACCGCACGCGACGTGCTGGCGCGGGTGATCTATGGCTTCCGGCTTTCGGTGGCCTTCGCGCTGATCGTTACCCTTCTGACCAGTGTGATCGGGATCGCGGCGGGGGCGGTTCAGGGCTATTTCGGCGGTCTGACGGACCTCTTGTTCCAACGCGTGATCGAGTTGTGGGGATCGACCCCGAGCCTTTACATCATCATCATTGTCGCGGCGATCTGGCAGATGAATTTCTGGCTATTGGTCGGCTTGATGGTGCTGTTTGGCTGGACGGCCCTTGTCGGCGTGGTGCGGGCCGAATTTCTGCGGGCGCGCAACTTTGAATATGTGCGTGCGGCCCGTGCGCTGGGCGTGTCGGACCGGGTGATCATGTTCCGCCATGTGTTGCCCAACGCAATGGTTGCCACGCTGACCATGGTGCCTTTCATCATCACGGGCACCATCGGGTCGCTTGCCGTGCTGGACTTTCTGGGCTTTGGCCTTCCGGCCTCTGCCCCGTCTTTGGGGGAGTTGACCTTGCAGGCCAAGCAAAACCTTCAGGCGCCTTGGCTTGGGTTTACCGCCTTCTTTGTCTTTGCGATCATGTTGTCGCTTTTGGTGTTCATCTTTGAAGGTGTCCGCGATGCCTTTGATCCGCGAAAGACGTTCCAATGACAGGTAAAGACACTGCCGTTCTGACGGTTGAAAACCTGTCGATCCATTTCCGTCAGGACGGGGCGGAAACGACTGCGGTCAGGAATGTCTCGTTTCATGTTGGGCGGGGCGAGACCGTGGCCTTGGTCGGCGAAAGCGGGTCTGGCAAGTCGGTCACAGCTTTGTCGACCGTGTCCTTGCTGCCCGATAGCGCGCGGGTCGAAGGGTCCGTCCAGTATCGCGGCACCCAGATGATCGGCGCGCCCGAGGCGGATCTGCGCCGGGTGCGCGGCAATGACATCAGCTTCATTTTTCAAGAGCCGATGACGAGCCTGAACCCGCTCCACACCATCGAAAAGCAGCTTGCCGAAAGCCTTGCGCTGCATCAGGGGCTTGATGCAACGGCGGCCCGGCCGCGCATTCTGGAGCTGCTGGACAAGGTCGGCATTCGGGACGCCGAATCGCGGCTGGGGGCCTATCCTCATCAATTGTCGGGCGGGCAGCGGCAGCGGGTGATGATCGCGATGGCGCTGGCCAACGGGCCGGAATTGCTGATCGCGGATGAGCCGACGACCGCGCTGGACGTGACGATTCAGGCGCAGATCCTTGATCTGCTGGCCGAGTTGAAGGAACGCGAAGGGCTGTCCCTTTTGTTCATCACCCATGATCTGGGCGTGGTGCGCCGCATCGCGGACAGGGTTTGCGTGATGCAGGGCGGCGAGATCGTTGAACAAGGCCCGGCGGCCAAGATTTTCGCAAACCCGCAACATCCCTATACGCAAAAACTGCTGGCCGCCGAACCCAAAGGCCGCCCCGAACCTGCGCCAGAAAATGCCCCCGAGATCGTGCGCACCGAAGGGTTGCGGATATGGTTCCCTATTCAGCGCGGTTTTCTGCGCCGCACGGTGGGTCACGTGAAGGCGGTCAATGACGCCTCGCTGTCGGTCAGAGCCGGGGAAACCCTTGGCATCGTTGGGGAAAGCGGGTCTGGCAAGACCACGCTGGCGCTGGGGATTCTGCGGTTGATCCCGTCAAACGGGCCGGTGGTGTTCATGGGGCAGGACGTGCAGGGATGGCCCGCCAAGCGCCTGCGCGATCTGCGGCGCGATATGCAGGTGGTGTTTCAAGACCCCTATGGCAGTCTCTCGCCGCGCATGACGATTGAACAGATCATCGCCGAGGGGCTGGGCGTTCATGGCACGCCTCCGGGGCGCACCGCGCGCGAGATGGTGGCGGAAATCCTAACTGAGGTTGGCCTCGACCCGACAGCCATGGGCCGCTATCCGCATGAGTTTTCGGGCGGGCAGCGCCAGCGCGTGGCGATTGCGCGGGCGATGATCCTGCGGCCCAAACTGGTCGTGCTGGATGAACCCACCTCGGCGCTGGACATGACCGTGCAGGTGCAGATTGTGGAATTGCTCCGGCAGTTGCAACGCAAGCAGGGTTTGGCCTATTTGTTCATCAGCCATGATCTTCGGGTCGTGCGGGCATTGGCGCATAAGGTGATTGTGATGAAACAAGGCGATGTGATTGAAGCGGGCGAAGGGGCTGAGGTATTTGACGCCCCCAAGACGGACTACACACGCACCTTGATGAAGGCCGCATTCGGCCATGGTGCTGGCGCGTGAAGATTCTGTTCGTTCACCAGAATTTTCCCGGACAATTCCTCTATCTGGCTCCTGCGCTGAAGGCGCGGGGGCATGTCGTGCAGGTGCTGACCGACAAGCAGAACCCGGCCGAAACGGGGATTGCGACGCTAAAATATGCCTATACCGATACGCTGCCAAACCCCCGCGAAACGCGGATCGGGCGCACCTTTACCCATATGACGGACCGCGGAACGATTGTCGCGCGGGCCGCAACCCAGATGCGCGACAAGTACAACTACACCCCCGATGTGATTTTCGGGCATTCAGGCTGGGGTGAGACCTTGTTCCTGAAAGAGGTTTGGCCGGATGCCAAGCTCATCGCCTATGCTGAATTCTACTATCGCGGCCGCGATTCCGATGCCGATTTCGACCCTGAGTTTCGGCGCGAAGGCTTTGATCAGGTCTTGCTCGCGCAAGGCAAGGCCGCGCATCTGGCACAGGGGCTTTTGCACGCGGATGCCGGTCTTTCCCCGACCAAGTGGCAGGCAAGCCGGCACCCCAAGGCGTTGCAATCGCAGATCAAGGTGATCTTTGACGGGGTCCGCACCGAGGTGATGAAGCCCAATCCCGATGCCAGTTTGACCCTGCCCAATGGTCAGAAGATCCGCGCCGGGGATGAGGTTCTGACCTTCGTGAACCGCAATCTTGAACCCTACCGCGGTTATCATGTTTTCATGCGCGCTTTGCCCGAGATTCTGTGCGCCCGCCCGAATGCGCAGGTGATGATCGTTGGCGGAACCGGGATCAGCTATGGTGATCCGCCGTCAGACGGACGCACTTGGAAAGAGATTTTTCTGAACGAGGTGAAGGATCAGATCGATCTGAGCCGCGTGCATTTTCTGGGCCAGATCCCTTATCCGCATTTCGTGGCGCTGATGCAGATCAGCCGGGCCCATGCCTATCTGACCTATCCCTTCGTTCTGTCTTGGTCGATGATGGAGGCAATGTCGGCGGGCGCGCTGGTTGTCGGGTCCAAAACCGAACCCGTGCAAGAGATGATCACCCATGGCAAGAACGGCCTTTTGGTGGATTTCTTCGATGTGAAAACATGGTCCAGCACGCTGATCGAAGCCTTGGCCGACCCGCAGAAATTCATGCCTCTGCGCAAAGCCGCGCGGGAGACGATTTTGCAAAATTACGACCTGAACAGCATCTGTCTGCCGCAAATGATCGATTTTGTCGAAAGCTTCGACCCCGCTCGCGCAAAGGGCTGAGGGCGCGCTTTGCCTTGGCGGGATTTCGGCAATCCGCCGGCGTCAGATCGCGGTGGAGTGTTGGACCTTGTTCTGGTCATAGCTGTCGAAAGCCCGCGCGATCATCCGGGTCAGGGGCCGGGCCTCTTTCGGGATGGAAAGCCCAACGTCATCCAACCGGACCAAGGCCCCGAATTGCGCTTTCGCCTGCTCCAGCAGTTCGGAAATCCTTTCGGGGGGCGTGTTGAACCTTGCTAGCAAGTCGGCGCGATCGACGCGGAAATCGCACATCAAGGCCTCGATGATGCGCCCGCGCAAAAGGTCCTCGCCGTCAAACCTGTGACCGCGCTGGGTGGCAAACTGCCCGTCCCGTATGGATTTCGTATAGTCTGACGTGGCGCTGGTATTCTGCGCGAACCCTTGCGGAAACCGAGAGATCGAAGAGGCCCCAAGCCCGATCAGCACCTCAGCCCCATCATCGGTGTAGCCCTGAAAGTTTCGCCGCAAGCGTCGCGTCGCCTGCGCCCGTGCCAGCCCGTCATCGGGGCGGGCAAAATGATCAATCCCGATTTCGGCGTAGCCATCCCATTCGAACAATTCCCGCGCCACCTCAAACAGGGCAAGACGTTCTTCCGGGGTGGGCATGGCCTCGGACGGAATCATCTGCTGGCGCCGCGACATCCACGGCACATGCGCATAGCCATAAAGCGCCACACGATCCGGCGAGAGGGTGAGCAGCTTCTGGACCGAATCCGCAATGCTTGTCCGCGTCTGATGCGGCAGCCCGAACAGAATATCGGTGTTGAGGCTGGTGATCCCCCGGTCCCGCAGCATGTCGCTGATCTGCTTGGTAAGGTCATAGCTTTGCAGCCGCCCGATGGTTTGCTGGATGGTGGGATCAAAGTCCTGCACGCCAAGCGAGGCGCGGTTCATCCCGGCACGGGCCAGCGCATCAAGCCGCGAGGCGTCAATCTCATTCGGGTCGATTTCAACGGAAAACGCACCGCCGGGGGCCAGTGGGGCCACATCGAACACCGCCTTTGCCAAATCCTCGATCAGATCGGCGGACAGAATTGTGGGCGTGCCGCCGCCCCAATGCAGGCTGGATAAGGTGATATTGGGGGCCAGATGCCGCCGCAAGATCGCCAGTTCCGCCTTCAGGCTTTGGACATAGGCCCGAACCGGCTGATCGCTGGAGGTGCCTTGCGTGCGGCAGGCGCAAAACCAGCACAGCCTGCGGCAAAATGGGACATGCATGTACACAGAAATGGACGATCCCTCGGGGATCGCCTCAACCCATTGGGTAAACTGGTGATTTCCCACGCCACCTGCGAAATGCGGCGCCGTCGGATAGCTTGTATATCTTGGGACACGCGCGTCAAATAGTCCGAGGCGCTTGAGCTGCATTTCTATGTTCATATTTGTAGTCTGCCGTGCAAAACTGGTATCGGCATTGATGCAGATCAAACGGAAAGTAACATGGCCCAAGGTGAAACCGGTGCATTCTTGCAAGATTGTGGTGATTGCCCGATCAGGCATAGGGCTGTTTGCGCGCGCTGCGAGGCGGACGAGCTGACAGCGCTGGAGCAGATCAAGTATTACCGCAGCTATCAGGCGGGGCAGACCGTGATCTGGTCCGGCGACAAGATGGATTTCGTGGCCTCGGTCGTCACAGGGATCGCGACGCTGACCCAAACGATGGAAGATGGCCGTCGTCAGATGGTCGGGCTTTTGCTGCCCTCCGATTTTGTCGGGCGGCCGGGCAGGGTTACGGCGGCCTATGATGTGACAGCGACAACCGATCTGGTCATGTGTTGTTTTCGCAAGAAACCGTTTGAAGACATGATGATCAAAACGCCGCATATCGCCCAGCGATTGCTGGAGATGACGCTGGATGAATTGGACGCAGCGCGCGAATGGATGCTGTTGCTTGGCCGCAAGACGGCGCGGGAAAAGATCGCGAGCCTGCTTGCCATCATCGCGCGGCGCGATGCGACGCTTCAGCTCAAGACGATGCAGGGCGGGGCGGTGTTTGAACTGCCGCTGACGCGTGAAGAAATGGCCGATTATCTGGGGCTGACGCTGGAAACGGTTAGCCGGCAGATTTCGGCGCTGAAACGTGATGGGGTCATCGCGCTGGAAGGCAAGCGTCATGTGACCGTCACCAGCATGGACCGGCTGCTTGAAGAAGCGGGCGATGACAGCGATGGCGGAATGCTGGCCTGATGGCATTATAGGCCTCGGATCGTCAAAACTCTGAGCTTTCGGCAGTCCATGGAGATGCCGCGCAAAGGGGTTCGATGCCCCTTTGCGCGGCGCTTGTTCAGAAGCGCTTCAATGGGCCATCAAAACCGGGATCTTGGCCTGTTCCAGCATATGGCGGGTGGCCCCGCCTAAAACGGCCTCGCGCAGTCGCGAATGCCCGTAAGCCCCCATCACCAGCAGATCCGCGTCCAGATCGGTGATCTGGCGTTGCAAGACGTCCGAGACGCGCGGCATTGTGCGCGCCAACACAGAGACTTCGGCCCGGACCCCATGGCGCACCAGCATCTGGCACAAAGCGCCACCGGGGTCAGAGCGTTCGGGCCCATGGGCTGGCGGGTCAACGACCGTGATTGTCACACGCTCCGCCGCCTGCAACATCGGCAGTGCGAGCCGGGTGGCGGTCATGGCCTCCCGGCCTTGGTTCCAGGCAAGGATCACCCGGCGCCCCTCGATTTTATCGGCAGCAAGCGTGTCGGGCAGGATCATCACAGGCACTTGCGCCTCGAACAAAGCGGCCTCCACAACCGCTTCATCTTCGATAAACCGCTGCTCTCCATAGGGTTTTTGCAAGACGACCAGATCCGCGAACCGCGCCCTTGCGGCGACCAGATCGGCGATACTTCCGATCATGGTCACCGCACTTTCAACCGACCATCGCAGGCTTTCCGGCGCCTCAGCGGCGGCGGCTGTCATCGCCGCTTCGACCGCTTTGGCATCCGCTTCCGCCCGTTCTTGCGTCATCTGGGTCAAGACCGCGCCCGCGCCGACATAGCTGTAGCCAAGCTGGGTGCGGTCAACCCCAAGAGCCAACCCATCCAGATGGCCATCCTGTGCCATGGCAAACTTGGCCGCGGCGGCAAAGACCCGCTTGGCACTTTCGGCTGAGGTGCCAATCGTCAGTACAGATTTATACGCCATTTCCCGTTCCCCCTTTTTTCAGACAGCGGAAATTTAGCGCATCGCAAATGTCTCTGCTTTGACCCGCATCAAGAAGTTCGTGCCAATTCATTGATATGGATCAAGGCGGCTTGCCGTCATGCCGGTAGAAAGCGAAGTGTCAATTAATGCCTGGGCGTGGTCTGCGCCGATTCTGACAAGGGCACAAGACAAGACGAAGGGACGCAAAATGTGGGAATACGTTAAACTGGTCGCGTTGGCCCTGATCACGCTTATGGCGGCGATTGCGGCAAACTATGCGCGCGACCCGGCCTATATGGTCAATGCGCTCACGGTGATGCTGGTGGCGGGAGGGCTGTTCTTGTGGTCCATTCGCCGCGTGGGTGAACCGCGCGCAGCAACACCGGAGAATGAATATTTCGACGGGGTGGTACGCTACGGCGTGATCGCCACGTCGCTTTGGGGAGTCGTGGGGTTTCTGGTCGGCGTGATTATCGCGTTCCAGCTGGCCTTCCCGTCCCTCAATTTTGAATGGGCGCAAGGCTATGCCAACTTTGGCCGTCTGCGGCCCTTGCACACCTCGGCGGTGATTTTTGCCTTTGGCGGCAACGCGCTGATCGCAACCTCTTTCTATGTGGTGCAGCGCACAAGTGCGGCACGGCTCTGGGGCGGCAATCTGGGCTGGTTCGTCTTCTGGGGCTATCAGTTGGTGATTGTCCTTGCGGCAACCGGCTATCTGCTGGGTGCGACCCAATCCAAAGAATATGCCGAGCCGGAATGGTATGTTGACCTGTGGCTGACGATCGTGTGGCTGGCCTATCTTGCCGTGTTCCTGGGCACGATTATCAAGCGCCGGGAGCCGCATATCTATGTGGCCAACTGGTTCTACCTTTCCTTCATCGTCACCGTGGCGATGCTGCATGTGTTCAACAACCTCAGCATCCCGGTTTCGATCTGGGGTTCCAAATCCGTTCAGGTCTTTTCGGGCGTGCAGGATGCGATGGTGCAGTGGTGGTATGGCCATAACGCCGTGGGCTTCTTCCTGACCGCAGGCTTTCTGGGCATGATGTACTACTTCGTGCCGAAGCAGGCCGAACGCCCGGTCTTCAGCTACAAGCTGTCAATCATCCACTTCTGGGCGCTGATCTTCCTGTATATCTGGGCTGGTCCGCACCACCTGCACTACACGGCACTGCCGGATTGGGCCTCGACCCTCGGGATGATCTTCTCGATCATGCTGTGGATGCCCTCCTGGGGTGGCATGATCAACGGTCTGATGACGCTGAGCGGCGCCTGGGACAAGCTGCGCACCGATCCGATCATCCGGATGATGGTGGTTTCCATCGGCTTCTACGGCATGTCGACCTTTGAAGGCCCGATGATGTCGATCAAGGCCGTGAACTCGCTGAGCCACTACACCGACTGGACCATTGGTCACGTTCACTCCGGCGCTTTGGGCTGGAACGGCATGATCACCTTCGGCGCGCTGTACTTCCTTGTGCCGAAACTGTGGAACCGTGCCGGGCTTTACAGCCTCAAGCTGGTGTCCTGGCACTTCTGGCTGGCCACGATCGGGATCGTTCTTTACGCCTCCTCGATGTGGGTTACCGGGATCATGGAAGGCCTGATGTGGCGTGAAGTGGATGCGAACGGCTTCCTTGTGAACGCTTTCGCCGATACCGTAAGTGCCAAATTCCCGATGTATGTGGTGCGCGGACTTGGAGGGCTCATGTTCCTCTCGGGTGCGATCATCATGTGCTACAACCTGTGGATGACCGTTCGTGCGCAGCCGGAAACGGCCAGCGACAACGCGCTCGTCCCCGCTGAATGACCGGAGGGAACGATGGCTTTTCTTGATAAACACAAAGTAATCGAAACACATGCAACCTTGTTGCTGGTGCTTTCCTTCCTCGTCGTGACGATTGGCGGTCTGGTGCAGATCGTGCCGCTGTTCTACCTCGAAAACACGATCGAAAAAGTAGAGGGCGTACGCCCCTACAGCCCGCTGGAACTGACCGGGCGCGATATCTACATCCGTGAGGGCTGCTATGTCTGTCATAGCCAGATGATCCGCCCGATGCGCGATGAGGTGGAGCGTTACGGCCATTACAGCCTTGCTGCGGAATCGATGTACGACCATCCGTTCCAATGGGGCTCGAAGCGGACGGGGCCGGATTTGGCCCGCGTTGGCAACCGTTACTCGGATGATTGGCATGTGGACCACCTGACCGATCCGCAATCCGTTGTGCCGGAATCCGTGATGCCGAAATATGGCTTCTTGCTGAACGCCTCTATCGACGGGCGTTATGTTGAAGATGTCATGGCAACGCATCGGATCGTGGGTGTGCCCTATTCCGATGAGATGCTGGAAAACGCGCAGGCGGATTTCCGGGCGCAGGCCGATCCTGACAGCGACTATGACGGTCTTCAGGAACGCTATGCCAATGCGCAGGTTCGCAACTTTGACGGGCAGCCGGGGATTTCCGAGATGGACGCGCTTGTCGCCTATCTTCAGGTCTTGGGCACGATGGTCGATTTCTCGACCTTCCAGCCTGACGCAAGCCGCTAAGGGGGACTGAACATGGAAACCTATAGCTTGCTGCGTGAATTTGCCGATAGCTGGATGCTGCTGTTTCTGACGCTCGTGTTCACGGGTGTGGTGCTCTGGGCCTGGCGGCCCGGAAGCCGCTCCAAGCATGACGAGGCGGCGAATTCCATCTTCCGCAATGTGGACAAACCGGCTGGCAACGGGGCTGCGTCGCCTCAGGCCGGGATCAAGGAGGCTTGCAAATGAGCAAACTGCCAAACAATCGTCAAAAGGGTGACCCAGAGACAACGGGCCACAGCTGGGACGGGATTGAGGAATTCAACAACCCGATGCCGCGCTGGTGGCTGTGGACCTTCTATGTCTGCATTTTCTGGGCGCTTTTGTACTCTATCGCCTATCCGGCCTGGCCGCTGATTTCGCGGGCAACTCCGGGGATCCTCGGAGCCTCCACCCGTGCCGATGTCGCGGCAGAGATCCAGCGCTTTTCGGATGCCAACGCACCGATCCGCGCCAAGGTCGAAGCCGCCGAGCTGACCGAGATTTCGGCCGATCCGGAACTTCTGAGCTATGCCAATAACGCAGGCTCTGCCGTGTTCCGGACATGGTGCGCACAGTGCCATGGGTCGGGGGCTGCTGGGGTTCAGGCCTCGGGCTATCCGAACCTCCTGGATGATGACTGGCTGTGGGGCGGGGATATCGAGAATATCTACCTCACCATCAACCACGGTATCCGCAACACCACGGATGACGATGCACGCCTGTCGGAAATGCCTCGTTTTGGGGCGGATGAACTGCTTGAAAAGGCGCAGATCGACGAGGTGGTCCAGCATGTTCTGGCGATCTCGGGGCAAGAACATGATGCCGTTTTGGCCGAAGCCGGTGCCGTTGTGTTCGAAGAAAACTGTGCCGCCTGTCACGGCGAAGCAGGCGAGGGGAACCGCGATCTTGGCGCGCCCACGCTGAACGATGCGATCTGGCTTTACGGCGGCGATGTTGCATCGCTGACCTATACGGTGGTGAATTCCCGCGCGGGCGTGATGCCGAACTGGAACACCCGCCTGTCGGAAGCCGATGTGCGCGCGGTTGCAGTTTATGTTCATGGTCTGGGCGGCGGCGAGTAAGCTCGTCACCTGATGGAAACTTAAAGGCCCCCCGTTGGTTCGGGGGGCCTTTTTCATGTCGCGGATACGGGAGCAACCTGAGCCGCGTTTTCGGTGGGCCGAGCGCTGATCTGTGCCAAGGCACCGCTTCCTGCGTTCCGAATCGTGCAGCGTGATATCGCCGCAGCCCAAATGGCCAGTTTGGGCCACAGAGCCCCGCAAAACCGCTGTTTTTCTCGGCAAAATCATCGTTTGGTGTTCTGGGAAACGCCCCGCTCTTGCGCCTGACAACCGCGATGGCTGCGCTGCGGCGCAAATGACGCAGCCAAAACCTGTATCCCGGATGTTTATTTGATGCAGGTCAAGGCGGGTCGGGCGGTCTTGCCAGATACCAGACCAAGCAATCGCCGTCGGAGAAGAACCGTGACCAGCCCAGATACCCAACCCGAAAGCCTGTACACCAAGCGGGAGCCGATTTTCCCGCGCCGCGTCAAAGGCTCCTTTCGGACGCTCAAGTGGTGGCTGATGGCGGTGACGCTGGGCATTTACTACATCACGCCCTGGCTCCGCTGGGACCGAGGCCCAAGCCTGCCGGATCAGGCGGTTCTGGTGGATATGGCCAACCGCCGTTTCTTCTTCTTCATGATCGAGATCTGGCCGCATGAGTTCTATTTCGTTGCGGGTCTGCTTATCATGGCGGGGTTGGGGCTGTTCCTGTTCACCTCAGCGGCGGGGCGGGTCTGGTGCGGCTATGCCTGCCCGCAGACCGTCTGGACAGACCTGTTCATACTGGTTGAACGCTGGATCGAGGGTGACCGAAACGCCCGCCTGCGGTTGCACCGTTCAAAATGGACCGCCGAGAAAATCCGCAAGACCGCGTTGAAATGGACAAGCTGGCTGTTGATCGGTCTGGCGACGGGCGGGGCTTGGGTGTTTTACTTCACCGATGCGCCCACCCTGCTGAAAGACCTCTTCATCGGGCAGGCGCATCCGATTTCATACATGACCATCGCCGTTCTGACAGCGACAACATTCCTGTTCGGCGGCTTCTTCCGCGAGCAGATCTGTATCTATGCCTGCCCATGGCCGCGCATTCAGGCCGCCATGATGGATGAAGACACGATCACCGTCGGCTATCGCGATTGGCGCGGAGAGCCGCGCGGCAAGCTTCATAAAGGGGAGTTGGACCCCAAGCAGGGCGATTGCATCGACTGCATGGCCTGCGTCAACGTCTGCCCGATGGGCATTGATATTCGCGATGGTCAGCAATTGGCCTGCATCACCTGTGCGCTGTGCATCGACGCCTGCAATGACGTCATGGACAAGATCGGCAAGCCGCGCGGGCTGATCGACTATATGGCCCTGACCGACGAGACGCGCGAGCGGGAAGGCAAAACCCCGATCAACGTCTGGAAGCATATCCTGCGGCCGCGCACGATCATGTATACCACGCTTTGGGCGGGTGTTGGCGTGGCCTTGGTGGTGGCCTTGTTCTTGCGCACCGAAATCGACGTGAACGTAACGCCGGTCCGCAACCCGACCTTTGTCACCCTTTCGGACGGGTCTATTCGCAACACTTATGATATGCGTTTGCTGAACAAGCAGGGCAATGACATCCTGTTCCACATCTCGCTAACCTCTGACGAGCCTTTGCGGATCGCTCTGGAAGGGACGAATGAGTTGGTGGTCTTGGTGCCTGCGAATGAACTCAAGACCCAGCGGGTCTATGTCACGGCGGCCCCCGGTTCGGTTCCTGCGGCTTCTGACCGGACGGATCTGCGCTTCTGGATCGAAGATCTGGGATCCACCGACCGGGTTTATCACGATACGATCTTTAATGGACGGGAGCAGTAAGATGGCGGAAATGACTGGGCGGAAGGTTTTCTTCATCACCACTGGCGCATTCGCCGTCATCATCGGGGTCAATCTGGTCATGGCCTATCAGGCAATCAGCACTTTTCCGGGGCTGGAGGTGAAAAATTCTTACGTCGCGAGTCAGGATTTCGATGCCAACCGGGCTGCCCAAAACGCCTTGGGCTGGAAGCTCGCCCCGGATTACAGCGCCGAGAATCAGGAACTGCGTCTGAATTTCACCGACCGTGACGGGCTGCCCGCTGCGGTGGCGACCCTCTCGGTTCTGGTTGGTCGCGCGACCGAAGCCCGTGAAGATACCACGCCCGTGTTCACAAGAGAGGCGGGCGTTTTCACCGCTCCCCTCGCGCTTGAGCGCGGCAAATGGATGATGCAGATCGAAGCAACGGCGGCGGATGGCACCTTGTTTCGCCAGCGCATCGACCTGTTTGTGAAAGGCTAAGCGATGTCTTTGGCGGAGCCGTTCGAGGGCCATAGCCCCTCTGCCTGCCCTGCTTGTGTGGCCGCCCCCTCTGCCCAGAGGATCGCGGCCCTGCAAGAGGAAAAGCGCGGGCGGATCATGCTGTCCTTGCCAACCGCGCATTGTGCTGCCTGCATGTCGACGGTGGAAAATGGCCTGCAGGCCGTGCCGGGGGTCCATTCCGCACGGGTCAACCTGACCCTGCGCCGGGTCAGTGTGGATGCCGAGGCAAAGGTGACTGCCGAAAGCCTGATCCCGGTTCTGGCCGGGCTTGGCTATGAAGCGCATGAACTGGATGCGGGCCTTCTGTCGGCCACGGAAACGGACAAGCAGGGGCGTGACCTTCTGATGCGGCTTGCGGTAGCGGGCTTTGCGATGATGAACGTCATGCTATTGTCGGTGGCGGTCTGGTCAGGGGCAACGGATGCCACCCGCGACCTGTTCCACTGGATTTCGGCGGCGATTGCCCTTCCGACGGTTGTGTTCGCCGGTCAGCCCTTTTTCAAATCTGCTTGGGCCAGCCTGCGGGTCGGACGTCTGGGGATGGATGTTCCGATCTCTCTGGCGATCCTTCTGGCCTCCTCGATCAGCCTGTTCGAGACGATCTATTCCGGCCACCACGCCTATTTCGATGCCGCTGTGATGCTGACCTTTTTCCTGCTGGCTGGCCGCTATCTTGATCACCGGACCCGTGCCGTCGCCCGCTCCGCCGCTGAGGAATTGGCCGCGCTGGAAGTGCCGCGCGCCCTGCGGGTCGAAGATGGCGTTGAAACGCTTGTCTCGATCAGTGCCTTGCAGCGCGGCGATCTGGTGCGGGTGCGTCCCGGCGGGCGGATGCCGGTGGATGGCACCGTCGTTGAAGGCACGTCAGAAGTGGACCGTTCCTTGCTGACCGGGGAAAGCCTGCCTGCCTTTGTCGGCCCAGACACGTCCGTGGCTGCGGGCGAAGTCAACCTGACAGGCCCGCTTTTGGTGCGAGTGACCGCGGCGGGCCGCGACAGTTCCCTGCACCGCATGGCCGATCTGGTGGCGGTCGCTGAAAGCGCCAAGAACCGCTACACCAGTCTGGCCGAGCGCGCGGCGCGCGCCTATTCGCCGCTTGTGCATCTTCTGTCCTTTTCGGCGTTCGGCTTCTGGATGTGGCAAACCGGCGGCGATCTGCGCTTTGCCATCAATATTTCGGCCGCCGTCCTGATCATCACCTGCCCTTGCGCCCTTGGCCTTGCGGTTCCGGCGGTGGTCACAGCGGCCTCTGGCAAACTCTTTCGCAAAGGGTTGCTGATCAAGGATGGCACCGCGCTGGAGCGTCTGGCCGAAGTGGATACGGTCGTCTTCGACAAAACCGGAACGCTGACCATGGGCATGCCGGCTGTCAATGATTTCGAAAGCCTGCCCCATGCCGCGCGTGGGGTCGCTTTGGGGCTGGCTGCGGCCTCCTCTCACCCCTTGGCGCAGGCTTTGGTCAAGGCGGGCACGGCGCTTGGCGTCCCCCCGGCCAATCTGACCGATCTGGCCGAGGTAGCAGGCTATGGCATCACCGGCAACTGGCAGGGCCAAACCGTGCGTCTGGGCCGGGCTGAATGGATCGGGGCCCCCCCTTTGGCGGCAACCGCAACCTATCTGGCCGTGGGTGAGGCGCGCTACGCCCTCTCTTTCACCGATAGCCTGCGTCCGGGGGCGGAGGCCGCGATCGCTGCCCTCAAGGCGCAGGGACTCACGGTTCATCTCTTGTCCGGCGATCACGCCACAGCCGTCAGCGCCATCGCCGACCAGCTTGAGATCCCTTCGTGGCAGGCAGGCGTTCTGCCCGCCGAAAAAGCTGGTTTCGTGGCGGATCTGCAGGCCGCCGGACGCAAGGTCTTGATGGTGGGCGACGGGCTGAACGATACCGCAGCCCTTGCGGCTGCCCATGTCTCGATCTCTCCAGCCTCGTCGCTGGATGCAGCACGCACCGCGTCTGACATCGTGCTCTTGGGCAAGGATATGTCGCCGATCGCCGATGCGCTGCGCATTTCGCGCCAGTCAACCGCCCGCATCCGCGAGAATTTCGGCCTTTCCGCCGCCTATAACGTGATCGCTGTCCCCTTGGCGCTGGTCGGTCTTGCCACCCCGCTGATCGCAGCGCTTGCGATGTCGCTCTCCTCCATCACCGTTTCCCTGAATGCGCTAAGGATCAAATAGGCATGGAAATTCTCGCCTATCTCATACCCGCTTCGCTGTTTCTTGGCGGTGTCGGTCTGGCCGCGTTCTTCTGGGCGCTGAAATCAAAACAATTCGAAGATCCACAAGGGGACGCGAACCGGATCCTCAAAACGGATTACGATGATCGCCCAAAACCCTGATCGCTTTTCATCTGTTCAAAAATATCCTCGGGGGGGCCGGGGGGCAGACAGCCCCCCGGCTTGCGCCAAAAACCAGCGCTCAACCCTCTCCGTAAGGCAGCCAGATCGTCTTGACCTCGGTCGCCGCCCGCAAAAATGGCGCGGTGGTGGCCCAATCCACAGACCGGCCGTGGTTCACCCATGTCCGTTTGAGGTTTCCAGCGGCCTCCCTTTCAACCAGTCCCGACAGATCGGATGAGGAGAAACACCACAGCGCATCCAGATCCAGATGCGAGGCCAAAGGCTTCGCCAGTTCCGCATGTGCCCCTGTCACGATGTTCACCACGCCCCCCGGCAGGTCAGAGGTTTCCAGCACCTGATAAAAATCCGTCGCCGCAAGCGGATAGGCTTGGGACGGAACCACAACACAAGTATTGCCTAGGGCAATTGCCGGGGCGATCAGGCTGATCAGACCCAAAAGCGGGGCGTCATCGGGGCAAATCATCCCGATCACGCCGCAGGGCTCGTTCATCGCAAGGGCAATGCCACGGATGGGAACAGATTTGGCGGCGCCATCATATTTGTCCGCCCAAGCCGCATAGGTAAAGAGCCGCGCGATGCTGGCCTCAACCTCATCTGCGCCGGGCTTTCCCGTCATCGCTGTAATCCGGGCTGCGAACTCCGCCGCGCGGGCCGAAAGGTTTTCAGCGATGTAATACAGGATCTGCGCCCGAAGATGGCCCGTCGTTCTACCCCAGCTTTTCGCGGCCTGCGCCGCCTCGACCGCGTTGCGGATATCCTTGCGGTTGCCAATCCCGACATGGCCCAGCAACTGCCCCTTTGGGGACCAGACCGCAGTGCTGTATCCGCCATCGGGAC
>JAQWYA010000053.1 GCA_029254215.1 Pseudorhodobacter sp. | reverse complement strand
GCGTTCCCGCAGCCAACCTCCCCGTCTTCCCACCACAGTCTCGCAACCGTCCGTGTCGTCCGCTTCGGTGAGGCGGTGTTTAGGCATAACTCAAAATACCCGCAAGCAGAAAATAACAGTTCGATGACGTTTTTCTGAATTTTGGCTGTTTTGTTGAAGAAAACGAGGCGTGCCGGAACGCATCGCACGGGGTTTGCGCAGCGTGAAATAGGCCGAAGGGGTGTATTTCGGGGGAATCGCATTCCCGGCTGCGCCCGAGTCGGGTGCTTTAGAGGCCCTGACCCTTGGACGACTCGCCCTTCCAGCGCTTTCGGGGCCTCTGGATTGGCCGGAAGGGATCTAAAACCGAGGCTTCATAGCCGCCCCTCGCCCCTTTCCACTTAAAGGATGGCGATTTGCACCAAAGCTAAGCGGAAAACCGAGCATAGAGACCACTCCAGACTTGACCCAACGGACCGCATTGCCCTTCTATCGGCGCGTTCAGCTTTCCAACCCCGGAGGGCATCGCAGACTTGGCCGCAATGGCCTGCCCGACGCGAAAGGAAACAAGATGTCTAACCACTACAGCCCGACGGACAGCAGCCGCGCCGCCTCTGGCAAATCCGTCCTTGCCGCTGATCTTCGCATCACCGGCGACATCGTCACCGCAGGTTCGGTGGAAATCATGGGGGAGGTTGACGGATCCCTGACAGCCGGGGCGCTGATCGTCACCCATGAGGGCCGGGTCAAAGGCCGCGTCAAGGCTGAGACGGTCGATATTCGCGGCACCTTGAGCGGGCAGATCGATGCCGTAAACCTGACGCTGCGGTCGGCCGCACAGGTGACCGCCGATGTGAGCTACCGCACAGCTTCCATCGAAAGCGGGGCGCAGGTCGAAGGCAAGTTCAGCCGCAAGAAAGACTGAAAGCCGCGCGGGCTTCAGCGCTTTTGGGGGCCCGCGCTGGATTCAGCGCTTTGGTGGGATCGAATAGGTCAGCCCCGCCCGCGCCACCGGGGCAGCCACCCCTTGGGAAAACAAAAGCACATCCCCCACCGCCAGACTGCGCCCGAGTTTCAAAAGACGAGCCTCGGCGCGCAGATCGCTCCCGGCTTCGGGTTTTCGCAGGAAATCAATCGAGCAGTTGGTGGTGACGGCCAGGGCCACCGGACCCAGATGCGACAGGATCGCCAGATACATCGCCACATCGGCTAGCCCGAACATGGTCGGGCCTGAAACCGTGCCACCGGGGCGCAGATGCCGCTCGGCCACGCGCAGCCCAAGGATCAGGCGATCTTCGGTGACCTCTTCGAGGTGAAAATCGGCGGCAACTTGCGGAAACTCACGCTCCAGAAACCTTTGAAGGGCGGGGATCTCCATTTGCAATGGCATATGCTTTCGCCTTTCCTTCCTGTTGGGTGCCGTTAGAGTTCGGGCAAAAGGGAAGGAATGACAAGATGAGTGATGCACTTCTGTTGCGCGAAGATCTGGGCGCCGTGGCACGATTGACCCTGAACAGCCCCGGCAACCTGAACGCCCTGTCCGACGCGATGCTGGCCGAGATGAAGGCGGCCCTGTCCGCCATTGCCGCCGATCCTTCGGTGCGGGTGGTGATCCTGCGCGGGGCGGGCAAGGTCTTTTGTGCTGGCCATGATCTGAAAGAGATGCAGGCCGGCCGGCAGGCCGAAGACAAGGGGGCCGCCTATTTCAAGAGCCTCTTTGACCGCTGTGCCGAAGTGATGACCGCCATCACCGCCCTGCCCCAACCCGTGATTGCCGAGGCCCATGGCATTGCGACAGCCGCCGGGTGCCAGTTGCTGGCCAGTTGCGACATGGCTGTTGCCGCAGAAGGGACGCGGTTCGGGGTGAACGGGGTGAATATCGGGCTGTTCTGCTCCACCCCGATGGTGGCGCTGACCCGCGCGGTCGCCCCGAAAGTAGCGTTTGAGATGTTGACCACGGGCGCATTTATTGACGCGCAGCGGGCGCGCGAGGTGGGCCTGATCAACCGCGTGGTTCCCGCGGAGACGCTCGGCGATGAGACGCTGGAACTTGCGCAGACCTTGGCGGCGAAGCTTTCGGTCGCGCTGCGGATCGGCAAGCGGGGGTTCTACGATCAGTTGGGCCTGTCCTTGACCGACGCCTATGCGCAGGCGGGGCAAGCGATGCTGGCCAACATGCTTGAGCCGGACACGAATGAGGGGATTTCGGCCTTTTTGGAAAAGCGCAAGCCGGACTGGAAAGCGTAAAGCGCCTTTGCCTTAGTGGGCGATTTGGGCAACGGAAAAAGGCAGGTATTTTTGCCAAGAAGAAGGGGCAGGTGCGCCCGGACGGATACCGGGCCGGGCGCACAGAGAGGTCAGAGTTTGTAGATCTCGGAGAATTTTGCTTCGAGATAGTCCAGAAGCGGGCCTTCATGGGGTTCAAAGCCGCAGGCCTTGGTGATGACCTCGCGCGGGTGATAGAGCCCGCCATGCTGTTGGACGTTATCACGCAGCCAGTCGGTGGCAGCGGTCGTCACCCCTGTGGCAAGCTGCGCATCCAGATCGGGAACCGCCGCGCGCAGAGCTTGATTGAGACAGCCCGCATAGAGATTGCCCAAAGAATAGGTCGGGAAGTAGCCAAACAGGCCGCAGGACCAATGCACATCCTGCAATACTCCGTTCGAAGGTTTGTCGACGGCAAAGCCGAAATCTGCCGCGAAACGGTCATTCCACGCGGCTTCCAGATCGCTTGGTTGCAGATCGCCAAGGATCAGCACGCGTTCCAGATCGAAGCGCAGCATCACATGGAGGTTATATTGCACCTCATCCGCCTCGGTGCGGATATAGCCTTGGCGCACTTTATTGACGGTGCCAAAGAAGGCATCGGCATCCTTTGAGCCGAAATTGCCGAACCGCGCCTGCATCTGGCCGAACATCCAGCCTGTAAAGGCGCGGCTGCGGCCGATCTGGTTTTCATAGATCCGGCTTTGGCTTTCATGCACACCCATGGACACCCCCTGCCCCAAGGGGGTCAGGGCGTAATCCTGAGAGATACCCAGTTCATAGCAGGCGTGGCCGACCTCGTGGATCGTCGAATAGAGGCAGTTGAACGGGTCGCTTTCCACCACACGGGTGGTGATGCGCGCATCATTGCCCGAACCGGAGCTAAACGGGTGCACCGCAAGATCCAGCCTGCCCCGGTTCCAGTCATAGCCGAAGGCCGTCGCCAGATCGCGGGCCAGCGCCAGTTGCGCGCCCTGATCAAAGCGACCCTCCAGCGGGGCAGGTTGAAAGGCCGCCTCCAGCACGGCTTGGCGCAGGGCGACAAGGCGCGGGCGCATCCCGTCGAACATCGTGCCCAGGCTGGCCGCCGTTGCCCCCGGCTCATAATCGTCGATCAACGCGTCATAAAGATCGCCACCCTGCGCAAGGCAGGCAGCCTCTTCGCGCTTGAGGGTGATGACCGTTTGCAGGGCGGGCAGGAAGGCCGCGACATCATTATTGGCCCGCGCATCCGCCCAGATCCCCTGCGAAACCGAGGTTTGATGTGCAAGCGCCT
Source organism: Pseudorhodobacter sp. (assembly GCA_029254215.1). Lineage (GTDB taxonomy): Bacteria > Pseudomonadota > Alphaproteobacteria > Rhodobacterales > Rhodobacteraceae > Pseudorhodobacter. Next base: position 18,393 of record JAQWYA010000053.1, on the reverse strand, counting down.
GCGCAAGCCGCGACGGGATTTTGGAGGCCCGGTCAAAGGAGCGGCGGATATGGCGCAATTGCGCTTTTGCCACATCATCCGCCCCTTCGGCGCTGTCCAGCCAGTCTCCGATGCGCGGATCGGTGCGGCGGGCATGAAGCACGCCTTCCATGGCCGACATCTCTTCAGCGCGCTGGTCAGAGGCGCCGCGCGGCATCATGGTTTCCTGATCCCAGCCAAGCCGGCCCGCGATCTGGCCCAAAGCCTCGGTCTGGCGCTGAACGGCCATCAGGTCTTGATAAGCGGTTGCTGAATTCGTCATGCCGTTCCCTTACGGATGGACCCTTGAAGCGGGTATTGCGAAAGATGGCGGGCGCGCAGGATCAACACCCACAGGATCACTGCGCCAATCTGGTGGCAGATCGCCACGGGCAGGCTGGCCATGGTCAGTACGGCGGCGATGCCCAGCACAACCTGACCGAAAAGCAGAACCATCACCCAGTCAAAGGCGCGCCGGGTGGCTTGATAGCCCGACTTGCGGCCCTTGAGCCAGACAAAGACCCCGAAAGCGAACAGCAGATACCCCGACATGCGGTGCACGAATTGCACCAGCCCCGGATTTTCAAAGAAAGCATGCCAGACCGGCAAGCTGCCACCCGCGCCATCGGGCACATAAAACGCATCTGCCGGAAAGAACTGCCCGTTCATATCCGGCCAAGTCGGAAAGCCGCGCCCCGCATCGATCCCGGCCACCAGAGCGCCCAGAAGGATTTGCAAAAACGCAAAATGCAACAACCCGGTCGAGAGCCCAAACAGCCGCGCCTCACGCCCGCGGCGGGCTTGCAGCAGCGCAGACTCGCTGCGGCCCAGCAAGAACACATACCACGCAATGAAGCCCAAAATGATGAAGGCAAGGCCCAGATGCGTGGCCAATCGGTAGGATTTAACATCGACAGCGTCGCCCGTCAGGCCCGAGGCCACCATCCACCAGCCAATCGCGCCTTGCAGACCGCCCAAAACGCCTATCAGCAACAAGCGCCCCGTCCAGCCCGAAGGGATCTTGAAGGAAACCAGAAAGCCGAGAAATCCCAAGGCCCAGACAAGCCCGATCACGCGGCCAAGCTGACGATGCCCCCATTCCCACCAATAGATGAACTGGAACTCCGTCAGGCTCATGCCCTTGTTCTGCAAAAGATACTCGGGCGAGGCGCGGTATTTCTCAAACTCGCTGGCCCAGGTCGCCCCGTCAAGCGGAGGCATCGCCCCGGCAAAGGGCTTCCATTCCGTGATCGACAGGCCGCTGTCCGTCAGGCGCGTCAGGCCCCCGACCGCAATCATCACCATGACCAAAGCGAAAAGCAGCATCAGCCAAAGGCGGATCGCCCCCCGTGCCCCGCTCTTCGATTGCGCGATCATGCCCCCTTTGGGAAGCTGTTTTTCGGCGCTGCCGACCTCTTCGAAAATGCTGCGTTTGCCTGCCATAAGCCCTGTCTCAAGTGCCGCTCAATGTTGGCGCGAACACTAGGCTTCTGACAGGGGCGCTTCAAGGCCCCCGTGCGCGCGTGCCACACCCGACCTTGGGCCGAACGGGGACAATCGGCCAGTGGCAACAAACCGCCAGCCACAATAAATCGCCTTGCCAGCAAGGCGCACCACGATATGTTGCCCCAAGCCGATAAAGCCCCGTCTGCCGGGGTGTCCTCTGAACGTCGCGGCCCGGCCGCCGTCTTTTCCTTAGAATGTCAGGTATCTTTACCATGAAAAAATCCTTGTTGGCCGTTGCAGGCCTCGTGATGCTGCCCGCCACCGCTTTTGCGAGCGGCCCTGAAATGGGTCTGTCCGAACCCGAGGTGATGGCCCCTGCCCCGGCACCTGCCGCGGCCCCCGGTCTGATCTTTACATTGCGCGCCGGGCTGGGCGCGGGGCCGGAGTATTTCGGCTCTGACACGCTCAAGGCTGGGCCGGATTTTGCCTTCTCGCTCAACTACCTGCGTCTGCCGGGCAGCATGGCGCTTGGCAATGCAGACCCGAGTGCGGTGGCCTATGGCTTTGCGCCGCGCGGCTCGTTCCGGATCGTCCAAAAGCGCAGCGCGGATGATTACGCCGAACTGACCGGGCTGGAAGACGTTGATCTGTCGGTCGAAATTGGCATGGGTCTTGGCTATACCGCCGAGAATTTCGAGGCTTTCGGTGACCTGCGCTATGGCGCGATTGGCCATCATTCCTGGGTGGGCGAATTGGGGGCAAACCTGATCATGCGGCCCAATGACAAGCTGACGCTGAAGGTTGGCCCGCGCGTTTTGGCCGCTGACAGCGGCTATGCCAACACTTATTTCGGCGTGACGGCGGACGAATCGACCGCCAGCGGCGGTGATCTTGCAGCTTATGACGCCAAGGGCGGTGCCATGTCCGTCGGGATGGAGTTGGGGATGACCTATGCCCTGACCGAGGACTGGGGCATCGATGGGGCCGTTCGGTGGGATCAATACGTTGGCGGTGCCAAGGATTCGCCCATCGTGGCGCAGGGGAGCGATACGCAGACCACGCTCCGCATCGGTTTGACCCGCCGCTTCACGCTGAATTTCTGACCTGAAACATCTGATCACGGGCGGCTTGGCAGAATGACCGGGCCGCCCTTTTTTCTGTCCGGGCTTTGTGCTTGGGCGTCGGCCCCTTCCAAGGGGCGGGCTTTACCGCAGCCCCGATACGGTCAGCCCTTCAGGTTGCGCACGATCTGGCGCAGCATCCCGTGCAGGGTCTGCACCTCGGCCCGCGTCAATCCCAGCCGCCCCCACATGCTGCGCAGGCTTTGCTTCATGCCCGGAACCTTGGCAGGCGGATAGAAGAAACCCGCCTCCTCCAGCCGTTCCTCAAAGTGGTCGCCCAGCTTTTGCACCTCGATATGGCTGGCAAATTCGGTCCGGGCGAGTTCCATCACCTCTGGCGGGACATCGGCTTTCTGGCGCTTCCACTCATAGCCCATCAGCAGCACACATTGTGCAAGGTTGAGGCTGGGGAAATCCGGGTTCACCGGCACCGTCACCAGCGCATTGGCATAGACGAGGTCTTCATTCTCCAGCCCGGCGCGTTCGGGGCCAAACAGGACGCCCACCTTCTTGCCTTCAGCGACAAGGGCGCGGGCATAGTCCATCGCCCGTTCCGGGGTCATGATCGGCTTTGTCAGCTCGCGCCCGCGCGCGGTGGTGGCGAAAACGAAATCGCAATCCGCCACAGAGGCGCGCACATCGGCAAAGGGGCCCGCATGGTCCAAAAGCCGCCCCGCCCCCGAGGCCATCGCGACCGCCTTGGGACTGGGCCAGCCATCACGCGGATCAACCACGCGCAACCGCTCCAACCCGAAGTTGAGCATTGCACGGGCAGCGCCGCCGATATTCTCGCCCATCTGCGGCCGGACCAGCACAAAGACAGGCGGCACCGGGTCGATGGGCTTCGGGGTCGGCATGTGCGGATCATCGGTCATGAAGGGCTGTCTCGCTGCGGCGTTTCGCGCCTGATAGGCAAAAGTGCGGCTGCTTTCAAGCAGCGCAGGGCGTGCCGCCCCGGAGAACACTGCAATCACGCTCCGTTCCCCGAAATCGCCGCACCACAAGTAGCCAACCGTCCAAAACTGCGATAAAGCGCGGCTATATCCCGTGAAGGAGCCCAAGATGGCCGAGACTGAGCGCCCACAACTTTATCTGATCACCCCCCCGGTCCTTGATCTGGAGATTTTCCCCGATCATTTGGCCAAGCTTCTCGACAGCGCCGAGATCGCCTGCATCCGGCTTGCGCTCAGCAGCCGGGACGAAGATCTGATTGCCCGCAGCGCGGATGCCCTGCGCGAAGTGGCCCATGCCCGCGATGTGGCGCTGGTCGTCGAAAACCATGTGCTTTTGGTGGACAGGCTCGGGCTGGATGGCGTTCACCTGACCGGCTCGCGCAACAATCTGCGCAAGCTGCGCACCGAACTGGGGACGGATGCAATCATTGGCGCCTACTGTGGCACCACCCGCCATGACGGGCTGAACGCCGCCGAGGCCGGGGCGGATTATGTGGCCTTTGGCCCGATCAATGCGGGCACCTTGGGCGATGGCAGCACGGCGGAGTTTGACCTCTTTCAATGGTGGTCCGAGATGATCGAAGTGCCCGTCGTGGCCGAGGGCGGTCTGACGCCGGAACTGGTGGCGCAATTCGGCCCGGTCACGGATTTCTTTGGCATTGGGGCTGAAATCTGGTCCGCTGACGATCCGTCGGCCGCGCTCAAGACCCTGCTGGCCCCGCTAGGCTAAGGCTTTTTCCCAACGAAATGATGCGCGGCGGTGATTTGCGCCGCGCAGGCCGCCGACAGCTCCTTGCGCGAGGCAAAATCATCCACTGCCAGCGGCGCATGGAAGATCACCTCGATCCGGCCCTGACGCGGAGAGGCCAGCACCCGCAGCAAATGGCTGCCGAAGTCCATCTCTCCCCACCAACCATAAAAGCGCGGATCAGCCCCCTTGGGGGCGATGAAATTGAGCGTGACAGGCTGGATATGCATCAGATGATCCAGCCCATGCGTGTAAAAAGCCGCAAAAAGCGTGGATTTGAAGGGCAAAACGCGGATCGCATCCGTGCTTGTGCCTTCGGGAAAGAACAAAAGCCGATGGCCCGCGCGCAGCCTTGCCTCGAATTGGGTTTGCTGGGCTTTGGCCTCGCTGGGCTGGCGGGCGATGAACAGCGTTCCCGTCGCGCGGGCAAGCCAGCCGATACCGGGCCAGCCCGCGACCTCTGATTTCGACACGAAATAAACCCGGTCGCAGGCATTGAGCGCGAAGATATCCAGCCATGAGGAATGGTTTGCCACGATAGCGCCCCTGTCCTGCATCGGCGTACCCCGGCGGTCCAGCCGGATGCCCATGATCCACAGGCTCAACCGGCAAACGGTTTGGGTGATGTAAGGCGTAACCGGGCGCGCCTGACCAAAGATCGGGGCCTCGATGGCGCGCAGGATCAGCAAGATCAAAAGCCCGCCATAGGTCACAACCCCGAAAGGAAGGATCCGCAGCAAGATCAGCAAGACCCCCAAAGGTCCGGGGCGGAAGGGGGCAAGGGCGTCATGCCGCCAATCAGTCATGACGGGCGGTCCGCTTTGCGAGTGTAGAAGGCGCGGTGCTTTTCAGACATCTGGCTGATGTCGATCAGCAGACAGACATCGGTGGTGTTGAAGTCCCGGTCAAGATAGGCCCCCTCCCCCACAACCCCGCCAAGCCGCAGATAGGCCTTGATCAGCGCCGGAGTGGCCAGCATTGCCGCGCGCCGGTCAACCATCTCAGGCTCCATCCGGTCCATGGCCCGCGCCTGATCCCCGATGGCGGTCACACGCAGCGGCGGGGGGGCCAGATGGTTGTGGTGCAGATAGGCCAGCGGCTGGGCCAGTGCCTCCAGATCCGTGCCGTGGAAACTGGCAACACCGAACAGAACCTCGATCTTGTTTGAAAGCGTGTAATCGGCCAGCCCGTTCCACAGATGCAGCATGGCCGTGCCGCCGCGATAGGCAGGCTCCACACAAGAGCGTCCAAGCTCCAACAGCCGTCGACCGCTTTGGCGCAGGGCCGTCAGATCATATTCGCTTTCTGAATAAAACGACGCGCCCGCTGGAAGTTTCGCCCCCTGCAAAAGCCGGTAAACCCCCACAACATCGTCCAGAGAGGCCGGATCTCGCTGCGGGTCAATCAAAAGAAGATGGTCGCATAAGGCGTCATGCACATCTTTTTCAAGCCGCGCCTGATGATCGACAAGCGGGCCGCTGGCCCCCAGTTCCTCGACAAAGACGCGGTAGCGCAGACGTTGGGCGGCGGCCAAATCGCGGTCGTCTCGTGCCAGCCGCAGGGTGAGTTGCCCGTCACGCGCCGTCATGCTGTGCAATCCCTCTCAAACCCCGGCGCAGAGCCGTTCCGGCAACCTTGCTCGCGAGGTAGCTAGTAGCGGCGATGCAGATTTGCAACCATTCGGCCCATGCCCCGCGAAGTTTGGACAAAAATTCAATCTTAAGTTGCATCGCAAAACGTCGTTCGCCTAAAGTTAACCATTCATCCCGTAGACACGCTCCAGAAGGACATGCCTGCCATCAATGGTGACTTTCCCCTGATGCTCAAAGTTAACCGTAATCCGGTCGCCGATATTGGATTGAACCTGCCCCAAGCCCCAATCGGGCTGGCCGGGATGGCGAACGATCATGCCGGGTTCCAGAATTGCGTTCACCGCAGCTCTCCTTTTTTCTTTGTACGACGGATAATCCGATGAAAGACAGCGCCGAACTCACTGCCCTGCTTGGCTCCCGGATCTGCCACGACCTTATCAGCCCGATCGGGGCAATCGGCAATGGCGTTGAACTCTTGATGATGGAGGCTGCGACAACAAGCCCGGAAATGGCTTTGATCGCGGAAAGCGTGGCGGCGGCGAATGCGCGGATCCGGTATTTCCGCGTGGCCTTCGGGCTGGCGAGCGAGGATCAAAGGATCAGCCGCGCCGAGGTGACCAGCATTCTGGCGGCCGTCACACAGGGCGGACGGCTGGAGATCGACTGGCAGGCCAGCGGCGATCTGGCACGGGTCGATGCCAAGCTGTTGTTTCTCGCGCTGCAATGCCTTGAAACCGCGCTGGCCTTTGGTGGCCGCATCACCGTGCAATTTGAAAAGCCCCGTTGGGTCCTGACAGCCCATGCCACCCGCACCCGCTTTGACCCTGCCCTGTGGGAACGACTGTCAAACCCGCAGGCCAAGGCAGATATCGGCCCGGCTCAGGTGCATTTCGCCCTTCTTCCTGAGGCATTGACCTTGCGCAAACGCAAGCTCGCGCTCGAAGTCCGAGAGACGGAAATCAAGCTGAGCTTTTAAGCGCGGCAGGTGCCATCGCCCGTCACCAGATATTTGAAACTGGTCAGTTGCTCGGCCCCGACCGGCCCGCGCGCATGCATTTTGCCAGTGGCAATGCCAATCTCGGCCCCCATGCCAAACTCGCCCCCATCCGCGAACTGGGTGGAGGCGTTGCGCATCAGAATCGCAGAATCGAGCCGCTGGAAGAAGCGCGCCGCGACCGCGTCGTTTTCGGTCAGCACCGCCTCGGTGTGGTTGGAGCCATAGCGCCGGATATGGGCAATCGCCTCGTCTACGCCATCAACGGCCTTGGCGGCGATGATCATATCCAGAAACTCCTGGCCGAAATCGTCAGGCTGCGCGGGCTTTGTGCCCTCAATCGAGAGGTCCGGCGTCGCGCGCACTTCAACCCCGGCTGCCAGCAGATCCTGAACAAGAACGGGCCCGTGTTTGGCCAGAAACGCCCGGTCGATCAACAAGCATTCGGCAGAGCCGCAAATTCCCGTGCGGCGCGTCTTGGCATTCAGCACCACGGCGCGGGCTTTTTCCAAGTCCGCATCGCCATCGACATAGACGTGGCAGATGCCTTCCAGATGCGCGAAGACCGGCACCCGCGCCTCGCGCTGCACCAAGCCCACAAGTCCCTTGCCGCCACGCGGCACAATCACGTCGATATACTCCACGGCCCGCAGCATCTGGGCGACCATCTCGCGGTCGCGGGTCGGGATCAACTGGATCGCGTCTTCGGGCAAGCCCGCGGCGCGCAACCCCTCGACCATGCAGGCATGGATCGCGCCAGAGGAATGGAAGCTTTCGGACCCACCGCGCAGAATGACCGCATTGCCGGCCTTCAGGCACAAAGCGCCTGCATCCGCCGTCACATTGGGGCGGCTTTCATAGATCACGCCGACAACCCCCAAAGGCGTGCGGACCCGCTGAATATGCAGCCCGGTCGGGCGGTCCCATTCCGCAAGGATCTGGCCCACGGGATCGTCTTGCGCTGCAACATCGCGCAAACCGTCCACAATGGCTTGAATGCGGGGTTCATCCAGCCGAAGCCGGTCCATCATGGCGGGCGAAAGGCCCTTTGCCGCGCCATAGGTCAGGTCATCGGCATTGGCCGCAAGGATCTGCGCGCGCGAGGCCCAGACGGCTTCGGCGGCGGCCTCAAGGGCAGCTTGCTTGGTGGCTGCCGGGGCAAAGGCAAGCTCTGCCGCTGCGGCGCGCGCCCGCGCGCCAATCTCTGCCATCATGTCGGTCACAGCCGCTCCATCCATGGTTTGCCCCTTTATTGTTCTGCATGCCCATCGGGTTTCCCCCAATCGCGCCTTGGCATAGCGTTTTAGGCGCGCGCAGGCAATTGTCACGATATAGCGGTTTCACCAGCCGTGTCGCCATGGTACTTAGTCAGACCAGCCTGCAAGACCCAAGTTTGGCCCCGCCCCCATGACCGAAACACAAATCGTTCTTGAAACTGACAGCGCTGGTGCCAAGCTGACCCTGCGCGGCGCGGTCTCCATCCTCAATGTCACGGAATTGCACCAAAAGCTGCGCCAATCCCTTGCAAGCGCCGAGGTCACCTTGGACCTTTCGGGCGTCACCCGGATCGATACCGCCGCCGCTTGGGCGATTGCAGAGGTCGAGAAATCGGCAGAGGCCATGCAGCGCCCCTTGCACATGACAGGTGCCACGCCGCACGCGATGTCCTTGCTGGCGACCGTGCGCAAGGCTCTGCCAAAACCTGACCTTGACCAAGCCGCACCGCTTACATGGGCCGGTCGGATTACGGCCTTCGGGCAGGCAGTTGCCGCGGGCTTTGCCTTTGTCGCCGACCTGATCGCCTATTTTGGATTGTTTCTGGTGCGACTTGTCCAATCCTTGCGCCACCCGCGCGATTTTCGGCTGACGGCGCTTGTCCATCACTGTCAGGAAGTTGGCGTAAAGGCCGTCCCCATCGTGGCGTTGATGTCCTTTCTGATCGGCATTGTGCTGGCCTTTCAAGGCTCTACCCAACTTCGGCAATTCGGAGCAGAGGTGTTCGTCGTCGATCTGATCGCCGTGTCCATCCTGCGCGAATTGGGCATCCTTTTGACGGCGATCATCGTAGCAGGGCGCACCGCCTCTGCCTTTACCGCCGCCATCGGATCGATGAAAATGCGAGAAGAGATCGACGCGATGCGCACCCTTGGCATCGACCCTGCCGCCGCGCTGTTCGTGCCGCGCATCCTGGCGCTGTTTTTGATGCTGCCGATCCTTGGGCTATTGGCCAATCTGTCAGGCTTGATCGGGGGCGCGCTGATGTCCTGGATCGACCTTGGAATTTCGCCAATGATGTTCAAGACGCGACTGATTGAGGGGACGGATATTTCGCATCTGATGGTCGGCATGATCAAGGCCCCGGCCTTTGCGCTGATCATCGGGGTGGTGGGGTGCCACGCGGGGATGCAGGTCGGCAATAATGCGGAATCGCTGGGGCAGAAAACCTCGGCGGCTGTGGTGACGGCCATTTTCGCGGTGATCGTGGCCGATGCGGTCTTTTCCATCTTCTTTGCAAAGGTGGGCCTATGACGGCGGTTCTGAACCCGACTGATGCCGATGTGGTGATCCGGCTCCGGGGCATTCGCAACCAGTTCGGGCGGCATGTCGTGCATGACGGTCTGGATCTGGATGTCTACCGGGGAGAGATTTTGGGCGTTGTCGGCGGCTCCGGCACCGGGAAATCGGTGCTGTTGCGCAGCATTGCGGGGCTTCAGATCCCCGCCGAGGGGCAGATCGAGGTGTTGGGCACCAATGTGCGCACCGCTTCGGAAGAGGCACGCATCGCGCTTGAGCAACGCTGGGGCGTCATGTTTCAGGACGGCGCGCTGTTTTCCTCGCTCAATGTGCGCGAAAATGTCGAAGTGCCGATGCGGGCCGTCAAGGGCCTGGACCCTGCCCTGCGCCGGGCGCTGGCAGATCTGAAAATCTCGCTGTCCGGGCTGCCTTATCTGGCGGGTGACAAGTATCCGGCAGAGCTTTCAGGGGGTATGCGCAAGCGGGCGGGCCTTGCCCGTGCGCTGGCCCTTGACCCCGAGATCGTGTTTCTGGACGAACCGACCGCTGGGCTTGACCCAATTGGCGCCGCCGATTTCGACAATCTGATCCGGCAGCTAAGCGAGACGATGGGCCTCACGGTCTTTCTCGTCACGCATGACCTTGATACGCTGCATGCAATCTGCGACCGCATTGCGGTCTTGGCCGAACGGAAAGTCTTGGTAACCGGAACGATGCAGGACATGTTGAAAGTCGATCACCCTTGGATCCATGAGTATTTTCACGGACCCAGAGCGCGCGCCGCAATCGGGTCCAATTCGGAAAGCAAGAAGGCGTAACGCATGGAAACTCGGGCCAATTACTTTCTGATCGGGCTGTTCACCCTGCTGGGCTTTGCGGGGATGGTGCTGTTTTCGCTTTGGTTCGCGCGCGTGGAACTGGACCGCCAATTCGCCTATTACGATGTGAAATTCGTCTCCGTTTCCGGGTTGAGCCGGGCGTCTGAGGTTCGCTTTGCGGGGCTTCCCGTGGGTCAGGTGATCAACGTCGATCTGTCGCCCGATGGGGATGGCACGGTGCTTGTCCGGCTGGAGGTCCGCGCCGATACGCCGGTCAGGGTGGACAGCGAAGCGACGATTGAATCGCAAGGCGTTACGGGCGTCTCTTATGTTGGGATCAGTGCCGGCGATCCGGCGATGGCGCGTCTGATGCCCAAAGGCGACTCGCTTTATCCGATCATTCCGGCCGGGCGATCCATGCTTCAAAGCCTGACCGAGGATGCGCCCGAACTGGTGGAAGAGGTGCTGAACGTCGTGCGCGACCTAAGCGACTTGCTGAACCCGACAAACGTCCAGCGGATCGACAATATCATCGCCAATGTCGAAACCGCGACCGAAGGCTTCGCCCAGGCGTTGGAGGATTTCACCGTGGTCTCGGCCTCGATCTCGGGTTTTGCCATCGAGATTTCGAACTTCAACGTGATGCTGGAAGGCATGACCAGCAAAGCGGAATTGCTGTTTGATACGGCCGATCAGACACTTGTCGCGATCAGTGACCTTGCCGCAGAATCGCAAAACACCATGGCGACGGGCAACAAGACGTTGGAACAGGCGACAGGCACGCTCAGCGCCGCCGAAGACTTTATCACGACCGATCTGAAAGCCAGCACGGCGGAGCTTTCGGCGGGGCTGACCGAGGCGCGCGGCGAAATTCAGCGCCTTGGCGAGGAGGCCCGCCAAATGCTCGCCCGGTTCACCGAAACCGGAGAAACGGCCACCACCCGCCTGCGCGAGGCGGAGGCCACGATCAAGGCGACGGATGCGCTGATCGTACAACTCAGCGAAACACTGGATACGATGGACGCCGCCGCGGTCAGCTTTGATCTTCTGGTCACCGGCGACGGGGCAACTTTGGTCGCCGAGGCCCGCGCGGCCTTGGCCCCGATTGCCAAAGCGGCCCAGTCCGATCTGCCCGCCATGGTTGCCGATATTCGGGCCGCCACCGCCACCGCTACAGAGGTCATGACGACTGTTGGCAATGATCTGACCAGCGCTTCGGGCAAGATCGACGGGCTCGCGGATGCCGCGACCGTTACCCTGAACACCGTGACCGACAGCTTCATCAACGCGAATGAGACGCTGACGGCGATCAATTCTGCCCTTGTGGTGGGTGAGCGCACCTTGGTTGCCGCCGAACGCACCTTGAATGGCGCGGACCGCGTGATCAACGAAGATATCAGCGCGATCACCACCGATCTGCGGCGCACGCTCGACACGCTCGATAATGCTATCGCGCAGGTGTCGGCTGATATTCCGGGCGTCACCGCCGATCTCAAAGCGGCGAGTGAAGCCGCGCGTCAGGCCTTCGAGGATGTCTCGGGGATCATCACCGCCTCCGACCCGCCGATCCGCGATTTCACCACAACTGCCTTGCCGCAATTCACCCGACTGGCCCGCGAAACCCGCGATCTGATCCGGAACCTTGAACAATTGACCAAGCAGATCCAGCGCGATCCGGCGCGGTTTTTCTTGGGCGGGGATAAACCCGCCTACCAACGCTAAGAGAGGCGCTGCCATGACCCGCCCCACCCTTTTCGCCTTTGCCCTGCTGGCGCTTTTGCCCGGATGCTCGGCCCTCTCGGCCTTGTCCGGGGCGGCGACACCGCTGGATAATTACGACCTTGCCGCCCCGAGCGCAGGCGTTGAGGCACGGGGCCGCGCGGTGGCGCGTCAGTTGGTGGTAGAATTGCCAACAGCACCGGGGGCCTTATCGACCGACCGCATCCTGATCCGCCCGAACCCGCTGCAGGCGGCCTACCTGCCCGACGCGCAATGGGCCGAAGAAACCCCGGTCATGGTGCAAACCCTGATGGTGCGCGCCCTCGAGGATACCAACGCCTTCCGCTATGTCGGGCGTCGCCCGCTGGGGGCCTCGGGCGACTATGCGCTGGTGACCGAGCTGACCGATTTTCAGGCCGAGGCCATCGAAGGCGACAGCGCCTCGATCCGCTTGCGGATGACGGCCCGGCTGGTGCGCGAAGAGGATGCCGAAATCCTGTCCAGCCGGACCTTCACGGCGACAGCGCTGTCGCCATCAACCGACACGGCCGATCTGGTGCAAAGCTTCAATCAGGCCAATCAAGAGGTACTGGGGGCCTTGACGGTCTGGGTGTTGGGTACGCTCAATATCGCGACCCGCACGCGCGGCTAGAAAAGCCTCACGACCCCGCGCGTCAGACCACCATATCATCGCGGTGGATCAGGGCCGCGCGCCCCATATAACCAAGGATCGCCTCGATCTCGCCAGACCGGTGACCCGCAATCGCGCGGGTTTCAACAGCCGTATAGCGTACAAGGCCCTTGCCCAAGGTTTCCCCCGAGGGCCCCAGAATGGCCACCGGGTCGCCCCGCCCGAAATTGCCGGACACAGACACAACCCCCGCCGGAAGCAAGGATTTCCCCTGCCCGAGCGCCTGCACAGCCCCCGCATCCAAGCGCAATTCGCCCCGCGTTTTCATCGCATTGATCCAGCGTTTGCGCGCAAGCTGCGGGTCGGCCTGACTGATGAACCATGTCCGCGCCGCGCCATTGGCAAGCGCCGTCAGTGGTCGCAGGGTCGAGCCTTCCATGATCGCCATCGCACAGCCGCCCGCCACAGCGGTTTTCGCGGCCATCAGCTTGGTCTTCATCCCGCCCTTGGACAGGCCGGAAATCGGATCGCCCGCCATGGCCTCAATCTCGGGGGTAATGGTTTCCACCAGATCAAAACGCTGCGCAGTCGGGTCCTCTTTCGGGTTGGCCGAATAGAACCCGTCAACATCCGACAAAAGGATCAACTGGTCTGCGCCCACCGTGACCGCCATTTGCGCGGCCAGCCGGTCATTATCGCCAAAGCGGATTTCATCCGTGGCGACCGTGTCGTTTTCATTGACGATCGGCACGACGCCAAAGCCAAGCAGCGTTTCCAGCGTGGCACGGCTGTTAAGGTATCGGCGGCGATCATCGGTATCTTCCAGCGTCACCAGAATTTGCCCGGTGGTGATCCCATGCGGGGCCAGCACTTCCTCATAGGCGCGGGCCAGCCGGATCTGCCCGACCGAGGCTGCGGCCTGATTTTGCTCCAGCGACAGTTCCCCCGCGGGCAGGCCAAGCACCGTTCGCCCCAGCGCGATAGAACCGGAGGAAACCAGCACGACAGAGGTTCCGCGCGCCTTGGCGGCGGCCACATCCTCGGCCAAAGCCGCAAGCCAATCCCGGCGAAGCCCGGTTTTGCGATCCACAAGCAGCGCAGAGCCGATCTTGACCACCAGCCGCTTTGCCTTGGTGATGTCAGGCGCGGTCGGAGGCGTCAGGGCTGCCACGGCGTGTCATCCGGCTCTTCGATGCGGTCTTCCTCGATCTGCGCGTAAAGGGCGCGCAGCACCTCTGGCAGACCCTGCCGCGAGACGCCCGAGATGCTGAACACCGGCCCGCCCGACGCTTTTTCCAGCGCACGGCGGCGGGTGGAAATGGTCTTGGCATCCAGCGCATCGATCTTGGTCATCGCCGTGATGCGCGGCTTATCGCCCAGCTCTTCGGCATAGGCTTCAAGTTCGGTCACGATGGTCCGGTAATCCTTGGTGATGGTGCTGGACGTGCCATCCACCAGATGCAGCAGCACCGAGCACCGCTCGACATGCGCAAGGAATTGCACGCCAAGGCCGCGCCCCTCGGAGGCACCTTCGATCAGGCCCGGAATATCGGCCATCACGAATTCATGCCCGTCAATGCCCACCACCCCAAGGTTGGGGACCAGCGTGGTAAATGGATAATCCGCGATCTTGGGCCGCGCGTTGGAAACGCTGGCCAGAAAGGTTGATTTTCCGGCGTTGGGCAAGCCCACCAGACCCGCATCGGCAATCAGTTTCAACCGGAGCCACAGCGTCCGCTCCACCCCTTCCTGACCGGAATTGGCCCGTGCAGGCGCCCGGTTGGTCGAGGATTTGAACTGCAAGTTGCCCCAGCCGCCATTGCCGCCCTTAGCCAGCAAAACCCGCTGGCCGACGGTTGTCAGATCGGCAATCACCGTTTCCTCGTCTTCGTCCAGAACTTCGGTGCCGACCGGAACCTTGAGGATGATGTCCTCGCCGGTTTTGCCGGTCCGCTGGCTGCCCATACCCGGCTGGCCCGATTTGGCGAAGAAATGCTGCTGATAGCGGAAGTCGATCAAGGTGTTCAGCCCGTCAACCGCCTCGGCCCAGACCGAGCCACCATTGCCGCCGTCGCCGCCGTCAGGTCCGCCGAATTCGATGAACTTTTCACGCCGGAAGGAAACACAGCCCGACCCGCCCCCGCCAGAGCGGATGTAGACTTTGCAGAGGTCGAGGAATTTCATGGGTCCGGCTTTCAGTTTGAGATTGGGCAGTTGGAGATCGGGTAGTTTGAATTCGAACGGGTTTTCGGCCGCTATTGCCGCCAAAGGGCGCAAAACGCCATTTCCCCCCGCGATAGAGGGAAATCACCGCAGGCTCAAGCCTCGGCGCGCAGCGGAGCAGGGGTTTTCTTGCGAAAACCCCTGTCCTTGTTGGCAAAACCGAAGACGCGGCAGACGGGGCGTGGCCGCCCCTCAGCCCATCCGGCGCGAATAGGTCCAGGTCGGCACACGCGCGTTGCGCGCCACGCTGAAGCTTTCCGCATCGCCAAGATAGTTGAAGCCGCAATTTGTCAGGACACGGGCAGAGCCCGGATTGTCCTGAAACACCTGGGCAAAGATGGTGGCATTCTTCTGCGGGTTGGCCTCGACAATCGCGCGCACCGCCTCAGAGGCATAGCCCGCGTTCCAGAAGGCCGGCGCGACCCAATAGCCGATTTCCGATTGCGCCCGGTCCATCCGCTTGAGAGAGATCACGCCAAGCACTTCCGACAGGTTGCTTTCACTGCCATCCATGACCCAAACATCCTCAGCCCCGCCCCGCTTCATGGCGCGGGTCACAAAAGCCTCGGCCGCGCCCGGAGGAAGCGGGTGAGGAATGGAATGCGTCGCCTCTGCCACGCGCACATCGCCCGCATAAAGCGCAAAAAGCCCCGCATCCGAAGGACGTACCGGGCGCAACAACAACCGCCCCGCCTGAATGCTGATCTGATCTTCAATCGCTTCGATCTTCATGGCTTTCCTCCCGTAAAGCGCATGGTACGGGACACCCCGCCCTGAAAGTCATTTCGCGAGGCCCCCCTGATCCGGCAGGGCACGCGCTGTGCAAGGCAGGCAAATGGTGGCGTGCCGTAGAGCTTATCCTATTGCAAAGTCCTAAATGAAAAAGGACCGGCCTTCCGGCCGATCCCTTGTTACAAGCGTTTTGTAACGGTTCGGCTTATTCGGCGGCTTCCGCGACCGGAAGCACCGAAATAAACGTGCGGCCTTTGAGGCCTTTCTTGAACGTCACTTTACCTTCGACAGTCGCGAAGATGGTGTGATCGGACCCCATGCCAACGCCCTGACCGGGGAACATGCGGGTGCCGCGCTGACGCACGATGATGTTGCCCGGAATGGCCGCCTGGCCACCGAACAGCTTTACACCAAGACGACGACCGGCAGAGTCGCGACCGTTGCGGGATGAACCGCCTGCTTTTTTATGTGCCATGGGGGATTACTCCTTCGGCGCGGCGGCTTTAGCCGCTTTGGTTTTTGCCTTTGCAGCAGCAGGCTTTGCAGCCGGTGCAGCTTCAGCGTTATGAGCAGCGCGGCGCGCATCGGCAGTGCCGGTAGCAGCGGCAACGCCGGTTGCATCACCACCCGAAGCCAGAACGTCGGTCACACGCAGCAGCGTCAGGTGCTGGCGGTGGCCTTTGGTGCGCTGCGAGCTGTGCTTACGACGACGCTTTACATAGTGGATGACCTTCGGGCCTTTGATCTGTTCGATCACTTCGGCCTGAACGGCAGCGCCCGCAACCAGCGGAGCGCCTACGGTCAGCGCATCACCGCCAACCATCAGAATTTCGTTGAACTGGATCTTGTCACCAGCGATGCAGTCAAGCTTTTCGACACGCAGGATATCGCCTGCCTGTACCTTGTATTGCTTGCCGCCTGTCTTGAGGACCGCGAACATGGGTCATTCCTTTTCTATTCATCCGCGTCCTGCGGCCCCGGTATGATCCGGCGTTTGCCTTTGCCTTCGGACGGCGCGCCCGTTGTCGGGCGTTACAAAATCAAAACCCGGCCAAACCTTGCGGCTCGCCCGAGTTGGCTGCTTATCCGGGATCGAGCCCGCGGAGTCAAGCACCGTGAGGGGCCATTTCAGGCTGTTTTCACAAGTATTCAGGCCCTGAACACCCTTTATCCTCGCGCCCGTCGCGGGATCAACAGGCAGGCGAGTCGCCCGTCACCGCAGGATCCCCGGCAGCGACAAGCCATGCTCTCGGGCGCAGTCGAGCGCGATGTCATAGCCGGCATCGGCATGGCGCATCACGCCGGTGGCCGGGTCATTCCACAAGACGTTGGTCAAGCGGCGCGCCGCGTCCTCGGTTCCATCCGCGCAGATCACCATGCCGGAATGCTGGCTGAACCCCATGCCCACACCGCCGCCGTGATGCAGGCTGACCCATGTGGCCCCGCTCGCACAATTCAGCAGGGCGTTGAGCAAGGGCCAGTCTGACACCGCGTCCGACCCGTCCAGCATCGCCTCGGTCTCGCGGTTGGGCGAGGCGACAGAGCCGCTGTCCAGATGGTCGCGCCCGATCACGACCGGGGCCTTCAACTCTCCGCTGCGTACCATCTCGTTGAACGCAAGGCCAGCGCGGTGCCGATCCCCCAGCCCGATCCAGCAGATCCGGGCGGGCAGGCCCTGAAACGCGATCCGGTCGCGCGCCATATCCAGCCAGTTGTGCAGATGGGCATTGTCGGGGAACAGCTCTTTCATCTTGGCATCGGTCTTGTAGATATCTTCCGGGTCACCCGACAATGCGCACCAGCGGAACGGGCCGATGCCTTTGCAGAACAAGGGGCGGATATAGGCGGGCACGAAACCGGGGACGGCAAAGGCATTCTCCAGCCCCTCATCCTGGGCGACCTGCCGGATGTTGTTGCCATAATCCAGCGTCGGCACGCCCGCGTTCCAAAACTCCACCATGGCCGCGACATGTGCCTTCATCGAGGCGCGGGCCGCTTTTTCAACCGCTTTCGGGTCGCTTTCCTGCTTGGCGCGCCATTCGGCAACGCCCCAGCCCTGCGGCAGATAGCCGTGCAGCGGGTCATGGGCCGAGGTCTGGTCGGTCACGATATCGGGGCGCGGGCCGCCCGCTTTCATCCGCGCGACCAATTCAACAAAGACATCGGCCGCATTGCCCAGAAGGCCAACCGATTTCGCCTCTCCCTTGGCGGTCCAGTCGGCGATCATCGCCAAAGCCTCGTCCAGCGTCTTGGCCTTGGCATCGACGTAACGGGTGCGCAGACGAAAATCGATCCGGGTCTCGTCGCATTCGACGGCCAGACAGCAGGCCCCAGCCATCACTGCCGCCAAGGGCTGCGCGCCACCCATCCCGCCCAGCCCTCCGGTCAGAATCCAGCGCCCCCGCAAGTCGCCGCCGTAGTGCTGGCGACCAGCTTCCGCAAAGGTCTCATAGGTGCCCTGAACGATGCCTTGCGTGCCAATATAGATCCAGGATCCGGCGGTCATCTGGCCATACATCGCCAGACCCTTCTTATCGAGCTCGTTGAAATGGTCCCAAGTCGCCCAATGCGGCACGAGGTTGGAATTGGCGATCAACACGCGCGGCGCGTCCTTATGCGTGCGAAACACGCCCACCGGCTTACCCGATTGCACCAGCAGGGTCTGGTCTTCCTCCAAGGCGCGCAGCGACGCGCAGATCTGGTCAAAATCGGCCCAAGTGCGGGCCGCGCGGCCAATCCCGCCATAAACGACCAATTCATGCGGGTTTTCAGCCACATCGGGGTGCAGGTTGTTCATCAACATCCGCAAGGGGGCCTCGGTCAGCCAGCTTTTGGCGGTAATTTCGGTGCCGGTCGCGGGGAAAATGTCACGGGTGTTGTGGCG
>JAQWYA010000046.1 GCA_029254215.1 Pseudorhodobacter sp. | reverse complement strand
GCGAGGCTTCTGACACGATGATGGCCGAAAAGCTGGAAGCCTTCGGCGGCGATACGATGCGCAACATCGAAAAGCAGGTCTTGCTGCAAACCATCGACGCCAAATGGCGCGAGCATTTGCTGACGCTGGATCATCTGCGGTCGGTTGTCGGGTTCCGTGGCTATGCGCAGCGCGACCCGCTCTCAGAATACAAGACCGAAGGCTTCACGCTGTTCGAATCGATGCTGAACTCTTTGCGGCAGGATGTTTCCAAGCGGTTGGCCCAAGTGCGCCCGCTGTCGGACAACGAACAAAAAGCCATGATGGCCCAGTTTCTGGAACAGCAGCGCGCGGCAAAGGGCGGGGCGGATGCAGCCCCCGCACCGGCTGCGGCTGCGGCGGGCACTGCCTCGGCTGCAAACCCGCAAAGCCCGACGGCCAAGCCAGGATTTGATGAAAACGATCAGGCAACTTGGGGTAACCCGATGCGCAACGACAGTTGCCCTTGTGGATCGGGAAACAAGTTCAAGCACTGCCATGGCCGGATCGTCTGACCTGCCATCCCTGAAATAACTTGAAAAGGGGCGCTTTGATCGCCCCTTTTCTTTTGCCGAATGGCCCACCTCAGCCCCCGGTTTAAGGCCAAAATTAGCCCTAATTGTTTCAATGATACCCCAATTGCGCCATTCCGCTGCCCGGTTCAGCGTCTAGACCTTCTCTGTCGTTTACACGCTAGGGGGTTGTTATGGACATCAAACTCAAGGTCGGGATGGCTGTCGCCACAGTCGCAATTGCGCTTGGGACCGGCCATGCGATGCAAACAACCTTTGGACAGGAACAAGACAGGGCTGCTCTTGCCGAAAAGCCGGTCGCCGTCACGCCGCTGGCCGCAGGGCTTGGCCCCGATACCGGCCCCACTGCAACCCCGTCGCCGGATACGCGCCTCGCCGCCCTGCCTGACACGCCCGTGGCACCACCCGCCGCGGCGGAACCGGCCCTGATCCTGCCCGAAACGAGCATGGCCCCCCGCCCCGATGTCATTCCTCCCACCGTTCTGCCCGAAGCTTCCGCCCCGACAACGCCCATCCGCCCGCTGGAGGCAGAGGCCGCCCCGGATTGCCCCGTGACGCTGACGCTGACGCGGGCAGGTCGTGCGATGCTGGATGTAGCGCTGGCAGCCCCCTGTCATGCCGGGGAACGGGTTGTCCTGCGTCACGGCGGGCTTGCCATCACGGCACGGGTCTCCGATGCGGGGCGTGTTCTGATGACGCTGCCCGGAATGGAAGCCGAAGGGCGCGTCTCGATCCGGTTTCCGGACGGGACAGAAGCCCTCGCCGAAGCCGATCTGCCCGATCTGCCGATCTATCAGCGCTATGCAATTCAATGGATGGACCGCGACACTTTTCAGCTGAACGCCTTTGAAGGCGGCGCGCTGTGGGGTGAGGAAGGCCATGTATCGGCCACCAACCCGCAGCGCCTTGTGCCGGGCGTTCCGCCGCGCGGGGGCTACATGACCCTGCTGGGGGACGATACGGTTGATCTGCCGATGCTGGCCGAGGTCTACACCTACCCCCTGAACCCCAATCTGGCCGTGGACATGACGGTGGAGGTGGTGATGACGCCCGAAACCTGCAATCGTGATCTGCTGGGTGAACTGGTGCTCAGCATGGCAGGCGATTCGATTGCGACCGATCTGACGCTGGCAACCCCCGGATGTGACGCGATTGGTGACGTTCTGGTGTTGAATAATCCGCATCAGGACCTGAAACTGGCCCTCGTCCAGTAAGGGTTTTCAGGCAGGGGTTTGATGCATCGCATATTCA
This sequence comes from Pseudorhodobacter sp., assembly GCA_029254215.1. Taxonomy (GTDB): domain Bacteria; phylum Pseudomonadota; class Alphaproteobacteria; order Rhodobacterales; family Rhodobacteraceae; genus Pseudorhodobacter. The sequence goes on along the minus strand of JAQWYA010000046.1, from coordinate 20,693 downwards.
GAGGCGCGGCGGTTCTCGTCGCGCTTTTCCTAACTGTCCCCGCCGCGGCGCAGGATATCACCTTGGTCGCCCGGAATGGCGGGCTTGCCCTCTCTGGCCAGTTGATCGCCTATGATGGCGAGTATTATCGCATTTCCTCGGCCTATGGCCCGTTGACCATCGACGCACAGGGGGTGATCTGCGAAGGCCCCGCCTGCCCCGATCTTATGGCACCGCAGGTCAGGATGCGGATCATCGGTGACACGGCACTGGCCGGGCGCGTGCTTGGTCCGCTTTTCGTCGCCTTCGCCAACAGCCGGGGCCTTGTGTACCGCGACGACCCGGCGTCCGGGGCCACAATTACCGACCCACTGAGCAATCAGGTATTGGCCCGCATCAGTCTGGCCGAAGCGCCCCAGAGCAGGATTCAAGCGGCCCTGATCGGCGGGCAAGCCGACATGGCCGTCACCTATGCAGCGCTTCCCGGCCTGCGCGCCCGCACTCTGGCGCTGGAACCGCTGATCCCCATTGCCGCACGCGAACAACCACTGGCCCAAATTCGCAGCGATGATCTGGCCGCCGCCCTGACCGGGCAAGTGACCAATTGGAGCGCGATCGGCGGCCCGGATATGCCCATCGTCATCCATGCTTTGAGGCCAGAGGACGGCCTTTCACAGATCATTGAGGCCCGGCTTGGCGCGCCGCTGGCCACTGGGCCACGCCACGCGACCGCCGAAACTCTGGCACAAGCCGTTGCCCGCGACCCTTGGGCGCTTTCCCTCGGCGGCCAATCCCAAAGCCATGCCGCCCGCAGCTTGCTGCTGACAGATCGCTGCGGATTTCCCCTGCCGGCGACCCCCCTCACCGTCAAAGCCGAGGATTACCCCCTGACAGCCCCGGCCTTTCTTCTGACGCCCCGCCGCCGCTTGCCCCTTTTGATGCGAGAATTCCTCGAGTTTCTGGCCACCGATGCCGCCCAAATGGCCATCGCCAGCACGGGTCTGATTGACAGGCGGGTCGGAACCGCCCCGTTGACCGAAGATGGCCAGCGTCTGCTTGGGGCCATTCGAAACGCAGGACCAGACGTGACCCTGGAAGAGCTGCAAAGCCTTGCAGCCGCCATGACGGGCGGGGAACGCCTTTCTCTGACGTTTCGATTTCGCGACGGTTCGGCTGAACTTGACGACCACTCTCGCGACAATCTGGAGGATCTGGCCCGCCTGATCACCACCGGGCAAGCAAAAGGTCACCGGCTGACGTTGGCCGGGTTTTCAGATGGCTCCGGCGATCCGGGTGTCAACAAGGCCCTCTCCCGCGACCGGGCCGAGGCCGTGCGGTCTCGCCTGCGGGCCATTGCCCCGGACCTGACCGAGGATGATCTTCCGGCCATCCAAGCCTTTGGCGAGGCGTTGCCAATGGCCTGCGACACCACAGCCGCTGGCCGCCAGATCAATCGCCGGGTGGAACTGTGGCAGCATCCCGCATCCTTCCCCTGATCAATGCGCCAAAACTGCCCCGTAGCAAGGGGAAGCCACAGCCTCAAAGATACCCGCTGCCGCGAAAGCTCAACTCCCGTTCCTTGCCGATGATCAGGTGATCATGCAGGACAAGCCCCAAAGCCTCCGCCGCGGCCTTGATCTGCGCTGTCATATCGATATCCGCAGTCGAGGGCGTCGGATCACCGGAAGGGTGATTATGCACCAAAATCAAAGCGCTGGCGTTCACCTCCAACGCTCGCTTCACCACTTCGCGCGGATAGACAGGCACATGATCAACCGTGCCGCGCGCTTGCTCTTCATCTGCGATCAAGACGTTCTTGCGGTCCAGAAACAGGATCCGAAACTGTTCCGTTTCCCGATGCGCCATCGTCGTATGACAGTAATCCAGCAGAGCATCCCAAGATGACAAGATCGGTCGATGCATTACCCGCGCCCGCATCATCCGCTGGGCGGCCGCTTCAACGATCTTCAACTCCTGAATAACGGCATCACCGACCCCTTGGATCGCGGCCAATCGCGCAGGCTGCGCCGTGACAACCCGGTTGAAATCGCCAAAACACTCCAGCAACCGCCGCGCCAGAGGCTTCACATCCTGGCGGGGAATGGCCCGGAACAATACCAATTCCAGCAATTCATAATCCGGCATGGCGGCGGCCCCCCCCTCCATAAACCGGCTTCGCAACCGTTTTCGGTGGTCCGCAATATAGGAGGGCAACTTGCCGCTCAAAACCCCGCCCGGAGCAGAGACAACTGCCTCATCGGCATCACCGAAAAGCGGCAGCGGAGAATCGTGAAAGGCAGGGGCACGTTGCATGCCCCAAGCTTCCCCAAACGAGATGAAAGAAAGGTTAACAAATCCCTGCCAATTTCTTCTTGGCAAAAATACCTCAAACCCCACCCAAGTGACCCAAACTCCGAAAAGTGCGCCACCTCAGCCAAGAAGCCATGGCAAAGCCGCGCAAGGGGGCTCGATGCCCCCCGCGCGCGGCGCTCCCCGGATCAGGACTTCATGCCATCCCAGAAGCTCTTCACCTTGCCAAAAAAGCTGCGCCCTTCGGGGTTGTTATCCTCCGAGAGTTTCTCGAACTCCCGCAGCAGCTCTTTTTGCCGCGACGTCAGGTTCACCGGCGTCTCCACGGCGAGTTCGATCAGCATGTCGCCAACCCCACCCCCGCGAAGCGCGGGCATCCCCTTGGACCGCAGGCGCATCTGCTTGCCGGTCTGGCTTCCGGCAGGCACTTTGACCCGGCTCTTGCCACCGTCGATGGTGGGCACTTCAACCTCGCCACCCATCGCAGCGGTCGGCATCGTCACAGGCACGCGGCAGAAAAGATGAACGCCGTCGCGTTGGAAGATCGCGTGCTCTTTCACCTCGATGAAGATGTAAAGATCCCCTGAGGGCCCACCGCGCATTCCGGCCTCCCCCTCTCCGGCAAGGCGGATGCGGGTGCCGGTTTCCACCCCTGCCGGGATATTCACCGACAAAGCACGCTCTTGTTCCACGCGCCCCGCGCCGCTGCACTGTTTGCAGGGGTTCTTGATTGTCTGGCCCATGCCGCTGCACGTCGGACAGGTCCGCTCAACGGTGAAAAACCCTTGCTGCGCCCGCACTTTCCCCATGCCAGAGCAGGTCGGGCAAGTCACAGGCTCTGCCCCGCCTTCGCCCCCGCTGCCGCGACATTTCTCGCAGGCGACCGAGGCCGGGACGTTGATTGTCTTCTGGACGCCCTTGAAGGCTTCCTCCAAAGACACCCGCATGTTGTAGCGCAGGTCCGACCCACGCTGTGCGCGGCTTCGACCACCGCCACCGCGCTGCCCGCCCATGAAATCGCCGAACAGATCTTCGAACACATCCGAGAACGCACTGGCGAAATCGCCCTGCCCGCCAAAGCCGGGGCCACCGGGGCGCTGGCCGCCACCCATTCCGCCCTCAAAAGCGGCATGACCATAGCGGTCATAGGCGGCTTTCTTGTCTGGGTCTTTCAAAACGTCATAGGCCTCGTTCACATCCTTGAACTGAGCCTCGGCATTGGGATTGTCGGAATTGCGGTCAGGGTGCAGCTCTTTGGCCTTGGTGCGATAGGCTTTCTTCAGCTCTTCTGCCGAAGCCCCGCGCGCCGCCCCAAGCACTTCGTAATAGTCACGTTTCGCCATGGCAAACCTCTGCTTGCTGAACGGCAGAGGGGCGGCCCGTCTTGCAGGCCGCCCCGTCTGTCACTCTTGCGCGGTCACTTCCGCTTGTTTTCGCCAAGATCTTCGAAGTCTGCATCGACGATATCATCGTCAACGCTGCGGGGGCCATCTTCGTCACCGCCCTTGCCTTCGGCTTCGGCTTGGCTGGCCTTGTAGATCGCCTCGCCCAGCTTCATCGCGGCTTCCGTCAGGTTCTGGATGCCACCCTTGATCTTGCTGGCATCTTCGCCTTTCAGCGCTTCTTCCAGCGGCCCCATGGCCAGTTCGATCGCTTCCACGGTGGAAGCGTCAACCTTGTCGCCATGCTCGTCCAGCGACTTGCGGGTGGAGTGCAGCAGGCTTTCGGCCTGGTTGCGGGTTTCCACAAGACCACGACGCTCTTTGTCGGACTCGGCATTGGCCTCGGCGTCTTTCACCATCTTTTCGATGTCCTCGTCGGACAACCCGCCCGAGGCCTGGATGGTGATGTTCTGCGTCTTGCCCGTGCCTTTGTCCTTTGCGCCGACCGACACGATGCCGTTGGCGTCAATGTCAAACGTCACTTCGATCTGCGGCATGCCGCGCGGGGCTGGCGGGATGTCTTCCAGATTGAACTGGCCGAGCATCTTGTTATCCGCAGCCATCTCCCGCTCCCCTTGGAACACCCGAATCGTCACGGCGTTCTGGTTATCCTCGGCGGTAGAGAAGACCTGGCTCTTCTTGGTCGGGATCGTGGTGTTGCGGTCGATCAGGCGGGTGAACACGCCGCCCAGGGTTTCAATCCCCAAGGACAGAGGCGTCACGTCCAGCAGAACCACGTCCTTGACGTCACCCTGCAGAACACCGGCCTGAATGGCAGCGCCCAAGGCCACAACCTCATCCGGGTTCACACCCTTATGGGGCTCCTTGCCAAAGAACTTCGTCACTTCTTCGACGACCTTCGGCATCCGGGTCATACCGCCGACCAGAACAACCTCGTCGATATCCGAGGTGGACAGGCCCGCATCTTTCAGCGCGGCTTGGCACGGCTTGATCGAGGCTTTGATCAGATCCCCGACAAGGCTTTCCAGCTTGGCGCGGGTCAGTTTCATGACCATGTGCAGCGGCTGACCATTGGCGCCCATCGAGATGAACGGCTGGTTGATTTCGGTCTGCTGGCTGGAGGAAAGCTCGATCTTGGCCTTTTCAGCCGCTTCCTTCAGACGCTGCAGCGCCATCTTGTCTTTGGTCAGATCGACCGAATGCTCTTTCTTGAACTCGTCAGCCAGATAGTTGACGATCCGCATGTCGAAATCTTCCCCACCAAGGAAAGTATCGCCATTGGTCGATTTCACTTCGAACAGACCGTCGTCAATCTCCAGAATGGTGATGTCGAATGTACCGCCGCCAAGGTCATAAACCGCAATGGTGCGGCTTTCTTTCTTGTCGAGGCCGTAAGCCAGCGCAGCCGCAGTCGGCTCGTTGATGATGCGCAGAACTTCCAGACCGGCAATCTTGCCCGCATCCTTGGTGGCCTGACGCTGAGCGTCGTTGAAGTAAGCCGGCACGGTGATGACCGCCTGCGTGACTTCCTCGCCCAGATAGCTTTCGGCGGTTTCTTTCATCTTGCCCAAGATGAAGGCCGAGATCTGGCTGGGGGAGTATTTCTCACCCCGGACCTTGACCCATGCGTCGCCATTCCCGCCATCCACGAGTTCGTAGGGCAGGTTTTTCTTGTCCTTGGCGACATGGCTGTCGTCAATCCGGCGACCGATCAGGCGCTTGACGGCAAAGACGGTGTTGGAAGGGTTTGTGACGGCCTGACGCTTGGCGGGCTGGCCGACAAGGCGTTCACTTTCCGTGAAACCTACGATGGAAGGCGTCGTGCGCGCACCTTCCGAGTTTTCGATGACGCGGGGCTGCGAACCATCCATGATGGCGATACAGGAGTTCGTCGTCCCGAGGTCGATCCCGATGACTTTGGCCATGATAAATACCTCTTCATATTCGGCGATGTTGTGGGGGTCAGGCCCATTCCGGCCCCTGATCCCCGATCCCAGTTGCAGACGGGGGGCACGGCCGCCCCATCCGGCTACGGGGGGTATATAAGGAGGGGGCAGAGGCCCTGCAAGCCGTGGCCAGCAGGGATTTTGCGTAAAGCTTTGCGGTGATGGGCCGGAAACGCCTGTTTCAACCCGTTTTTGCAGGACAAATTCCCAAGCCCGCGCTTTTTTGTCAAAAACTCGAGGAGTGGACATGCCAGAATTCGGCTTGGGTGCTTCGGCGCGGTTAGACCGCCTGCAATTCCTGCAAGATCGCCTCAGCGGCGGCGCGGGGGTCTTGCGACTGCCAGACAGGGCGGCCCACAACGATATGGTCTGCCCCATCCCGGATCGCCTGAAGCGGGGTTGCCACCCGCTTTTGATCGCCCTTGGCCGCACCTTGCGGACGCACCCCCGGCGTGACAATCAAACGGCCCGATGCCTGCGGCAGGGCGCGGATCGCGGCGGCTTCCTGCGGGCTCGCGATCACGCCATCGGCCCCAGCCTCCAGCGCGCGGGCGGCGCGTTCCAGCGTGATGTCATGAATATCGCCCGGAACGATCAGGTTGGCATCCAGATCGCTGCGATCAAGCGAGGTCAGAACCGTCACGGCGAGAATTTTCAGCCCCGTCCCCGCAGCCCCTTCCCGCGCCGCACGCACCACTTGCGGGTCGCCATGCACCGTCAGAAAATCAAGGTCATACTGCGTGATGCCCCGGACGGCAGCCTCTACCGTGGCGCCGATATCAAAGAACTTCATGTCCAGAAAAATGCGCTTGCCGTGTTCCTGCTTCAGCTCATTGGCCAAGGCCAACCCGCCGCCTGTCAGCATGCCAAGGCCAATCTTGTAGAAGCCAACGCTATCACCAAGCTTTTCAGCCAACGCGAGGCCCGTAAGGACATCCGGCACGTCCAACGCCACGATCAATCGTTCATCTGCCATGTCCCGGACCCTTCCTGCGATTTCCTGCAAACGGCTGGGTGATGGGCTTTTGGCAGGCCTGAGTCAAGCACGCAGCCCGCTTAACCCCCGGCAGCGCGATCCGGGCGTAGAACCGCTGCTTGCGCCTGACGCACGAGGCCAAGCACCAGCGCCCGATGCTCTGTCCAGGGCGGAGCCTGAAATTCCACGCCGACCCGCATAGGTCCCGGCAGGCCGGGCGTAAAAAACTCCACCCCACCAACAAACCGCTGACGGGCGGCGTCATAGATCACTTCGGCGATCCGCGTGGCCATCTGCGCCATGGTGATACCTTTCTGCTGCTGCGAGGCGATTTACCGCGCCTCCTTCTTAGCAACGAGGATCTGAAGATTTGGTTTCCGATTTTTGCCGCCGATCCGATCACAGATGCTTGAAACACCATCGGGCCGACCCCAAATCCGTAGGGAGACCCGCGAAGATCTGTGCCGCAATCGGGCAGATCGAAGGACGGGGGCTTAACCAGAAGGAGAGAACCGATGAACATTGAAAAGTTCACGGAACGGTCGCGTGGTTTCCTGCAAGCCGCCCAGACCATTGCTACCCGCGATTCCCACCAGCGCCTGACGCCGGACCATCTGCTCAAGGCGCTTTTGGATGACGATCAGGGCATGTCCGCCAATCTGATCCGCCGCGCCGGGGGCGACGCCGCCCGCGTGGCGCAAGCCAATGCTTTGGCCTTGGGCAAACAGCCGAAAGTTTCAGGCGATGCGCAGCCGTTCATGGACCCGGCGCTGACCCGCGTGCTGGACGAGGCCGAGAAGCTGGCCAAGAAAGCCGGCGACAGTTTCGTGCCCGTGGAACGCATCCTGATGGCGCTTTGCATGGTCAACACGACCGCCCGCGACGCGCTCTCTGCCGGGGCGGTTTCGGCGCAAGCGCTGAACGCCGCGATCAATGACATTCGCAAGGGCCGCACTGCCGATACCGCCAGCGCCGAAGACGGCTATGAGGCGCTCAAGAAATATGCGCGCGACCTGACCGAGGCCGCAGAACAGGGCAAGATCGACCCGATCATCGGCCGGGATGAGGAAATCCGCCGCGCGATGCAGGTGCTGTCGCGTCGGACCAAGAACAACCCCGTCCTGATCGGGGAACCCGGCGTTGGTAAAACCGCGATTGCCGAGGGTCTTGCCCTGCGCATCGTTGACGGCGATGTGCCGGAATCATTGCGCAACAAAAAGCTGATGGCGCTGGATATGGGCGCGCTGATCGCCGGGGCGAAGTATCGTGGTGAGTTTGAAGAACGTCTGAAAGCGATCCTGAAGGAAATCGAAGCCGCCTCGGGCGAGATCATCCTGTTCATCGACGAGATGCACACGCTGGTCGGCGCGGGCAAATCTGATGGCGCGATGGATGCCGCGAACCTGATCAAACCCGCCCTTGCACGGGGGGAGTTGCATTGCGTTGGCGCCACCACGCTGGATGAATACCGCAAATATGTGGAGAAAGACGCCGCCCTCGCCCGCCGCTTTCAGCCAGTGATGGTGACAGAGCCGACGGTGGAAGACACGATCTCGATCCTGCGGGGCATCAAGGAGAAGTATGAGCTGCACCATGGTGTGCGGATCGCGGATGCGGCGCTTGTGGCGGCGGCCACGCTGAGCCATCGCTACATCACCGACCGGTTCCTGCCGGATAAGGCGATTGATCTGATGGACGAGGCCGCAAGCCGTCTGCGCATGGAAGTGGACAGCAAGCCCGAAGAACTCGACGCGCTGGACCGCCAGATCCTGCAATTGCAGATCGAGGCCGAAGCCCTGAAGAAAGAGGACGATGCAGCGAGCCGCGACCGTCTGGTAAAGCTGGAACTGGAACTCGCCAACCTCAAGGAGCAATCCGACAGCCTGACCGCAAAATGGCAGGATGAGCGCGATCAGCTGGAGGCCGCGCGGGAGTTGAAGGAAAAGCTGGACCGGGCGCGCGCCGATCTGGACGGGGCAAAGCGCGAGGGCAACCTTGCCCGCGCGGGCGAGCTTTCCTACGGCATCATTCCGGGGCTGGAAAAAAAGCTGGCAGAGGCGGAAGCCCGCGAAGGCGAAGCGCTGGTGTCCGAGGCCGTGCGCCCCGAGCAGATCGCCGAAGTGGTCGAACGCTGGACGGGCATTCCCACCACGAAAATGCTGGAGGGAGAGCGCGCAAAGCTGCTGCGCATGGAAGAAGAGCTTGGCCGCCGCGTGATCGGCCAGCGTCAGGCGCTGACGGCTGTCGCCAATGCCGTTCGCCGGGCGCGGGCGGGCCTGAATGATGAAAACCGCCCGCTTGGGTCTTTCCTCTTCCTCGGGCCAACCGGGGTTGGGAAAACCGAACTGACCAAGGCCGTGGCCGAGTATCTTTTTGACGATGACAACGCGATGGTGCGCATCGACATGTCGGAATTCATGGAGAAACACGCGGTCAGCCGTCTGATCGGCGCGCCTCCGGGCTATGTCGGCTATGACGAGGGCGGGGTTCTGACCGAGGCCGTGCGGCGCAGGCCTTATCAAGTCGTGCTGTTTGATGAGGTCGAAAAGGCCCATCCGGATGTGTTCAACGTACTGTTGCAGGTGCTGGACGATGGGGTGCTGACCGATGGGCAGGGGCGGACGGTGGACTTCAAACAGACGCTGATCATCCTGACCTCCAACCTTGGGGCCGTTGCGCTCAGCCAGTTGCCGGACGGGGCCGACCCTGCGCCTGCGCGGGCGCAAGTGATGGACGCAGTGCGCGCCCATTTCCGGCCGGAATTCCTCAACCGTTTGGATGAAACGATCATCTTTGATCGGCTCGCGCGCGAGGATATGGCGGGGATCGTCACGATTCAGCTCAAGCGGCTCGAAAAGCGTCTGGCCACGCGCAAGATCACGCTGGATCTTGACGAGGCCGCGCTCGATTGGTTGGCCGAGGAAGGGTACGATCCGGTCTTTGGGGCACGTCCGCTCAAGCGAGTGATTCAGAGGGCCTTGCAGGACCCGCTGGCCGAACTGATCCTGTCGGGGGACGTTCTGGATGGCAGCACTTTGCAGGTCTCTGCCGGGGCGGAAGGGCTGCTGATTGGCGGGCGCGTAAGCGCGTCCCGGCGCGAGCCGCCGCAGCAATCTGTTCTGCATTAAAAGGAGGCCCGCCGTGCCGATCTGGGGCGGCGGGCTTTTGACCGGAGGTTTTAGGTATTTTTTCCAAGAAGAAGCCCTGTCCCGTTGGTCTTTTGGCCGAGGAGGGCTTCTTTGGCTTGGCTCAAAGCAGGTATTGCAGGGCCCAAAGCGTTCCCATCCCGAAAAGGAGGGAATAGACCACCCCAAATCGCCAACCCGCGTAAAGTGCCGCCAAGGCGGCTGTCAGGCGGATCGGGTCGAATTGTCCTTGCGTCGCGGCGGGCCACAAGACCATAGGCGTGATCAGCGCGGGCAGAACGGCAACGCCGACATAGCGCAGGTGGGTCAGCAGCCAGTCGGGCAAAGCGCGGCCCCCGAGCAGGCCAAGGAAGGAAAAGCGGATCAGAAAGGTTCCGATGCCAAGCAGGATGGTGACGAACCAGAAAGTGCTGTCGGGGATAATGACGGGGGTCATGCGGCCTCCTTTACAAGGCGGCGGCGCTGCCAGAATTCGGTCTGCGCCCCAGCGATCATCGCCAGCAGTGCCGAGATGATCAGGCCGAAATTCCACGGAACCCAAGCAAAAGACACCGCCGCCGCCACCGAAACCCCGGCGGCAACCAGATGTGGCAAGCTGCGCAGCATCGGTGCGACAAGCGCCAAAAAGCAGATTGGCACAGCAAAATCAGGCGAAAGCGCGGCCGGGATCGCCTGCCCCAGCACCGCACCGAGGTAGGTACAAAGGTACCAAGGCATGCAAACCACAATAATACAGCCGAAATAATAGCCGATCTTTTCCGGCAGCGGCATGCTCGGTTCGGCCTCAAAGGTCCGGACAGAGACGGCGAAAGTCTGATCCACCATCACATAGGCCATCAGCGCCCGCAACTTGAGCGGGGCTTGCCCCAGATGTGGAACCAAAGCCGCCGAATACATCGCCATCCGCATGTTCACGGCGAGGCTGGCCAACAGAACAATGAAGACCGGCGCCTGATCTTGCAAAAGGGCAAGCGCCGTGAACTGTGCAGAGCCGGCAATCACAATCGCCGACATTGCGACGACTTGCAGGATATCCAGCCCCGCATCCCGTGCCACCACTCCAAACAGCGTCGAAAACGGAATGACAACCAGCATAAAGGGGCTGCAATCGCGCATCCCCCGCCACAGGGCGCGTTTTTGGGCTGAACTCATCTCAACGGTCCTTGCGGCATGGCGAAGGCTCTTGTCCGGTCAGTCGGGGTTCCCCTTCTGACTGCGGCAATAGCGGTTGCAGTACGTCCTACCCAATAGCAATATGAGGGCAGAGTGCAACCACCGCCCGATCCGAAAGCAAATCATGACCGACACACGCGCCCGCAAGAAGTACCGCTCTCAGGAATGGTTCGATAATCCCAATAATCCGGGCATGACCGCGCTGTATCTGGAGCGCTACCTCAATCAGGAATACACGCGCGGCGAACTTCAGGGCGAACGCCCGGTGATCGGGATCGCCCAGACGGGCAGTGATCTGGCCCCCTGCAACAAGATCCATGTTTTCCTGATGGACCGCATCAAGGCCGGGATCCGCGATGCAGGTGGGGTGCCGATGGAATTCCCGGTCCATCCCATTCAGGAAACCGGAAAACGCCCGACCGCCGCGCTGGATCGCAACCTCGCCTATCTCAGCCTTGTCGAGGTGCTGCACGGCTATCCGATTGACGGCGTTGTCGTGACAACGGGCTGCGACAAGACCACTCCGGCCATGTTGATGGGGGTCGCCACGGTCGATCTTCCGGCAATCGCGCTGAATGGCGGGCCGATGCTGGATGGCTGGTGGAACGGCAAGCTGGCTGGCTCCGGCACCATTGTCTGGGAAAGCCGCCGCCTCTTGTCGGATGGCAAGATTGATCTTGAGGAGTTCATGAGCCGGGTTTGCGCCTCGGCCCCCAGCCTCGGGCATTGCAACACGATGGGCACCGCCAGCACGATGAACGCGATGGCCGAAGCACTGGGCATGACGCTGACGGGCTGCTCTGCCATTCCGGCGCCGTTCCGCGAACGCATGGCCATGGCCTATGAAACCGGCCGCCGCATCGTCGCCATGGTGGAGGAAGACCTCAAACCCTCCGACATCCTGACGCGCGAGGCGTTTGAGAATGCGATCGTCGTGAACTCCGCGATCGGCGGCAGCACAAATGCGCCGCCACATCTTCAGGCCATCGCGCGCCATGCGGGCGTCGATCTGCATGTGACGGATTGGCAGAAGATCGGCTTCGATGTGCCGCTGATGGTGAACATGCAGCCCGCGGGGAAATATCTGGGCGAAAGCTTCTATCGTGCCGGCGGCGTGCCGGCAGTGATGGGCGAATTGCGTGCCGCAGGGCGTCTGCATGAAGGCACGATGACCGCAACCGGCAAGCCGATGGGCGAGAATGTGAAGACCTGGCACAGCAAGGACAAGGATGTGATCCTGCCCTATGACGCGCCCCTGCGCCCCAATGCGGGCTTTCTGGTGCTCTCCGGCAATCTCTTTGACTCGGCCCTGATGAAGACCAGCGTCATCTCGAGCGATTTCCGGCAACGCTTCCTCAGCCACCCCGGATCGGAAAACATCCACGAGGCCCGCGCCATCGTCTTCGAGGGCCCGGAGGATTACCATGACCGCGTCAACGATCCCGCACTTGAGATTGACGAAACCTGCATCCTCTTTATCCGGGGCGTGGGCTGCGTTGGCTATCCCGGCTCGGCCGAGGTCGTGAACATGCAGCCACCAGATGCCCTGATCCGGTCGGGCATCCAGCATCTGCCGACCGTCGGTGATGGCCGCCAGTCCGGCACCTCCGAAAGCCCGTCCATCCTCAACGCCTCACCCGAGGCCGTGGTTGGCGGCGGTCTCGCCCTGCTGAAAACCGGCGACAAGGTGCGCCTCGATCTGACAGCCTGCACCCTCAACGCCTTGGTGGACGATGCCGAATGGGCAAAGCGAAAGGCAGCTTGGGTGGCCCCCGTCCTGCATCACCAAACCCCGTGGCAGGAAATCTACCGCACCCATGTCGGCCAATTGGCCGATGGCGGCTGTCTGGAACTGGCAACAAGCTATCACCGCGTCGGCAAAGACCTGCCCCGCGACAATCACTAGTCCCCAAGCATTGAGCCTCCGGCACGAAGCTTAAAAAATCCGCCCGCCCCCTTCATCTGTTCAAAAATATCCTCGGGGGGCGGGCCATCAGGCCCGGAGGGGGGCAGACAGCCCCCCTGCGCCGCCCGACACCAGAAAACGCCCTCAGATTTGCGCCCGGCACCAGCCAAGGATCTTTTCCAGATCCATCGGCAGAGCCTCCCCCAGCCCTTCTGAAAACCGTTCAAAGGCCTCAAGATTGGTTTGGCTCACGGCCGTCAAAACCGGCACGCCCGCAGCAATCACCTGCCCGATCACGGGGCGAAACCCGCGGCCATCTGCCTCTTGCTTGCCAAATTTATTGAGGATCAGCAGCCTAGGCCCGCCCTCCAGCGCCTGAATGACCAGTCCAACCGCCTGCTCCAGACCGGACGGGTCCAGACGGCAGCCTTTGGACAGTGCCCCCAGATCCTGACTGATCCGAATGACAGAGCCGCCGGTCAGCACATGCAAATCCATATGACAGGGGCGCGCCGGGTCAAAGACCTCATTGACCTGCACGACACCGGCCAGCGGCACGCCCTCTGCCTGCAAGGTTGCCGCAACCCGCGCCAGCAAAAGATCGGCCCCTCCCGGAGGAACAGTGCCAACCCCGGATCTGATATACCCCAGCATGGTCGCCCCCTTGCAACTCCGGCCTCTCGAATACAAGATGAACCGCCTCAAGGAAAGCGCCCCATGACCCCAGAATATCCCGTCCTACCCAACCCTCGGGACCCCCGGCTGACCCGCGCCATTTCCGGGACAGATCATACCGGAGAAAAGGTTGAAATCTCTGTGGTCGAAGAGCGTCCGCTGACGATCTACCTCAACAGCCAAGAGATCGTGACCGCCATGACGATTGGCGATTACCCGGATTACCTGGCGATCGGCTTTCTGCGCAATCAGGGGATGTTGCGCGCCGATGATCGTGTCACAGGCGTCGATTACGATGAAGAGATTGAAACAGTCGTGGTCCGGACCGAACGCCAGACTTCTTATGAAGAGAAGGTCAAGAAAAAGACCCGCACCAGCGGCTGCGCTGTGGGGACCGTCTTCGGGGATATGATGGAAGGGCTGGAGGGGCTTATGCTGCCCCCCGCCCCGCTGAAAACAAGCTGGCTTTATGCACTGGCGCATCAGATCAACACCATGCCCTCCCTCTATCTGGAGGCGGGCGCCATTCATGGCACCGTCCTGTGCCAAGAAGACAAGCCGTTGGTTTATATGGAAGATGTGGGCCGGCATAATGCTGTGGACAAGATCTCGGGCTTCATGTTCCGGCACGGCGTCGCAGCACAGGACAAGATCCTTTATACCACCGGGCGGCTGACGTCGGAGATGGTGATCAAGACCGCCCTTATGGGGATCCCGGTGCTGGCCTCACGGTCAGGATTTACCGCCTGGGGGGTGGAGATCGCGCGCGAGGTCGGGTTGACGCTGATTGGTCGCATGCGGGGGCAGCGCTTTATCTGCCTCTCGGGCGAAGATCGTCTGATCCGGGACGCTGACCCCGCGATGGTGGCAGAAGAGGGCCGCCGATCAGGTCGCAAGGGCGCGCAGGAATGAGATCATCTAAACCTGTGCGGGGTGGCGGCGAGGGAAAGGGGGGCCAGCCCCCCTCTGGCCTGCGGCCATTCACCCTCCGGGATATTTTTGAACAGATGAAAGGGCCAAAGTGATGCAAAAGGCCATTCCGGGCGTCATTCTGGCAGGAGGGCGCGCCACCCGCATGGGCGGCGGCGACAAGGGGTTGCGAGAGGTCGGCGGTCGGCGGCTTCTGGACCATGTGATAGATCGGCTCGGCCCCCAATGTGGCGATTTGGCCTTGAACGCCAATGGTGACCCATCCCGGTTTGCCAGCTACGGCCTGCCCGTGCTGCCCGACAGTCTGGAGGGTTATGCTGGGCCGCTTGCGGGCGTTCTGGCCGGGCTGGATTGGGCGGCAGAGATCGGCGCGGAGGCGATTGTCACCGCAGCCGCCGATACGCCGTTCTTTCCGGCGGATCTGGTGGTGCAGTTGCAAGCGGGGGCGGGGCCGTCGGGCCTTTGCCTTGCGGCCAGCGGTCTGCCCGGCGAAAAGATGTTCCGCCAGCCGACCTTTGGTCTGTGGCCCGTGGCCTTGCGGGACGATCTGCGGGACGCTCTCAAGGGTGGATTGCGCAAGATCGTCCTGTGGACGGAGGCCCATGCCGCCGGGCAGGCCGATTTTTCAGCCCTGCCCTTCGATCCGTTCTTCAACGTCAACACGCCCGAGGATATTCTGGAGGCAGAGCGGCTTTTGGCGGGGATTGCATGAGGGTTTACGGCGTCACGGGCTGGAAGAATGCAGGCAAAACCGGCCTGATGGAGCGTCTGGTCACCGAGATCACCGGGCGGGGATTTCGGGTTTCCACGGTCAAGCATGCGCATCATGCGACCGATATCGACCATGAGGGCCGCGACAGTTTTCGGCACCGGCAGGCGGGGGCGGCGCAGGTGTTGGTTTCCTCTCCGGTTCGTTGGGCGCTGATGACGGAATTGCGCGATGCACCGGAACCCGCGCTGGACGCTTTGCTTGGCAAGTTGGACCCCGTCGATCTGGTGTTGATCGAAGGGTATAAAACCGCCCCGCATCCGAAGGTAGAGGCGCACCGGGCCGAAACGGGACGGCCCTTGCTGGCCTCTCAGAATCCGACAATCCGGGCTGTGGCCTCGGACTCTGCAAATCAGGTCAACCAATCGGGGCTTGGTCTGCCCGTATTTGATCTCGATGACACGGCGGCAATCGCCGATTTCATTCTTGCAGAGGTGGGCTTGTGAGCGGGTTTCAAACCTTTCTCATGGTGGATTGGTCCGGTGGAAATGACCGCGGCCCAAGCCCCAAGGCCGATGCAATCTGGGCCGCTGTGATCCGGGAGGGACGGGCCGAGCCCTCTGTCTATCTGCGCAATCGCCAATGCGCTGAGGATTGGCTTTTGCGCTTTCTGGCAGAAGAGCTGGCGGCGGGACGGCGCGTTCTGGCGGGCTTTGACTTTCCCTTCGGCTATCCTGCGGGTTTTGCGGCGCATCTGGTTGGCAGTGGCGGGCCCCTTGCGCTGTGGGATTGGCTGGCGGCTGAGTTGCACGACAGCCCCTCGGGCAATAACCGGTTTGAACTGGCGGACAGGATCAATGCGGGCCTGCCTGGCACTGGCCCTTTCTGGTTCAACGCGAGCGCCACCGATCTGGCGCATTTGCCGCGCAAGGGTCGCGACCGGGCAGGCCATGGGCTTCCCGAACACCGCCAGTGCGAAAATCTTGCGAAAGGCGCTTTTTCCTGCTGGCAGCTTGGCGGGGCGGGGGCGGTTGGCTCTCAGGCGTTGACGGGGATGGCCAGCCTGTCGCGGATACGCGCCCAATTGGACGGGGCCGTTTCTGTCTGGCCCTTCCAGCCAGCCGAGGCGCCGATCGTTCTGGCTGAAATCTGGCCCTCGCTGTTCGCGGCGGAAATCGCGGCTCTGACGCAGCCCGAAGACATCAAGGATGAGGTGCAGGTTCGGCACCTGGCCGCAAAGATTGCGGCGTGGCAGGGCCAAGGCCAGTTGGAGACAGCCCTCAACGCTGTTCCCGACCTCGCCCGGACTGAGGAGGGCTGGATTCTGGGCCTGAACATGGACAGCGCGGGCCTGACCCCGCCGCGATTGAAGAACGACTGTTTCGCGATGCCGCAAGGGGTGGATTGGGTGCCCGTCGCAGAGGCTCTGGACAGATTGCGCGCGGGTCTTGTGCCGGTGACCCTGCAAGAAACCGTGCCGCTTGCGGCCGCGCGGCAGCGTATTCTGGCGCAGGGCGTGACAGCCCCGCGGTCGAACCCGCCGATGCCGAATTCCGCGGTGGATGGCTATGGCTTTGCCCATGCCGCGACCGGATCAGGTGTGCAGCGTCTGCCCTTGGTCACAGGGCGGGCTGCGGCGGGGCAACCCTTTGCCGGGGCCGTCCCTGCCGGGCAGGCTGTGCGCATCCTCACTGGGGCGATACTCCCCGAGGGGGTCGATACCGTGGTGCTGGAGGAAGATTGCGCCACCGATGGGGCTGTCGTGGTCTTTGACGGGCCGTTGAAAGCTCGCTCCAACACCCGAAAGGCGGGGGAGGATGTGGTCGCGGGGACAGAGATCCTGCCAGCCGGAACCCGCCTGCGCGCGCCGGATATTGCGCTCCTCTCAGCGGTTGGGCTGCAAGAGGTGCCGGTCTACCGGCGCTTGCGCGTGGGCGTTTTGTCCACCGGCGATGAAATTGTGCGCAAGAACGCCGCCCCGCATCAGATCTATGACGCCAACCGCCCCATGCTGCTGAGCCTTGCCGAGGGCTGGGGCTATGAGCCTGTTGATCTTGGCCATATCCGCGACGATGCCGATCTGATCCGCAAGCGGTTCGACAGGGCAGCACAAGAGGCGGATGTGATCCTGACCTCGGGCGGGGCATCCGCCGGGGATGAGGATCACGTCTCGCGGATTTTGCGGACATCCGGCACATTGTCGAGCTGGCGCATCGCCGTCAAACCCGGCCGGCCGCTCGCCTTGGCGCTTTGGCAAGAGGTGCCGGTCTTCGGGCTGCCGGGCAATCCGGTTGCCGCCTTGGTCTGCGCGCTGATCTTCGCGCGGCCGGCCCTGTCTGCTCTGGCGGGCGCAGGCTGGACGGAGCCGCTGGGCCAGATGCTGCCCGCCGCCTTCTCCAAACGCAAGAAGGCCGGGCGCCGGGAATATCTGCGCGCAAGGATCGGGGCGGATGGCCGGGTGGAGTGTTTTGCCTCAGAGGGGTCGGGTCGGATCTCGGGCCTGAGTTGGGCGACGGGGCTGGTCGAATTGCCCGACGAAGCGCAAGAGATTGCTCCGGGCGATCCGGTGCGCTTTCTGCCCTATTCCAGCTTGGGGGTGTCGTAGGCCACCCGGTCTTTTGCACAACCGCGCCGCCAAAGGCGGCGCTTGGCCCAACGGGATGAGGGGCGCAAATCTTGCGCCCCAAAGACGGGCGGGAGCCGCCCTTTTATCGTCGCCGCCCTTTGATCGTCTAGGACAGGTTGCGGGCTTCCGAGACCAACATGATCGGAATGCCAGACCTGATCGGGAAAGCCAGCTTCGCGGTCTTGGAGACCAGCTCTTGCGCCGCCGCGTCATAGGCCAGCACAGATTGCGTAACCGGGCAGACCAGGGCCTCCAGCATCCTGCGGTCAAATTCAGCGGTGTCACTCATTGCATCAACTCCTCTCCGCTGCCGCCACGCAGCGCGAATTCGATCAGCGTCACCATGGTTTCCCGCCGGTTCGTCAGCGACGGCGCTTCTAAAAGCGCCTGTTTGTCCTCGGGCGAGAACGGGCATAGCATCGAGAGCGAGTTGATCAGCATCTCGGCATCCGCCTCTTTGAGGCTGCTCCAGTCGGTCGAAAGCTCCATCGCCTCAAAGAACCGCGCCAACAGGGCCATGAACGGCTCTCGTTTGAAGCCGGGGTCCGTTTCCGGCTTTCCCAAATCGCGCACGAAAGGTGCCCAATCCACTGTTGCCCGGCGGTAGGGGGTAAAGCCGCTCACCTCTTGCGTGACGCGAAACCGCGACACCCCGGTCAGCGAGATCATGTAACGCCCATCCTCGGTTTCCGAAAACCCGGTGAGGCGTCCCGCGCAGCCAATCGCGTGAAGTTTGCTTTCGCCCTTCACCACATGTCCACCCGGCAAATCGCGCGGATGGATCATGCCGATCAGCCGCGACGGCGTTTTCAGACAATCATCGATCATCTGAAGATAGCGCGGCTCAAAGATGTGCAGCGGCAGCCGCGCCCGAGGCAGCAAAAGCGCGCCGGGCAACGGGAAAACCGGAATAGTCTCGGGAAGGTCAAGGATGTTTTTCATTCCGTTGCACCTAGGCCGGAAACCGGCTCAGGCAAATATCATCGAAGACAATCGACGCCGTCCTTTCAGGACAATCGGATCCTGAGGCTTGAGAGCGTCAAAAATCGTCAAAAGCTGGGTTTTGGCGGCACCTTCGTTCCACTCCCGATCGCGGCGGAACAGGTCCAGCAACTCATCCACCGCTTCGGCCACCTTGCCCGAGGCATGCAGCGCCAGCGCCAGATCATAGCGCGCCTGCGCATTGGTCGGGTCAGCCTCTACCGCGGCACGCAGTTCGGCCTCGGGGCCGGCATTGGCCGCCTGCCGGGCCAAGGCGATCTGGGCGCGGGCAGCTTCGATATCGACATGGGTCGCGATTTTGGCGGGCGCGCCGTTCAGAACGGCTTCGGCCCGGTCAACCTCGCCAATCGCCAGATAGGCGCGCGACAGGCCCCCAAGCGCCGTTGCGTTCTCAGGCTCTTCCTCCAGAATCGCGGCAAAGGTTTCGGCGGCATCTGCGGCCTCGCCATCGGTCAGCATCTGTTCGGCCATGGCCAGCGCTTCGGCAAGACCCTCTTCTTCTTCGCCGGGGCCAGCCAGTTTCGCCAGCTTGTCGACAAAGGTCTTCAGCTCTGATGCCGGAAGCGCCCCTTGGAAGCCATCCACTGGCTTGCCCTGAAAGAACGCATAGACCGTTGGGATCGATTGAATCCGCAACTGGCCCGCAATGCCCTGATTTTCATCGACATTGACTTTGACCATCTTCACCTTGCCCTTGGCAGCCGTCACAGCCGCTTCAAGCGCAGGTCCAAGCTGTTTGCACGGCCCGCACCAAGGCGCCCAGAAGTCCACGATCACCGGGACGGTCTGGCTTGCCTCGATCACATCAGCCATGAAAGTGGCTTCGGAAGTGTCTTTGATAAGGTCGCTCGCCGCTTTAGGGGCCGCCGCCCCCGCCGAATTGCCAAATGTAAGCATCGAATTCCCCTTGGTCCGCTTTTTCGCCTCTTATATGCGCATCAGCGGCCAAAAGGCCAAGGGGGGATGTGTATTTCTGGCCGCAACAGCGTGCCGTGACCGCCTCAGGCGCAACCAAACGACCCAAAACATGCGACATTGCGCAACGCAGGTCGCAGCCTCTGCCCCCCTCAGGGGCCTGCCAAAACGGAAGACCCGAAAAAGCGCCTCCCCCACCGCGATTGCCTGAGGTCTACCCTTAGCGGTCAGGCGTTGATTGTCCCGCAGGTCGATGTGACCGGGATGATCAGCGTTGGACCCGATGACGCGGATGGCATCCCATGCAGAATTTCATTTGCACTCAAGGCGAAGATGGTGACCCCGACAGGACTTGAACCTGTAACCTGCCCCTTAGGAGGGGGCTGCTCTATCCAGTTAAGCCACGGGGCCACCATCCCCCCTTGTGCCGGGAAACGGTGCTTTGCGCAACCGTCTTCGCCCCGCGCGAAGGGGGCGTTCAGCCCCCCGCAATCGATGCGGCTCAGCTCAGCGACAGCCGCGCCTTGGCCTGTTGCGTATCGTAATGGCAGACGAGGTTCTTGCTGCCCTGCGCGCCGGTCACATGCACGATCGCCTTGAGCGCATAGGGCGCCTTGACGGAGGTGTCGCGGACGAAATCGCCGAGGCTGACCACCTGCATCTGCTGCACCGCTGCCGCCTGCTGACAGGCCCGCGTCGGCCCCGCAACCGCCTGTACTTTGGGCGGCAGATTGTCCATCGCGCCGGGCTTGTGCATATCATCCATCTGGCAGGCCGAAAGCCCCAGCGTCAGCAGCGCCACGCCCCCGAATTCGCGCCTGAATGTCAGGATTGACATTGCCGATCTCCTTCTTCGTTAGGCCGCGGACTTTACCTGCTCGACGCCGGACGACAAGCGCCCGGCCCCCCGGATCTCGGCAAGTCCCCAGCACATCGCATCATCTTCGTGTGGGACTAGCGCGATCCCGGCGGCGATCAGCGCACCCTAGGCAAGGCC
>JAQWYA010000004.1 GCA_029254215.1 Pseudorhodobacter sp. | reverse complement strand
ACGGTGCGGCAGGATTACAAAATCCTCACCCGTTCCCTGCTGACAGGGGTGGAGGAGATTGCAGAATTCATGATCTCGGTCCCCTTCCCGCATGAGGAGGACGCCCAGCAACAAAGCCTAGAGATGCGCCGCCTCGCCATGGCACATCTGGCGCAAGGCGGGGTGATCATCCTGTTTCCGTCCGGGGCCGTCGCCTCGGCAGATCGTTTCTTCGGCCCCGCGATTGAAAGGGAATGGAATCCCTTCACGGCCAAGATGATCACGCGCAGCCAGGCAACAGTCTTGCCGGTCTACTTTCCTGGCCAGAATTCCCGGCTCTACCAGATTGCAAGCCTGCTGTCGGCCACGGTGCGGCAGGGGTTGCTGATCCATGAGGTGGTTCACGCCTTGGGCAAGCCCCAAGCGCCTGTGGTGGGCGCGCCCATTCCCCCCTGCGAATGGGAGGCGAAGGCTGACAATCCGCGCGCCCTGTCGGCGTGGCTGCGGTTAAAAACCTTGGAATTACAAGGGGATCAGCGCGTCGGAACCGGAACCTCGCCGCGGTAGTCGTAAAACCCGCGCTTGGTCTTGCGGCCCAGCCAGCCGGCTTCGACATATTTCGTCAGCAGCGGGCAGGGGCGGTATTTCGTATCCGCGAGCCCATCATGCAGGACGTTCATGATCGCCAGACAGGTATCCAGACCGATGAAATCGGCCAATTCCAGCGGCCCCATCGGGTGGTTCGCCCCCAGTTTCAGCGATTCGTCGATCGAGCGGACAGAGCCCACACCTTCGTAAAGCGTGTAGACCGCCTCATTGATCATCGGCATCAGGATGCGGTTCACGATGAAAGCGGGGAAATCTTCGGCACTAGCAGCGGTTTTGCCCAGCTTTCCCACAACGCCCAAAAGCGTGTCATAGGTCTCGCGGTCGGTGGCAATGCCCCGGATCAATTCGACCAGTTGCATCACTGGAACCGGGTTCATGAAATGGAAACCCATGAATTTTTCCGGACGGTCGGTGCGGCTTGCAAGGCGCGTGATCGAAATTGAGGAGGTGTTCGACGTCAGAATCGTATGCGGCAGAAGATGCGGCAGCAGATCGTCGAAAATCGCCTGTTTGACGGTTTCGCGCTCAGTCGCGGCCTCGATGATCAGGTCACAGTTGCCCAGTTCCGGCAGCTTCAGCGTGGTCTTGATGCGGCCCATGGCATCGCTTTTGGCCTCCGCCGTGGTTTTGCCGCGGGACACCTGCCGTTCGATGTTGCGGTCGATTAACGCGACCGCTTTGTCGAGACTGTCCTGACTGATGTCAGAAAGCAGCACGTCATAGCCGGCAAGTGAAAAGACATGTGCAATGCCATTGCCCATCTGGCCCGCGCCGACGATGCCCACCGAACGGATATCCATTTTTCGTGCTCTCCTGATCATGCTGTCGCCGCAAACCATATGCGCTGGTCGGGGGACGGTGCAAGGCCGGGGCAGGCATACCTCGGCCAAATTGCCAAAATGCCCCGCATTCTCTGAAAATCCCGAATTTAGCGCTTTGGTAAGGGCTGTCGGGCAGGCTTTTGCGTGGGTGAATTGAATTCTGGGTGGGTGTCATGGCCTTTGTTTATTCGGGCGCGGGGTCGCTCGACTATTCGCCATGCCGGTATGGCATGTCGAAACTGATCTTTCGGGGGCCAAAACAGGCTCTTGACCGGCCTTATACGGTTGTTCTTGGGGGGACGGAAACCTACGGGAAGTTTGTGGCGCAGCCGTACCCGTCTGTTCTTGCACAAAAAACAGACAGGTTGGTTGTGAACCTTGGCTATGTGAACGCAGGGCCGGATGCCTATTTGAATGATCCGGGCACGCTGGCCATCGCCGCAGCGTCAGAGGTGGCGATTGTTCAACTGATCGGGGCAGCCAATGTCTCCAACCGGTTTTACACGGTGCATCCCCGGCGCAATGACCGCTTTGTGATGGCAACGCCTTGGCTCCGCTCCCTGTTTCCGGAGGTGGATTTCACGGAGTTCCACTTTACCGGGCATTTGGTGCAAACGCTGCATCATGTCTCGCCGAAACGGTTTGCGCTGGTTGCGGCTGAACTGCGGGCCGTCTGGCTGGATCGGATGCGGCAGCTTCTGGGGCGGCTTTCGGGCAAGGTTGTGCTGCTGTGGATGGCCGATCAGCCGCCCCCTCCCGCCGCGCCAGAGCCGGAGCCATCAGCGCGGCCGCTTCTGGTCGATGCCAAGATGATCGCCGAATTGCGCAGCGCCGCCGACGCCTATGTGGAATATGTGATCAGCCTTGCCGCCGCGACAGAACCGGTGACCCGCAAGGTTTTCGATCCGCTGGAGGAACCTGCCGCCCTCGACACGCCGGGGCCTTTGGCACATGTCGAGGCCGCTGCGGCCCTAGAGGCTGCCTTGAAACTGCTGATGCCTGCGAAATGAAAAAAGGGCACCCCCGAAGGGATGCCCTTGATCGACAGAACCAGTCCTTGCGGATCAGAGCTTTTCCAAAAGCTCCGGCACGGCGGTAAAGAGGTCGGCGACAAGGCCATAATCGGCCACCTGAAAGATCGGGGCCTCTTCATCCTTGTTGATCGCAACGATCACCTTGGAGTCTTTCATCCCGGCCAAATGCTGGATCGCACCCGAAATGCCAACGGCGACATAAAGATCCGGGGCCACAACCTTGCCGGTTTGGCCAACCTGCCAGTCATTCGGCGCAAAGCCCGAATCGACCGCTGCACGAGAGGCCCCAACGGCGGCCCCCAGCTTGTCGGCCAGCTTTTCGATCAGCGCGAAATCGGCCTCAGAACCAACGCCGCGTCCGCCCGAAACCACGATCCCCGCGCTTGTCAGCTCGGGCCGGTCAGAGGCTGCAACCTTGTCTTCGACCCATTCGGAAAGGCCAGCGGCATTCGCGGCCCCCAGGGTTTCAACCGGCGCAGCGCCGCCCGTTCCGGCTGCATCAAAGGTTGCCGTGCGGATCGTCATGATCTTCTTGGCATCCGAGGATTTCACTGTCTGAATCGCGTTCCCGGCATAGATCGGGCGTTCAAACGTATCGGCATCGATAACGGCCAGAACCTCCGAGATCACCATGACATCCAAAAGCGCGGCTGCGCGCGGCAGCACCGATTTGGAAAACGCGCCAGAGGCCGCAGCGATATGGGTATAATCAGCGGCAAGCGAGACGATCAGGGCGGCGGTCGGTTCCGACAAGGCATGGCAATAGCCGTGATCTTCGGCGAAAATCACCTTCGAGACGCCATCAAGCGTTGCAGCCTCGGCTGCGGCAGCGTCGCCACCTTTGCCCGCGACCAGAACGGTGACAGCCCCCAAAGCCTTTACGGCTGTCAGCGCCTTGGCCACCTGATCGGTTGCCAGCGCGCCATTCACGACATCAGCCAGAAGAAGTACAGACATCAGATTACCCCCGCTTCGTCTTTGAGTTTCGCAATCAGCTCTTCTACCGAAGCCACCTTGACGCCAGCCTTGCGGCCCGCAGGTTCGGTTGTTTTCAACACGCTCAGACGCGGTGTGACGTCAACGCCATAATCGGCGGCGGTCCTTTCATCCAAAGGCTTTTTCTTGGCCTTCATGATGTTGGGCAGCGAGGCATAGCGCGGCTCGTTCAGGCGCAGGTCCACGGTGACGACCGTCGGCATGGACACCTTGATCGTCTGCAAACCGCCATCCACTTCGCGGGTCACGACAGCTTGACCGCCGTCAATGTCCAGCTCCGAGGCAAAGGTCGCCTGACTCCAGCCCAGAAGCGCGGAAAGCATCTGCCCGGTGGCGTTCATGTCATTGTCGATGGCCTGCTTGCCGCACAGAACCAGATCTGCGCCCTCTGCCTCGACCACGGCCTTGAGGATTTTGGCAACGGCCAGCGGTTCGATGTCGTTGTGAACATCGTCCGACGCGATCACCAGAATCGCACGGTCAGCACCCATGGCCAAAGCGGTCCGCAGGGTTTCCTGCGCCTGCTTCACGCCGATCGACACGGCGATGATCTCTTCCGCCTTACCAGCTTCCTTGAGGCGAATGGCCTGTTCGACGGCGATCTCATCAAACGGGTTCATCGACATTTTCACGTTGGCAAGATCGACGCCCGATCCGTCCGCCTTGACGCGAACTTTCACGTTATAGTCGATAACGCGCTTAACAGGTACGAGCACCTTCATGGGCGAGTTTCTCCTTGGTTTCAGGCCCCTGACGGGGCAGATAAAGCCTTGGCCATGTGTTAGCGGCAAGTGACATCGGAAAACAGGGCAAAATCGACCGTAATTCGCCTAAGGACGCCGCGTTTCAAACCTGCGGCGAAATTTCGCGGCCTTGCCGGGGCGGATTGATCAGCGGTTTGCGCCCGGTACCCAAAGCACATCGTCCTTGCCATCATTATTGGCGATGCGGCCCGCAACGAAGAACCAATCTGACAGACGGTTCAGGTACTTGATCGCCGCCGGGTTCACATCTTCGACCGCCGAGAGTTCGACCACCAGCCGCTCTGCCCTCCGGCAAACGGTGCGGCACAGATGCAATTGTGCGGCCAGCGCGGTGCCGCCCGGCAGGATGAAACTGCGCAGCGGCGTGAGCTTGGTGTTCATCGCGTCGATTTCTGTTTCCAGCCGGTCGACCTGCGCATCGACCATCCGCAGCCGGGGGTAGGGCGCTTCGGCATCCTTGTCGCGGTCAGGGGTGCACAGGTCGGCCCCCAGATCGAACATGTCGTTGGAAATCCGCGACAGGGCCGCGTCGAGGTCACCGCTGGCGTGAAGCCGCGCAAGCCCGACCGTGGCGTTGGTCTCATCCACCGTGCCATAGGCGCTGACCCGCAGCGAGTGTTTCGCAATCCGGTCGCCATTGCCCAAGGCGGTTTCGCCCTTGTCGCCAGTTTTCGTGTAAATCTTTGAAAGAACGACCATTACTGCCCCCCCATCCGGCGCACAAAGACAAAGAGGATGATCAAGGCGACAGCCGCCGCCTGCGCATAGATCCGCCATCGCATCAGTTTGTTGGAGTTCTTTCGGTTGAACTCGCCCCCCTTGCCGAAGGAGCCTATCCCCAGCATGAGGATGAACAGCACACCCAGACAGGCGATGGCGGCAATGATGAATAACGGGTCGCTCAGCATTCTGGTTTCCTTTTGGTTGTCCTAGCGATCTAGGCGGGGCCTGCGCAAAAGCGACCCCGGACCGCCGCTTTTCTTCCCTCGGCTCAGCCTTTTGCGATCAGCCAGTCAAGGGCTGCGTCGGGAAGGATGCGCCGGGCAATGCCCATGATATGGGTTGCCTTGGTGACATAATAGCGCGCCTTTGGCCGGGGGCTTTCCAGCGCGTGGATCAGTTTTTCGGTGACTGCCGAGGCCGGAAGTTCAAAGCGGCTCGGGGCAGTGGAGTTGACGTAATTCGCGCGAAAAGCCGCATAATCGGCTTTGATAGGGGAGGCGTCCTCATCGATCCAATGTTCAAATTGCGAGATCGCGTTTTCGCGGAATTTCGACGGGATCGGTCCGGGTTCGATCAGGCAGACCTTGATATTGGTCGGGCGCAATTCGATTCGCAGCGTATCGCTGAGGCCCTCAAGGGCGAATTTCGTGGCTACATAGGCCCCGCGCCACCGCGCGCCCACCAAGCCCAGAACCGAAGAGTTGTTGACGATCCGCCCATGCCCCTGACGGCGCATCATCGGGATCACCTTGCAGGTCAGATCATGGTAGCCGATCAAGTTTGTCTCAAAGATGGCTTTCATCGCGGCGCGGGGAACATCCTCGACCGCGCCGGGAATCGCGAAGGCCCCGTTGTTGAACAGCGCGTCCAATGTCCCGCCTGTGCGGCTGGCAACTTCGGCAACGGCGGCGGCGATACTGGCCTCATCATCGTAATCAAGCCGGAAGCTTTCCAGCCCTTCGCCGCGCAGGCGTTCGCAATCCGCCTCGGCCCGGCAGGTGGCAAAAACGCGCCAATTCCGCTTTGCCAAGGTTCGGGCTGCATCCAACCCGATTCCCGAAGAGCATCCTGTGATCAAAACCGATCTTTGCGCCATGGCGGCCCCCTTGTGCTTGCAAGGGTGGTATGGGTTTTTGGCGTCTTGCGCAAACCGCTTTCGCGGGGTTTGCCTGCGTCAAAAACCCGAGGCCGGTTCGACATCGGTCAAAAGGCTGGCGGCAATGTAGCCTTCAAACCCATCGCCCTCTTGCTTGATGCGAACCCATCCATCCCTTGCCGGTTCCAGCACCGAGACGGCCTCATTCGCGACCACGCGGCCAACCACGGCATATCCGGTCGATGGCCCAAGCCGGACGTTTGCAGCCCTGCTTTTCACATAAAGGACCGACTGACCGTCGGTGGTGCTGACCTCTCTGGTCAGATCAAGCGCGGGCTGGCCCGACCCGGTCCGGGCCACATCGACAAGATCAAGGCCGAGGACGCCCGAAAACGGATCCGGCTGGCCTGCGATCAATTCGACCGATGGGGAGAACCCGGCGAAGGCTTCGGTCAGCGGGGGCTCGGGCAGCAGGATTTCCTCGGCGGGTTCTTCGGCGTTCAA
>JAQWYA010000239.1 GCA_029254215.1 Pseudorhodobacter sp. | reverse complement strand
AGGCTTTGTTGCTGGGCGTCCTCCTCATGCGGGAAGGGGACCGAGATCATGAATTCTGCAATCTCCTCCACCCCTGTCAGCAGGGAACGGGTGAGGATTTTGTAATCCTGCCGCACCGTGCCGATCAACTGCGCAAGGACCATGCCATCCACCAAGCCATGCGGATGGTTGGCCACAACAATCAGAGGGCCGGTGGCCGGAATGCGGGCAATTTGCTGGGGCGGGGTGCGCAAATCGATCCCCATGACCGAAAGCGCCTTGCCCCAGAACGCTTGGCCGTGAACCTCTTGGCTGGCCTCAAACCGCCGGATCATGCGCAAGAGCGTCAGCTTGCCCGTAACCCATTCAATGGCGCGAATGACCCCCGCTTTCCACGGGTTGGTGAAGGTACTGGCATAGGACAAGCGGCGCTTGTCATAGGGCTTGAAGCCGGGCTGATCCGAAAACCGCGTCGGTGGATTGCGCCCATTCACCCGTAAGCCCCCGCCTTTGGATTAGAATCCTTCGCCGAAAAGATCGTTCACCAGGGCCTCCAGCGCGTCCATCAGCTTTTCAGCCTCTTCGCCTTGGGTTTTCACCTCGATCGTGGATCCCCGAGACGCTGCGAGCATCAAAAGCCCCATGATCGAATCGCCCGAAACCGACATCCCGTCTTTCGAGACTTCGGCCGTTGCGTTATGGCGCTCCACCACTTCTACGAATTTGGCAGAGGCGCGCGCGTGCAGCCCCTTTTCATTGGCAATCTTCAAGTCTCGCGTCGTCATGGTCGGTTTCCTTCAGCCCCAAGATCAAGGCTGTTTATGTATTTGCGTCCCGCATCCAATGACAAAGCCACGGCCTGCGCCACCGACAGATCCCGCGATTTCGCAAGCTTGATCAGCATCGGCAGGTTGGCCCCGTAAAGGATACGACGATTGGGGCCGATGCAGGCAGGCAAAGACAGGTTGGAGGGCGAGCCGCCGAACATATCCGTCACGACAACAACCCCATTGCCGCGGTCCACTTTATCCGCAGCCGCACAGATTTCCGCCTGTTTGCCGCTTCTGTCGTGCAATTCCTCGATCGCGATTGCGACCATATCTTGTTGTTTACCCACAACATGCTCAACGGCGGAAAGATATTCCCGCGCAAGTCCGCCATGGGCAACAATGACGATCCCAATCACCTTTTGTCACCCGTCCCCGTTGCAGGCCGCGCTGCGGCCCTGCGTTCCATCTCCCTATGCCGTTTTGCCACTGCCCAGCCTGCTTGTGCAAGCGTAACCGCCATAAGTTCGGTGATCGCAACGGACCTGTGTTGCCCTCCGGTACAGCCAAAGGCGATGGTCAGGTGGGCTTTACCCTCTTCGCGCTGTGCCGGCAGCAAAAACAGGATGAGATCGGTGACTTTCTGGCAGAAACTGGCGAAAAGCGGGTCTTCGGCGATATAGGCGGCCACGTCCGGGTCGCGCCCGTCCTTGTCGCGCAGGCTCGGCTCCCAATGGGGATTGCGCAGAAAACGACAGTCGAAAATCATGTCGACGCCGCGCGGTGCGCCCCGTTTATAGGAGAAGGATTGCACCGAGACCGCCATCCGCGCCGAGGAATGGGTCTCAAACCAGCGTGTGAGATCTGCCTTCAACTCATGCGGGGACATGCCGGTCGTGTCGATCAGATGATCCGCGCGCACCCGGATCGGGGCCAGCAGATCAATCTCCCGCTCGATCCCGAATTCGGGCGCTTCTTCGGGGGCCAAAGGGTGCCGGCGGCGGGTCTGCGAATAACGGTGGATCAGTTCGGCCACGTCGCAATCCAGATAGATCACTTCAATCGTGACATCGGGGTTCCGGGTCAGCCTGTCGATCAACTCGATCAAACTGGTTGCGTTGAAATCCCGGTTGCGCACATCGACCCCAAGCGCGATCGGGCGGCCCAGCGCCTCTCCGTCAATCAGGCGGGGAACGAGGCTTAGCGGCAGATTGTTGATCGCCTCATAGCCCAGATCTTCCAACGCGTTGATTGCAGTCGTGCGCCCCGCCCCGGAAGGGCCGGTCACCAGCACGACGCGGTGCGCTGTTTCAGGAGTGTCTGACACGGTCGTCGGCACTTTCTATGGAACACGGCCATGTTTTAGCAATTGCAGTAGGGCAAAGGTAAGGTGGCTGGATGGCTCGCCAAGTACAAGGTCAATCGCAACGCCCATGACGTTGCGTTCCATTCTTTCCGGCAAACGCGCCGGGGCCGGATGCGCCAGATCGACGATCACCACCACTTCGGCCTCATCGACGCTTTTCGCGGCCAAAAGACCGACGCCACGCGCCTCGATCATTCCGGCAATGCTGGGGGGGCAGCGCGCCCAGATCTGATCGCCACGTCGTTCAAGAAGGGTTTGATCATCCGCCACCAGATCGGCCCCGAAGGCCATCAGCCCCAAGGCAAGGCTGGATTTTCCGGTGCCTGATGGCCCCGTGATCAGGGCTGCGCGCCCGTTAAGCGCAATCGTTGTTGCATGAACAAGCTCTGGTTTTGGGCCACCATCGCCGCGCCCCAAAGCCATCGAGACGCCCAATGTCGCAGGTGGCTTTTCCGTCACCCCACGCGCCCCCTAGACAGGAAGGCCCACGACAAAGCGCGCGCCAAGCGGTTCAGAGGTCACATCCGCATTGGTTGGGCGGATGTTCTCGGCCCAGATCACGCCGCCATGCGCCTCGACAATCTGTTTGGAAATCGCAAGCCCAAGGCCGGAATGATCGCCGAACTGCGCCACGGGGCGTTCGGAATAGAAGCGTTTGAACACTTTGGTCAGGGCCTGTTCAGGAATACCGGGGCCGGTGTCTTCGACCACGATCAGCACACGGTTTTCGCGCCGCCGCGCCCAGACGCGCACGGCATCCCCTTCATCACAAAAAGAGATGGCATTGGTGATGAGGTTCACGAAGACCTG
>JAQWYA010000226.1 GCA_029254215.1 Pseudorhodobacter sp. | reverse complement strand
CCGTTCTTCGCGAACTACCGTCCGCAGTTCTATTTCCGTACCACCGACGTGACCGGTACGGTAATGCTGCCGGAAGGCACCGAAATGGTGATGCCGGGCGACAACCTGAAGTTCAACGTTGAACTGATCGCCCCGATCGCCATGGAAGAAAAACTGCGCTTCGCCATCCGTGAAGGCGGCCGTACCGTCGGCGCTGGCGTCGTCTCGAAAATCATCGCTTAATTATTGGCAGAGGGGTCGGGCCCGGTGTTGTAAAGCATCGGGCCTGATTTCCCGCCAAGCCTAAAGGGCACCAAAACATGTCAAGTCAAACGATCCGTATCAGGCTGAAAGCCTTCGATTACCGGGTGTTGGATGCGTCCACACAGGAAATCGTAAACACCGCGAAACGCACTGGCGCCACTGTGCGCGGTCCGATTCCGTTGCCGAACAAGATTGAGAAATTCACGGTTCTCCGTGGTCCGCACATCGACAAGAAGTCGCGCGACCAGTGGGAAATCCGGACGCACAAGCGCCTTCTCGATATCGTCGATCCGACCCCCCAGACCGTGGACGCGCTGATGAAGCTCGACCTGGCTGCGGGCGTTGACGTCGAAATCAAAGTATAAGGGGGCATCAGATTATGCGCTCTGGCGTTATTGCAAAGAAGCTGGGCATGACCCGGCTGTTCCTCGAAGACGGCAAGCAGATTCCTGTGACCGTTCTTCAACTCGACAACCTGCAGGTTGTGGCTCAGCGTACCGCTGACAAGGACGGCTACACGGCTGTTCAGCTTGGTGCGGGTCTGGCCAAAGCCAAGCGGACCACGGCGGCCATGCGCGGCCACTTCGCCAAGGCTTCGGTAGAGCCCAAGCGCAAGATTGCGGAATTCCGTGTTACGGAAGACTGCATGATCGGCGTTGGCGAAGAGATCACGGCTGACCACTACTTTGAAGGTCAGTATGTGGACATTGCCGGCACCTCGATCGGTAAGGGCTTCCAGGGGGCGATGAAGCGCCACAACTTTGGTGGTCTTCGCGCGTCTCACGGTGTGTCCGTCAGCCACCGTTCGCACGGCTCCACGGGCCAGTGTCAGGATCCGGGCAAGGTTTTCAAAGGCAAGAAGATGGCTGGTCACATGGGTTCCGCCCGTATCACCACCCAGAACCTTCAGGTCATCAAAACCGACAGCGACCGCGGCCTGATCATGGTCAAAGGCGCTGTACCCGGCTCCAAAGGTGGTTGGGTTACGGTCAAGGATGCTGTGAAAAAGGCGATCCCGGACGCAGCGATCAAGCCGGCCGCTTTGCGGTCTGCTGGTGAAGCAGCAAAGAAGGCCGCTGAGGCCGCAGCCGCAGCAGCAGCAGAAGAAGAAGCAGCCCGCGCAGAAGCACTGGCAGCAGAAGCAGCGGCAGCAGAAGCCGCAGCAGAGGCAGCCGCAGCCGCGGATGCCCCAGCTGATGGAGGCGACAAATGAAAGCTGATGTCATCAAGCTAGACGGCGGCAAAGCTGGTTCCATCGATCTGGACGACGCTCTGTTCGGGCTCGACCCGCGCGCCGACATCCTGCACCGTGTGGTGCGCTGGCAGCGGGCGAAAGCCCAGGCTGGCACTCACTCGACGCTGGGCCGTTCGGACGTAAGCTACTCGACCAAGAAGATCTACCGCCAAAAAGGCACCGGTGGCGCACGTCACGGTGACAAGGGCGCGCCGATTTTCCGTCACGGTGGTATCTACAAGGGTCCGACTCCGCGCAGCCATGCGCATGATCTGCCCAAGAAGTTCCGTGCGCTGGGTCTGCGTCACGCGCTGTCGGCCAAGGCCAAAGCGGGTGAGCTGATCATCCTCGACGCCGCGACGATGGCCGATGCCAAGACCTCCAGCCTTGCCAAGATGGTCAAGGAACTGGGTTGGAAGCGCGTGCTGATCATCGACGGTGCCGACATTGACGGCAACTTCGCCCTTGCTGCACGCAACATCGAGACCATCGATGTGCTGCCCAGCATGGGGGCTAACGTCTATGACATCCTGAAGCGTGATCAGCTGGTGATCACGAAAGCAGGGGTCGAAGCACTGGAGGCTCGTTTGAAATGAGCGTGAAACCCGAACATTACGATGTGATCCGCAAGCCGATCATCACCGAAAAAGCGACCATGGCTTCTGAAGCCAATGCGGTTGTTTTCCAGGTGGCGATGGATGCGACCAAGCCGATGATCAAAGAAGCTGTCGAAGCGGTCTTTGGGGTCAAGGTGAAGGCGGTCAACACCACCATCACCAAGGGCAAGGTCAAGCGGTTCAAAGGTCGCCCCGGCGTCCGTTCCGACAAGAAGAAGGCCTATGTGACGCTCGAAGAAGGAAATACTATCGACGTCTCTACCGGCCTTTGATAAAAGGCAGCGAATCTTGCGGCCCCGGATTTTCCGGGGCCGTGGATTTTTGTTCGTGTGTTGTGATCCGTGGGGTTTTGGCCCCGGAATGCGGAAAGCAAGGCATAAATTCGGGGATCTACGGAGCCCTATAACCTCGGGTCGCAGCAAAGCGACCCTCAAGCTGACGGAAGACAGAAAGCATGGCACTTAAGTCGTATAAGCCGACGACGCCTGGCCAACGCGGGTTGGTTCTGATCGACCGTTCGGAGCTGTGGAAAGGCCGTCCGGTCAAAGCCCTTACTGAGGGTTTGACCAAGACAGGTGGCCGGAACAACACCGGACGTGTTACGATGTGGCACAAGGGCGGTGGGGCAAAGCTCCTCTACCGTATCGTAGATTTCAAGCGCACCAAGCGTGACATGGTGGCGGTCGTCGAGCGGATCGAATATGACCCGAACCGTACCGCCTTCATCGCGCTGGTGAAGTATGAGGATGGTGAGCTTGCTTACATTCTCGCGCCGCAGCGTCTGGCTGTTGGCGATAGCGTCATCGCTGGCGCAAAAACCGACGTAAAGCCGGGCAACGCGATGCCGTTCTCGGGGATGCCGATCGGTACGATCGTCCATAACGTCGAAATGAAGCCGGGCAAGGGCGGGCAGATCGCGCGCGCCGCCGGGACCTACGCTCAGTTCGTGGGTCGGGATGGTGGCTACGCACAGATCCGTTTGTCTTCGGGCGAATTGCGGATGGTGCGTCAGGAATGCATGGCGACGGTTGGTGCCGTTTCCAACGCAGACCACTCCAACCAGAACTTCGGTAAAGCGGGCCGTATGCGTCACAAGGGCGTTCGCCCGACCGTTCGCGGTGTGGCAATGAACCCGATCGATCACCCGCATGGCGGCGGCGAAGGCCGTACCTCGGGCGGCCGTCACCCGGTTACTCCATGGGGCAAGGGCACCAAGGGCAACCGCACCCGCAAGAACAAGACCACGGACCAGTATATCGTCCGTTCGCGTCACGCGAAGAAGAAGGGGCGCTGATCCATGGCACGTTCAATCTGGAAAGGCCCGTTTGTCGACGGCTATGTCTTGAAAAAGGCAGAGAAGTCGCGCGAATCGGGCAAGAACGAAGTGATCAAGATCTGGTCGCGTCGCTCCACCATCCTACCGCAGTTCGTCGGGCTGACTTTCGCCGTTTACAACGGCAAGAAGCACATCCCGGTCAACGTGACCGAAGAAATGATCGGCCAAAAGTTCGGTGAATATTCGCCGACGCGGACCTACTACGGTCACGCTGCCGATAAAAAAGCCAAGAGGAAATAAGTCATGGGCAAGGCAAAAAATCCGCGCCGCGTGGCCGATAACGAAGCAATGGCACTTGCCAAGATGCTTCGCACCTCGCCGCAGAAACTCAATCTCGTTGCTGGCCTGATCCGCGGCAAGAAGGTGGACAAGGCTTTGGCCGACCTCACCTTCTCCAAGAAGCGTATCGCGCAGGACGTCAAGAAATGCCTTCAGTCGGCTATTGCCAACGCTGAGAACAACCACGGCCTCGACGTGGATGAACTGGTCGTTGCCGAAGCTTACTGCGGCAAGAACCTGACGCTGAAGCGCGGTCGTCCGCGGGCTCGGGGCCGTTTCGGCAAGATCATGAAACCGTTCAGCCAGCTTACGATTTTGGTACGTCAAACCGGGGAGTCCGCATAATGGGTCAGAAGGTCAATCCGATTGGCATGCGCCTCCAGGTCAACCGTACCTGGGACAGCCGCTGGTTCGCGGAAAGCAAGGATTACGGCAATCTGCTGCTGGAAGATCTCCGCATGCGCGAGTTCATCCACGAAGAGTGCAAGCAGGCTGGTGTCTCCAAGGTCATCATCGAGCGTCCGCACAAGAAGTGCCGTGTGACCATTCACACTGCACGTCCGGGCGTCATCATCGGCAAGAAAGGCGCGGACATTGAAGGTCTGCGCAAGAAGCTGACCGTGTTCACGGAGTCCGAACTGCACCTCAACATCGTTGAGATCCGCAAGCCGGAAATGGATGCCAAGCTTGTTGCGGAATCGATCGCACAGCAGATGGAGCGTCGGGTGTCTTTCCGTCGCGCCATGAAGCGTGGCGTTCAGAACGCAATGCGCATGGGCGCGCTTGGTATTCGTGTGAACGTTGCCGGCCGTCTGGGTGGCGCTGAAATCGCTCGCACCGAATGGTACCGTGAGGGCCGTGTTCCGCTGCACACTCTGCGTGCGGACATCGACTATGCCCAGCACGAAGCCTCGACGCCTTATGGCATCATTGGTGTGAAAGTCTGGATCTTCAAAGGCGAAATCCTTGAGCATGATCCGCAGGCGCATGACCGTCGTCATGCCGAGGCACAGGAAGGCGCGGTTCCGCGTCAGCCGCGCCGCGAACGCGCGTAAGGGAGCAAAAAGATGCTGCAACCTAAACGGACCAAGTTCCGCAAACAGCACAAGGGCCGGATTCACGGCGAAGCCAAAGGCGGTTTCCTTTTGAACTTCGGGACTTACGGCCTGAAAGCCACTGAACCTGAGCGTGTGACTGCACGGCAAATCGAAGCGGCCCGCCGCGCGATTACCCGCCACATGAAGCGTCAGGGTCGTGTCTGGATCCGGATTTTCCCGGATGTCCCGGTCTCTGCCAAGCCTGTCGAAGTGCGTATGGGTAAGGGTAAAGGCTCCACCGACTATTGGGCAGCCAAGGTCAAGCCGGGCCGGATCATGTTTGAAATTGACGGCGTGTCCGAAGTGATCGCCCGCGAAGCTCTGCGTCTTGGCGCGATGAAGCTTCCGGTCACCACGCGCGTTGTCGAGCGTGAAGACTGGTAAGGGCCTCGGGGTGACCCCCGTCCTTTGATATCTTGGGGCCCTGCCGGGAACGGTGGGGCCCTTTTCCGTTCCGCTGCCCATTCACACTGCCCAAGGGAGCCTGCCATGGCCGAGATTTCTTCGCTTTTCGTCACCCGCCTCTATCGCGCCGAAGTCAATGAACTGGCCAAGAAGCCGATCGACTTTGAAGAGCTCGCCGCTTCGTGCATGGCGATCGCCGAGGATGACGAGGCCGGGCAGGACTGGTGCGAGAAGAACGGTTATCCGGGCTACACAAGCTATGCCTCGCTGAACGATCTGCCGTGGCGCTTTCCGCTGTTTGGCGATCTGGAGAAGGCGCTCGACAAACATGTCGCGGCCTTTTGCAAGGATCTTGGGTTCGACCTTCAGGGCCGCAAGCTGAAATGCGGCTCTTTCTGGGTCAACATTCTGCCCGAGGGGGGGATGCATGCCAGCCACATCCATCCGCATTCGGTGATTTCCGGCACGACCTATGTGTCGATGCCCAAGGGCACCTCTGCGCTGAAGCTGGAAGACCCGCGACTGCCGATGATGATGAACGCCCCGATCCGCACCAAGAAAGCACCGCAGGAACTCCAGAGCTTCGTCTATGTGAAGCCTGTGGTGGGCGAGGTTCTGCTGTGGGAAAGCTGGCTGCGCCATGAGGTGCCGATGAATATGGCCGAAGAGGAACGGATCTCGGTCAGCTTCAACTACGAATGGGCCTAAGCGCCGATGATCCCGGCAGACTGGCCCGCCATTCTTGCGCGCATTCAGGCGCGGGTGGCAAATCCACTGACTTGCACGGACCTACGGCCTGGCCTTCCCGATCCGCCGCTGGATCTGGCAACGCTTCCTGATCTTGAGGCGCGGCTTGGCTTTGCGGTGCCGCCCCTGTTGGTGGATCTGTACCGGACGATTGGAAATGGCGGGTTCGGGCCGGGCTATGGGTTGATGTCTCTGCGGCTAACGGAAAAGCGGGGCTTTGGCGGCAATGTCTTCGCGGTTCTGAACTTCCTGAGGGACGAGGAGACTCGAGAAGACGACCCGGCACCCGACTGGCCCCTTGGTGTCATCCCGCTGGTCTATTGGGGGTGCACGGCTTATTCCGTCCTTGATTGCAGCACCGAGGATTTGCCTGTCTATGGCTGGGATTGCGACGGCCCCGATGCCGAAAGCGATTGGCCGATCCGAAAGCAGTTTCGCCCGACCGGAATGGGGCTGGCTGCGTGGTTGGATCACTGGGCAAAGGGCGAAACCGCCCTTACACCCTAGGCCCGGCCAAGTTTGCCCTTGCCCTTCAACCCCCCTGCGCCTATACGGCCCCATCCGCGATTCCGAGGCGACTCGGATTCGTTGGTTTGTCATTGATCCATCAGGTCCACGGTGACCCTTTCCGAAGGGGCCGTCTGGTGATTGAGAAAAGGAAAAGGCGCATGACCGCCACTGAACTTAAGGCCAAGACGCCTGACCAGCTGCGTGATCAGCTTGTCGCGCTCAAGAAAGAAGCGTTCAACCTGCGCTTCCAGGCAGCCACTGGCCAGCTTGAAAACACCGCCCGTATGCGCACCGTCCGTCGTGACGTTGCCCGCATCATGACGGTTCTTAACCAAAAAGCAGCGGAAGCTGCTGCCGCAGCGAACTGAGGAGCACGCATATGCCCAAACGCATCCTGCAAGGCACCGTGACGAGCGACAAGAACAACCAGACCATCACGGTTTCGGTCGAACGTCGCTTCAAGCACCCGCTGCTGCAAAAGACCGTCCGTAAGTCCAAGAAATACCGGGCGCACGACGAAAACAACCAATTCAAGACCGGCGACACTGTTCGTATTGAAGAATGTGCGCCGATTTCGAAAACGAAACGCTGGACCGTGGTGCTTGACGCGCAAGCGTGATCGCCATTCCAGCTTGATCGAAACCCTGGGGCATAAATCAGTCCCCAAAGGTCGGGAGAAACCAAATGATCCAGATGCAGACCAATCTGGATGTTGCTGACAACAGCGGCGCTCGCCGTGTTCAGTGCATCAAGGTTCTGGGCGGTTCGCACCGTCGGTATGCTTCGGTCGGCGACATCATCGTGGTGTCGGTGAAAGAAGCCATTCCGCGCGGTCGCGTTAAGAAAGGGGACGTGCGTAAAGCCGTCGTCGTTCGTACCGCCAAAGAAGTCCGTCGTGACGACGGCACCGCTATCCGTTTTGACCGCAACGCCGCAGTCATCCTGAACAACCAGGGTGAACCCGTCGGAACCCGTATCTTCGGGCCGGTGGTTCGTGAGCTTCGCGCAAAGAACTTCATGAAGATCATCTCGCTGGCTCCGGAGGTGCTCTGATGGCTGCGAAACTCAAAAAAGGCGACAAGGTCGTCGTTTTGACCGGTAAGGACAAAGGTAAGCAGGGCGAGATTTCCTCTGTGAACCCGACCGCTGGCAAAGCTGTGGTTGATGGTATCAACATGGCGATCCGTCACACCAAACAGTCCCAGAACGAACAGGGCGGCCGCATCCCGAAAGCGATGCCGATCGACCTGTCGAACTTGGCGCTGCTGGATGGCAATGGAAAAGCAACCCGCGTTGGCTTCCGCATGGATGGCGATGCAAAGGTGCGCTTTGCAAAAACCACCGGGGAGGCGATCTGATGTTGGACGAAGCCAATTACACCCCGCGTTTGAAGTCGATCTTCAAAGATACGATCAAACCGGCGATGAAGACCCAGTTCTCCTATACCAATGACATGCAGATCCCGCGTCTGGACAAGATCGTGATCAACATGGGCGTTGGCGAAGCTGTCAAAGACACCAAAAAGGTGAAAAAGGCCGCTGAAGAGCTGACCGCGATTGCCGGCCAGAAGGCCGTTGTCACGTTCGCCAAGAAATCCATCGCTGGTTTCCGCGTTCGTGAAGAAATGCCGCTGGGCTGCAAAGTGACCCTGCGCGGCGACCGGATGTATGAATTCCTCGATCGTCTGATCACTATCGCTCTGCCGCGCGTGCGCGACTTCCGCGGTGTGAAGCCGACATCCTTCGACGGCCGTGGCAACTACGCCATGGGTCTGAAAGAACAGATCGTGTTCCCCGAGATCAACTTCGACCAGGTCGATGAAGTTCTGGGGATGGATATCATCATCTGTACCACCGCGAAAACCGACGCGGAAGCGAAGGCTTTGTTGAAGCATTTCAACATGCCCTTCACTGACTCCGTGGGAGGGAAATAAGTATGGCTAAGAAATCCATGGTGAACCGCGAAGTGAAGCGCGCAGCCCTTGTGAAGCGCCATGCTTCCAAGCGCGCCGCTCTCAAAGCGGTGATCTCTGACCAGTCGCTTCCGATGGAAGAGCGCTTCAAGGCGACGATCAAACTGGCAGAGATGCCCCGCAACTCTTCGGCTGTGCGCCTGCACAACCGTTGCCAGCTGACGGGTCGTCCGCATGCGTATTATCGCAAGCTTAAACTTTCGCGCATCATGCTGCGCGATCTGGCCTCCTTCGGTCAGATCCCCGGCATGGTCAAATCCAGCTGGTAAGGAGGTCGCACGATGATGATGAACGATCCTCTCGGCGATATGCTGACCCGTATCCGCAATGCGCAGATGCGTGGCAAATCGACCGTAAAGACGCCAGCTTCCAAGCTGCGCGCATGGGTTCTGGATGTATTGGCCAACGAAGGCTACATCCGTGGTTATGAGAAAGCCGAGACCGCTGACGGTCAGGGCGAAATCACGATCAGCCTGAAGTACTTCGAAGGCACGCCGGTCATTCGCGACCTCAAGCGCGTCTCCAAGCCGGGTCGCCGGGTCTATATGGGCGTGCAGGATATTCCTGTGGTCCGTAACGGCCTTGGTGTTTCTATCGTCTCCACGCCGAAAGGCGTCATGTCCGATGCAGCTGCACGTTCCGCCAATGTTGGTGGCGAAGTGCTCTGCACCGTGTTCTGAGGAGGGCAAGATGTCTCGTATTGGCAAAAAACCGGTCGAGCTGCCCAAGGGTGTTACCGCATCCCTGTCCGGCCAGACCATCGAAGTCAAAGGGCCCAAGGGCACCCGCAGCTTCGGCGCAACCGACGATGTGACAATCACGCTCGAAGGGACAACCATCACTGTGAAGCCGCGCGGCACGTCCAAGCGCGCGCGTCAGCAGTGGGGCATGACCCGCAGCCAGGTCGAAAACCTGGTGACTGGTGTGACCGAGGGCTTCAAGAAAGAGCTGGAAATTCAGGGTGTGGGTTACCGCGCCGCGATGGCTGGCAATGTTCTGAAGCTGTCGCTTGGCTATAGCCACGAAGTCAACTTCGAAGTTCCCGCTGGCGTGACCGTCTCGGCACCCAAGCAAACCGAAATCGTTGTGGAAGGCATTGATCAGCAGCTCGTTGGTCAGGTCGCAGCGAACATCCGCGAATGGCGCAAGCCCGAGCCCTACAAGGGCAAAGGTATCCGCTATAAGGGCGAGTTCGTCTTCCGCAAGGAAGGCAAGAAGAAGTAAGGGGCGTAAAAATGGCGAACACAAAACGACAGCTGTTCCTCAAGCGCCGCTTGCGCGTACGGAACAAAATCAAGGCGATGGCCAATGGACGCGCGCGTCTTTCGGTTCATCGGTCCAGCAAGAATATCAGCGTCCAGCTGATCGACGATGTAAATGGCGTGACACTTGCCGCAGCTTCGACCCTCGAAAAGGATCTGGGCTTCGTGGGCAAGAACAACGTCGAAGCATCGGCGAAAGTTGGCGCGGCGATTGCCGAGCGGGCCAAGAAGGCCGGGATCGAAGAGTGCTATTTCGATCGTGGTGGTTTCCTCTTTCACGGGAAGATCAAGGCTTTGGCCGACGCTGCCCGTGAAGGTGGCCTGAAGTTCTGAGGAGTAATCAGATGGCAAGAGAAGAAAACCGTCGGGACCGTCGCGATAGCCGCGATGAAACCCCGGAATTTCAAGATCGTCTGGTTGCGATCAATCGTGTGTCCAAGACCGTAAAAGGTGGTAAGCGCTTCGGCTTTGCTGCTTTGGTGGTTGTGGGCGATCAGAAAGGCCGCGTTGGTTTTGGCAAAGGTAAAGCCAAAGAAGTGCCGGAAGCCATTCGTAAGGCGACCGAGCAGGCCAAGCGTCAGATGATCCGTGTGCCGCTGAAAGACAGCCGCACGCTGCACCACGACATGGAAGGTCGTCATGGCGCCGGTAAGGTTGTCATGCGGACTGCCGTGGCTGGTACCGGGATCATCGCCGGTGGTCCGATGCGCGCCGTGTTCGAAATGTTGGGCCTGCAGGACGTGGTGGCGAAATCCATCGGGTCGCAGAACCCCTACAACATGATACGCGCAACTCTGGACGGTCTGAAGCAGGAAGCAAGCCCACGTCAAATCGCGCAGCGTCGCGGTAAGAAAGTGGCTGACATCCTGAACAAACCCGCCACCGAAACCGTGGAGGCTTGATCATGGCTGCGACCAAGAAAACCATTGTTGTAAAGCAGGTTGCTTCGGCAGCTCGCCGCCCGGCGATTCAGACCGCGACCCTCAAGGGCCTGGGCTTGAACAAGATGAACCGTACCCGTGAACTCGAAGACACCCCTTCGGTGCGCGGCATGGTTAACAAGATCTCGCATCTTGTGCAGATCATCGAAGAGCGCGGCTGATTTCAGCCCCCTCTTGTTTGACTGAAGAGAGCGCCCCGCAGGTCACTGCGGGGCGTTTCCTTTTGGGGGGCGCTTGGGGGAATGGCCGCCAGCGTGGGACTTATTTTGCAGACCGCCCACAGATCGTTCGGTTGGGACCGCGTTTTTATCACATGAAGCTTTGGGGTTTGGGTGGTAGCGGAAGTTGGCCGTTTCTGGGTCAGCCCGATTGGTCATCCGAAGCCTTGCCGCCACAGAAGTTGTTCACAAGATGATATGTTCCTCCGTACCGGAGATCTGTGCGTGTCGGTCTATGTGAAAGCTAGAAATAGCCGCGCACCAAGGCCCCCGAAATCAAGGCCCACCCGTCTGCCACAACGAAAAAGGCCAGTTTGAATGGGAGTGAGACCACTGCGGGTGGCACCATCATCATCCCCATCGACATCAGCACCGCGGCGACAACGAGGTCGATAATCAAAAAGGGCAGGAAGATGAGAAAGCCGATCTCGAAGGCGCGCTGAATCTCGCTCAAGAGAAAGCTTGGAACGAGGAGGGATAGTGGCGCGTCGATTGGGGCTATGGCCGCGGCAGGTCTCAGGGACTGGAGTTCGAGGAAAGTGTCGAGATCCAGTCGCGCGGTCATGAAGAGTCTGAAAGGGGCCAGCGTTGCCTCAAAGGCAGGCCCAAGATCCAGCTCGTTTCGCGTCAGCGGCCCCAGGCCCTGTTCCCATGCCGTTGTGAAAACCGGCTCCATCACGAACCATGTCAGGAACAGAGCAAGACTGACAATCAGCATGTTTGGGGGCGATTGTTGGAGCCCGATTGCCTGTCGAAGAATCGAAAGCGTAGTGACTATGAACGGAAAACAGGTGATCATCACGGCAAGACCGGGAACGAGACTTAGCACGGTCACCAGTGCCAGAAGGTGAAAGACCCTTCCGGACAGGGACGTCCCCTCGCCAAGATCTATGGAAATCTGTTGTGCTTCGCTCGGTGCGGCGATGAGCAGTAAGATCGCTAGCGCAATCAGAACCCTGTTCAAAGGCCGCCCCGAAGATTGGCGACTTCGGTCAGGCGGACGGAAAGCTGCCCCTCGTTCTCTCCCCCCATGTCCTGCAATTCACCGCGCGCAATCAAGCGGTCGCCAACATAAAGCTCTACCGGGTCATCCACCCGCCGATCGAGCGCGAGCACGGCGTCACGCTCCAACCTTAGCAGGTCACGCACTTTTGGGCGCGCTTTGCCGACAGAAATCGTGATTTCAATCGGCACTTGGCTAAAGGGATTGTCGGTGGCGAAGTCATCCATTGATCTTGTCCTTTGTGGAGATTTCGAAAAAATCGTTCAGAGCGCTGCGAATGGCGTGAATGGTCGCGTCGAGATCAATCTGCGTTTCCGCTTCTCCCAGCCGCAGATGCACCTCGCCCGGAGTAAGCGAGATCTCTTCCTGCATCGTAAACGGGGGCGCCTTGGCCGAAGACAAAAAGGCCTCGATCATCGCCCTGGATTGAGGATGAACCTTCAAGCTGATCGGCGCCTCTGCCAGTGTCTCTGCAAGCGGCATCATGGTTTCAAGGATGAGGGGGCCAAGAGCCCCTTGCGCCACTTCGGGAAGCAGCTTTTGCGCGAAATCGATCAGCAAGGGTTCCAACGCTGTCAAAACATGGATCCGCGCTTCATGATAGGTGAAGCTGAGCGTTTGGAGGTGATTGGCTAATTCTGCCCGGATCCGGGCGTCGTCATCGGCGATGGCCGTGCTGGCATCCTCCCACCCGGCTCCGTAGCCCTGTTCATAGGCGGCCAGTTTTGCATCCTCGGTCTGCATATCTTCGGCAGCCTCGGGATGGGCGGTATCGTTTCCGTCTGGATTGTGAAATTCCTCTAGGCGGAGCTTGTTCATTCCGTTTTCTCCTCCTGCTCCATCCAGCCGCGCAAGATCTCAACTGATTCCGCCTGCCTTTCGTCAATCAGTCGGCGCAGCCGCGTGACGGGATCTTCCTTTGAACTTGCGTCGGAATTGCCGCCAAAGGACATCATCGGAAACTCCGGCATGTCTGAGTCGTCAATCTCTCCGGTCAGGACGCGAGCGGTGCCCATTTGCGGGAGGGCAGCGTCCGCCAACCCGTTTGGCGCTGCGGGCAGTGAGCGGGTTTCCGGGGCTGATGTCAGATCGCGGCGCTGTCCGGCCATTAGAAGCGGCCTGACAACAAACAGCCCTAGGATCAGCGCGACAAAAGACAGGGCAGCAAGTTGGATCACCGTCATCATGTCTATCGGACCAATATTGCTCAGCAGGCTTGGTTCTGCCGCAGTTCCAACTTCCGCAAAAGGTTCAAACGG
The DNA here is from genome assembly GCA_029254215.1 of Pseudorhodobacter sp. Lineage (GTDB taxonomy): Bacteria > Pseudomonadota > Alphaproteobacteria > Rhodobacterales > Rhodobacteraceae > Pseudorhodobacter. The sequence continues at coordinate 2,888 of JAQWYA010000226.1, read as the reverse complement.
GAGGGATTTGAGGGTCAGCACATCGCCCCTTGCCTCGTCGAGGCCAGCGGCAGAGGCCACAAGCTCCCTCAGGGTTTGAAGTTCGGCATCAGAACGCGGTTGCCAGGTCTGGACGCTATCGGGGTTGGAAACCCGCTCTCCATCCACGAGAACGGCAATTGAAAGCCTGCGCAGACCGCCTGGGTTTCGTGTGATTTCCCGTTTCGTTTCAGAGACTTCGTAGTTCACACGTTCCCGCGTTTCTGTGGCATTGCTGCGCCCTTGATCGCCCGCTGTGGCGTCGCCAGTCGGCAGGTTGGACGCGACCGTAACTTGCCCTCCAGGCTGGGTTGATGAGTTGCTTTTCTCTTCCGTGTCAGAGGAAATTGCGACCCGCCCATCGGGTTCAAACCGACGTTCCACGACAGATTCGCTTTGTGTTTCCAGATCGACAGAGACCTCTACGATGGCGCGCCCAACACCGACGCGTGCGGCCAGAAGCCGTTCCAGATTGCGTTTCAGCTCTGTCGCGCGCGATTCGCCAGTAGAAGACGGAAGGGAGGTTTCTGTCCCCGAAGGAACCAGCCCAGCGACGGAGTCAATGATCGCAACATCTTCGGGGTGCATCCCAGAGACGGCCGCTGCCACGAGATGGCGAAACGCGCTGGCCTGCGAGCCTGTGACACCTGCCCCGGCGCTGGTAATAGTGACGCTGGCCGTCGGGCGGATATCGCGCTGAAAGGGGCGCGCGGGGGCTTGTGCTAAATGAACGCGCGCGGCGCGGACACCTGCAGAGGCGAGGATCGTGCGCGCAAGTTCGCCTTCCTTGGCGCGCCAATAGGCCGCGTCAAACATCTGCGACGTGGTGCCGAATCCTGAAAGCCCGTCCAGCAGTTCATAGCCGGCACCGCCCGTGGCAGGCAGCCCATCGGCCGCCAGCGACATGCGCAACTGATCCCGCAAGGAAGCGTCAACCCGGATCGAATCGCCTGCGATCTGATAGGCAACCCCCCGTTGATCCAAAGCCGTGATGACGTCTCCGGCCGCGGCTGTATCCAAACCCGCGTAAAGCAAGCTCATTTCGGGCGTTGTGGCCATGCGGGACAGCCCCAGCACCGCAAGAAACATCGCCGCTGTCGCGCCCAGAATAATAATGCGCCGGCGCATGTCCAGGTTCGCCCAGAGTGTCAAAATGTTCTGCACAGACTGTCTTTCCCTTTCGGAGATTCTTCCCCTTGGGCCAAGTCTTCGCTGTCCGGGCTTAACATTCGGTTAGTGACATTCCGGTTAGATGGGGGAGCGAAGGAAAAAGGGGTTCAGATGGCGAATACTGATGTGGCGGGGGCGATCGCTCCGGCGCGCGGCTCAAAGAAGTCCGTTTTGGTCGGGATGCTGCTGGCGTTAATTCTGGCCGGAGGTGGGTTCTATGCAACCTGGTCGGGGCTATTCTTTGGCCATTCCGAAGGTGAGGCCACCACGCATGAAGCGCAGCCAATCCCCGATATTGCCTTTGTTGCGATTGAACCTTTGGTGATTTCCCTCGGGCCGGGCGCCGCCAGCAAGCATCTGCGGTTTCGCGCGCAGTTGGAGGTTGAAAAGCCCGAGGTTGACTCGGTCTCGCTTCTGGTGCCGCGGATTGTGGATGTCTTGAACGGGTATCTCAGGGCGGTCGATACAAGCCAGCTTGAGGATCCGTCTGCCCTAATTCGTTTGCGCGCGCATATGTTGCGCCGCATCCAGCTTGTTGTGGGGGAAGGGCGCGTGCGTGACCTGCTGATCACCGAATTTGTTTTGAATTGAAGGGAACCAGATGTTCTTGATTGCGGATATCCTGTTGATTTGCGGTGCATTCGGCGCGGCGGCTTATTGCTATGTTCTGGCATTGCGCATCAAGAAGTTTCAGACGCTGGAAGGTGGAATGGGGGGGGCGATAGCGGTTCTCTCGGCGCAGGTTGACGATCTGACCCAGGCGCTGGACCGGGCCCAAACATCTGCGAAGCGTCAAGCGAGTGAGTTGGAAAGCCTAACGAAAAGGAGCGAGGCTGCGACCACGAAGTTGGAGCTTTTATTGGCGTCTCTGCATGACCTGCCAGAAACACCGGCACCGTCAGAAGAGGCAGAACACGACAATATGGAGCGTCGGCTGCGATTTGTGCGGCGACGCTCTGCCAGCCGTCCGCATGAGGCCGCTGAATGAAGGCCGGGCCACCTGCACGGCGAGGCGGCCGCGGGCCATTGGTGATTCTGGCGCTGATTCTTGCCTCTTCCGGGGCGCTTCGGCTTGGCGCAGATTTGGGGGCCTATATCGCAAAGCCTGCCGACGCCACGACGGATCCTCTTGCCACAGCGGCCCTGACCTGCCCGACCCCGCCAGTTGCCTTGACAGAAGCTTTGATCGCCCGAGAAGAAAAGCTGAGGGCGCAAGAGGCCGCCATGGCCAATCAGCAGGCTGCAATCGCACTGTCAAAAAGCGCTCTGGATCGACAGATCGCCCAACTCGAAGGGATCGAGCAGGTGGTCGGCGCGACCCTGACGCGCGCAGACGGCGCGGCCGAGGGCGATCTGGCCCGTTTGACTGACATGTATCAGGCGATGAAGCCAAAAGATGCGGCGGCCTTGTTCCAGACGATGGCGCCACAGTTTGCGGCGGGCTTTCTGGGCCGGATGACACCGACGGCGGCAGGGGCAATTCTTGCCGCGCTTCCAGCTGAAACGGCCTATCAGATTAGCGTCATTCTGGCCGGGCGACACGCGCAGGTGCCAAAGAACTAAGGGGACGTGTGGTGGTTTTTTAACCCCTCGCTGTCAGCTTACCCGAATTACTTGTTGAGGAGCGGTTCCATGATCGGAATGGTGGGCGTTGTCATAATCTTTGTCATGGTGTTTGGCGGCTATCTTATGGCCGGCGG
>JAQWYA010000224.1 GCA_029254215.1 Pseudorhodobacter sp. | reverse complement strand
CTATGTCGCCTTCTACCTCTGGCTGCGCGCGCAAGGCATGCACGGGCTGATCCATGTCGGCGCGCATGGCACGCTGGAATGGCTGCCCGGCAAATCCGTCGCCCTCTCGGCCACTTGCTGGCCCGAGATCCTGACCGGCGATCTTCCCGTCATCTACCCGTTCATCGTCAACGACCCCGGCGAGGCCGCGCAGGCCAAGCGCCGCATCGGCGCGATCACCCTGGGCCACCTGCCCCCGCCCATGGCGCAAAGCGAAACCCCGCCGGCGCTGTTGCGGCTCGAACGGCTGCTCGATGAATATTCGACCGCCGACGGGCTGGACCCGTCGCGCCGCGACCGCCTGATCGCCGATATCCAGATCGAGGCGCAGCAGGCGGGCGTCACCCAGGATATCGGCCTGCCCGCCGACGCCTCCCCCGCCGAGGCTATCCCCCGCATCGACCGCTTTGTCTGCGACATCAAGGAAAGCCAGTTTGGCGACGGGCTGCATATTTTCGGCGCCGCCCCCGGCGAGATGGAGGGCCTTCTGACGGCACTTTCCGGGCGGCATGTCGCCCCCGGCCCCGCAGGCTCCCCCTATCGCGGGCGCTCGGATGTGCTGCCGACAGGGCGCAACCTCTATTCCGTCGACCCGCGGGCCGTACCCTCGCGCGCGGCCCAGACCCAAGGCGTCAAACTGGCCGAAGAACTGCTGCGCCGCCATTTGCAGGATCAGGGCGACTGGCCGCGCGGGCTGGTCGTCGATCTTTGGGGCTCGGCCTCCATGCGCACCGCGGGCGAAGAATTTGCCATGGCCCTGCATCTGGCAGGGCTTGCGCCGAAATGGGATGACGGCTCCGACCGCGTTTCGGGGTTTGAAATCATCCCCCTCGCGCTTTTGCGCCGCCCCCGGATCGATGTCACCCTGCGGGTCTCTGGCCTGTTTCGCGATATCTTCCCCGGTCTGGCCCAGATGTTCGAGGCCGGGGCCGCCGCCTTGGCCGAGCGCGACGAAAGCCCCGAAGACAACCCCTATGCCGCCCGCGCCCCCCGCGTCTTCGGCCCGAAACCCGGCCTTTACGGCATGGGCATGACCGAAGCGCTGGAAGATTACAGCGATGAGGGCCGCGCGCTGGCAGGCGAGGCCTGGCTCAAAGGCTCCGAATGGGCGATCGATGCCCAAGGCGGCATCACCCAAAATCGCGCGGGGCTGGAGGCACGGGTGCTGGCCGCAGACGGCTTTGCCCATGTGCAGGATCTGGCCGAAACCGATGTGCTGGTCGCCTCGGATTATGCCGCGCACGAAGGCGGCTTTGCCGCCGCCGTCGCCCGTCTGGGCGGCCAGACACCCGCCCTTTACCACCTCGACACCACCCGCGCCGACAGCCCCCGCGCCCGTTCTTTGGCCGAGGAAATCGCCCGCACCGTGCGCGCCCGCGCTGCAAACCCCGCTTGGGCCGATGGCATGATGCGCCACGGCTTTCGCGGCGGGGCCGAGATTGCGGCCACGCTCGATCACCTCGCGGCCTTCGCGCATCTGACCCGCGCCGTTCCCGCGCATCTGTTTGACCTTTACTATGACGCCACGCTGGCGCGCGACGATCTGACCGCTTTTCTGGCCCGCGAAAACCCCGGCGCGCTGGCCGCGATGCAAGACCGCTTTGCCAAACTGCGCGACGCCGGGCTTTGGCTGACCCGGCGCAACTCGATTGCCGCCGAGCTGGGGGCCGAACTGGGGCCCGAATTGGGGGCCGGGGCATGACAGGCCAAGCCGATCCGACAGGCCCAAAGGTCAAAGGCTGGTGTCCGGGGGCCTTGCGCCCGATGGAATCCGGCGATGGGCTGGTTGTGCGCATTCGCTCTCGCGATGGCTGGCTGAGCGCCGCGCAGGCCGAAGGCATTGCCGATCTGGCGCGCCGCTTTGGCAATGGGCAGATTGACCTCTCTGCGCGGGCCAATCTGCAATTGCGCGGGGTCACGCCGCAAACCCATGCGCCCCTGCTCGAAGGCCTCGCCGCGCTCGACCTGCTGGACCCGACGCCCGAGGTTGAGGCCCGGCGCAACATCCTCGTAGCCCCGTTCTGGACGCAAGGCGATGACACGATCCGCCTTGCGCGCGCCCTGTCGCAAGCGCTCAGCAACCCCGAGGCCCCCGACCTTCCCGGCAAGTTCGGCTTTGCCGTGGATTGCGGGGACACCCCTTGTCTGGGAACCGCCGCAGCCGACATCCGGATCGAAAGAGCAGCCACGGGCGGGCTGTTGCTGCGCGCCGATGGTGCCGATCATGCGGCCCTCGCCACGCTGGAAACCGCCGTGCCTCTGGCGATGGAGCTGGCGCGCTGGTTTGTCGCCTCGGGCGGGGTCGTGCAATCGCGGGGGCGGATGGCGAAGCATCTGGCGGCTGGCGCCCAGCTGCCGCCGAAGTTTCGCGCAGGCCCCATGCCGCGCGCCGCTACCCCACCCGAACCGGGGCCAACCGATCATGGCACGCTTTTGGCGCTGGCCTTCGGGCAGATACCCGCCGAGACCCTGCTCGGGCTTTCCGCCTTTGCCCCCCTGCG
>JAQWYA010000222.1 GCA_029254215.1 Pseudorhodobacter sp. | reverse complement strand
TTGGCCTTGCCCGCCATGCCTTCGGCATAAAGCGCGTCGAAACTGTCCTTGAGATAGGCAAAGAACTGATCGCCCGAATTGAACCCCTGCGGCGTGGCAAAGCGCATGTCGTTGCAATCAAGCGTATAGGGGACGATCAGTTGATCCCTCTCGCCATATCGCTCCCAATAAGGCAGATCATCGGCGTAAGCGTCTGAGATATAGTCAAAACCGCCCTCCTCTGCCGCAAGCCGCACGGTGTTGACGGAACAGCGCCCCGTGTACCAGCCGGTCGGGCGCGCGCCTGTGACCTCTGTGTGCAGGCGGATCGCTTCGGCCATATGAGCGCGTTCATCGGCCTCGCTGAAATCCTTGTATTCGATCCATTTCAGGCCGTGGCTGGCGATCTCCCAGCCGGCGGCCTGCATGGCGCGAAGCTGGTCGGGGTTGCGCGCAAGGGCCGTGGCCACGCCGTAAACCGTGGCGGGGATATCCAGTTCGGTGAACAGATCATGGAGCCGCCAGAACCCGGCCCGCGCCCCATATTCATAGATCGATTCCATATTCCAATGGCGCTGGCCCGGCCAAGCGGCAGCGCCCACGATCTCGGACAGGAACGCCTCAGAGGCCGCATCGCCATGCAGCACGCAGTTTTCGCCGCCCTCTTCGTAATTGATCACGAATTGCACGGCGATCTTCGCCCCGCCCGGCCATTTCGGATCAAGAGGTCGGGCGCCATGGCCTCGGAAATCGCGCGGATAACGGTTCATGTCAGGCCCCTGCTTTATGCTGTTACGGTTATATAGACAGCACGGCGGGCGATGACATTCCTGTTTTTTTTGAAAGACCCTTCGGCGGAAAGGCGGCCCCGGCAAGACAGCCCCCCCAAAGCCCCGCCTCAGGGAACAGATTTCTTGCCTGCCACGATGGCGGCCATCCGCGCCGCCAGAAAATCAATGAATAGCCGGGTCTTTGGGTCTTGATGGCGGCGGTGCGAATAGAGGCAGGCCATCTGCACCGGCAGCGGCGATTGATGCGACATCACCGGACGCAGCGCGCCGGATCGGATGTAATCGGCCACTTCGAACCGGGGCTTGAGGATGATCCCATGCCCGGCAAGCGCCCAATCCGTCAGAATATCGCCGTCATCGCATTCCAGCGGGCCGGAAACCTCGATCTGCTGCACGCCGGTTTTGGTCTGCAGCGGCCATTGAAACTCCGGCGCGCCGGGATAGCGGAGGTTCAGACAGGCGTGGTTTGCCTTCAGATCGTCGATATCCGTGGGCTCGCCATGCTTTTCAAGATAGGCCGGGGCCGCGCACAGAACCCGCGGGCAATCGGCGATACTGCGGATGCGCAGGCTGGAATCTTCGGGAATGCCAAGGAAAAACGCAACATCGACGCCTTCAAGCGCCAGATCGACCCGCCGGTCTGAAAGCCGCAGGCGGATCTGGATCAGCGGATAGTCTTTCTGAAACTCGGGTGCGAGCGGGGCAATCAGGCGGCGCCCCACCCCCAGCGGAGCTGACACATGGATCGTGCCGCGCGGCACCAATGTGACCTCGTTGATCTCGGCCTCGGCCAAGGCCACGGCATCGAGGATCTTCTGGGCGTTGGGGTAAAAGATATTGCCCTGCTCGGTCGGGTTGAGAACCCGCGTCGTGCGCTGAAACAGCCGCACGCCCAGATGGTCCTCCAGTTGCGAAATCCGCGCCGAGGCGACGGCGGCAGAAATTCTCATATCCCGCGCGGCGGCAGACATGTTACCGAGTTCATAGACCCGCACGAATGTCTGGATGTTGTCGAAATAAGACATCGGCCATTCTTCGCTTTTTTTTGAAACAACCAGAAGTCTTTGAACAATACAAGGCAATCATCCTTCCTGCTAGGGTCTTTGGAAAGGGTTTCTGAGGGGAAAACATGCAGGATTTGGCAACGGTTTGGGAATGGCTGGCCTTTGCGGTGCGCTGGGTGCACGTCATCACGGCGATGGCTTGGATCGGCGCGTCATTTTACTTTATCGCCCTTGATCTGGGCCTGAAGAAAGCGCCCAACATGCCGGCCGGGGCCAGTGGCGAGGAATGGCAGGTTCATGGCGGCGGCTTTTACCACATCCAGAAATACATGGTCGCCCCCGCCAACATGCCCGAGCATCTGATCTGGCACAAATGGCAAAGCTACACGACCTGGCTGTCGGGTGCGGCGCTTTTGGCGATGGTCTATTGGGGCGGCGCGCATCTGTATCTGATTGACGCGCAGAAGGTGGATTTCGCGGTCTGGCAGGCGATCCTGATTTCGGGCGCGTCGCTGACCATCGGCTGGCTGATCTATGATGCGCTGTGCAAATCCAAACTGGGCGAGAAACCGACCTTCCTGATGGTCTTGCTGTTTGTCCTGCTGGTCGTGATGGCCTGGGGCTATGACCAGATTTTCACCGGGCGCGCGGCCCTGCTGCATCTGGGGGCGTTCACCGCCACGATCATGACGGCTAATGTCTTTTTCATCATCATGCCGAACCAGCGGATCGTCGTGAAGGATTTGCAGGAAGGCCGCACGCCGGACCCGAAATACGGCAAGATCGCCAAGCTGCGCTCGACCCATAACAACTACCTGACGCTGCCCGTGATCTTTCTGATGCTGTCGAACCATTATCCCTTGGCCTTCGCGACTGAGTATAACTGGTTGATTGCCGCCCTGGTGTTCCTGATGGGCGTCACGATCCGGCACTATTTCAACACGCTGCATTCCACCGGCAGCGGCCCGCATTGGACATGGCTTGCCACCGCGATCCTGTTCATTCTGGCGATGTGGCTTTCGACCGCCGCTTTGGACCACGACAGCTATGAAGCCTCTGAGGCGCGCGTTTTGACCCCGGTTGAGCAGGCCTATGCCAGCGCCGAAGGGTTTGAGGACGCGGCCTCGATCATTCCGGGGCGTTGTGCGATGTGCCATGCGCGCGAGCCCGGCTATGAGGGCATTCTGCACGCCCCCAAGAATGTGCTGCTGGAAACCCCTGCCGACATCGCCAAGAACGCCCGCCTGATCTACCTGCATTCCGGCGTGTCCGAGGCGATGCCCCCCGCAAATGTCAGCTGGATGGAGCCGGAAGAGCGCGCCGCGATCCGCCGCTGGTACAAGAACGCCCTTGCAACCGGCCCGCTGCTTTTGGCGCTGGATTAAGCGCGGCCCCTCCGGCCCTGAAGGGCGGGTCATGCCGGAACCGGGTGCGATGCCCTACCCCCCGCTTCAGGGAAGAAGATCAAAGCTGTCCGGGAGCGGATAAGACTGCCCTGACGCCAGCCTTTCCGTTTTGTTTGCGGCTTTGTCACAATACCATCACAGGCGCGGTTTAAGGCAGCCCTTCTTCTTTGTCCGCAGCCGGAGCCTGACAGATGCCAAAACTCAAATCGCAGGATGGCGCGGGTGCCTCTTCCTTGTGTTTCGGATGTATGCAGTTCGGCGGTACGGCCGATGCTGTGGCCAGCCAAGCCATGTATGAGACCTGCCGCGCGGCCGGGATCAGTTTTTTTGATACGGCCCACACCTATACGGGCGGAGCGTCAGAGCAATGGCTGGGGCGGTTCGTGCGACAGGACCGCGAACAGCTGATCATCGCGACCAAGGCCGGATATACGGGGGGCAGTGGCCGCCGAAATCTGTTGCAGCAATTCGATGAAAGCCGCGCCCGGCTGAGCCTCGACAGTGTCGATATTCTGTATCTGCACAGATGGGACCCCGAGACGCCCCTGCACGAAACCTTTGAGACGCTCTGTGACTTGCAACAATCTGGCAAGATACGGCACATCGGGGTGTCAAACTTTGCCGCCTGGCAGGTGATGAAAGCACAAGCCATTGCAAACCGGCTGGGCACGCGGATCGACATCATCCAGCCGATGTATTCGCTGGTCAAACGTCAGGCCGAGGTGGAACTGTTCCCCATGGCCCTTGCCGAAGAGCTTGCCGTTTGCGCCTATTCGCCGCTGGGAAGTGGTTTGCTGACGGGCAAATACCTGACCGGCGGGACGGGGCGACTTTCAACGGATAAACGCTATGCCGCCCGCTACGGGCAAGACTGGATGGGGCAGACCGCGCTCGCCTTGTCGGACCTTGCGGCCAAGATGGGGATCGATGTGGCAACCCTTGCCATCGCTTGGGCGATGCATCACCCGGCCGTGACAGCCCCGATCATCAGCGCGCGAAATGCAGCACAGCTTGCCCCCTCTTTGGCGGCGCAAAGCCTGAACTTGAACGCGGTGGATTATGCGCGGATTGACGCGCTGTCGCCAAGGCCCGCCCCGGCGACCGATCGGCTGGAAGAGGCAACCCCCTAAGCCGGGTTTGCCTGCGACCTTTCCCAATGCTCCCCCATCGCGATGATGCAGGAGGTGCCATTTGCATAGGTCTGCACGATCAACCAATCGCCATTGCGCGCAGTAACCCAAACCTCGAGCATGGTTTCGGGATCGCGCAACCCCATGCCTTGGCGTTCCGCGCCCATGACGTCCTTGAGCGTCAGGATCATCCGGGCGCTGTCATCGCAGCGGACATCTGCCATTTGGGCCTGCGCCAGCGTCGGAAGCGCCGTGCAGAGGCACAGAAACAAGGCACGAAGACTAATCAATTCATAAGCTGATGGCTCCCTCCTCGCAATGTAACAGCTTTATGACAGCCTGTGGATAAAATTGTCTTCACCCAGGATTGAGAGGGTTTTCATCGGCGGGTCACCCCGAATTTGGGGCAAAGTTATCAGAAAACTGATTCAAAACCGTCACGCAACTGTAGTCTTAGCCCCCTATCCCCCTTCTTCGAACAAGGGGGCGATATGCTGCAAATCGACATGCTGACAAAACGCTTCGGAGACAAGACCGCTGTGGATGCGGCCAACATCTCCGTCGACAAGCCGACGATGATCGGGATCATCGGGCGCTCGGGGGCGGGCAAATCGACGCTGTTGCGGATGGTCAATCGCCTGAGCGATGCAACATCGGGCAAGATCACCTTCGACGGCGAAGAGATCACGGCCCTGCGCGGGGCGGCCAAGCGGGACTGGCAGTCGCGCTGTGCGATGATCTTTCAGCAGTTCAATCTGGTGCCCCGGATGGACGTGGTGTCGAATGTTCTGCACGGGACGCTGAACAAGCGGTCGACTTTTGCGACCATGTTCAACCTCTACCCGCAGGCAGATATTCACAAGGCGATTGAAATTCTGGATCGTCTGGGGGTTGCCGAGCAAGCGCCCAAACGCGCCGAAGCGCTTTCAGGCGGCCAGCAGCAGCGCGTCGCGATTGCCCGCGCCCTGATGCAGGACCCCAAGATCATTCTGGCAGATGAGCCGATTGCCTCCCTTGACCCGATGAACGCGCAGGTCGTGATGCAATCCTTGCGCCGCATCCATGAGGAAGACGGGCGCATGGTGATTGCCAACCTGCATACGCTCGACACGGCACGGCGCTATTGTGACCGGGTCATCGGGATGCGCGATGGTCGCATCGTCTTTGACGGAACGCCAGCTCAACTGACCACCGGCGTTGCCCGCGACATTTACGGGGCGGGTTCGGATTTCTCTGAAGCCGCTACATCCACCGAAATCGAAACACTGGACAGACCCGAAGTTCATCTTGAGGACGCCTGAGTCTGAGCCAGTTTCCACCCGCGCCTTGCGCGGGCCACCTTCATCAACCCAACGGAGAATATGATGAAAAAGACCCTCGCCTTGGCCCTTGCCACCACGACTGCCCTCAGCACCGGTGCTTTCGCACAAGACATCACGGAATTCCGCATCGGCATCCTGGGCGGCGAAAACGCGCAAGACCGTATGAACTCCTACCAGTGCCTGGCCGATTACACGACCGAAGCGCTTGGCGTTGAAACAAAGCTGTTTGCCCCGGCGGATTACAACGGTGTTATTCAGGGCCTTCTGGGCGGCACGCTTGACATGGCATGGCTTGGTGCTTCGGCCTATGCCGCGACCTTCCTGCAGGACCCGGAAGCGGTTGAGCCTGTTCTGATCAAGGTGAACCTTGACGGCTCTGTTGGCTATCATTCCATCGGTTTTGCCCGCGTCGACAGCGGCATCAAAAACCTTGAGGACATGAAGGGCAAAGTGTTTGGCTTTGGCGACCCGAACTCCACCTCGGGCTATCTGATCCCGTCGATCGAGATCCCGGAGGCCACTGGCTCCACGATGACGTCCGGCGATTACTTCGGTGAAGTGCGCTTCACCGGCGGCCATGAGCAAACCATCGTCGCCGTTTCCAATGGCGAAATCGACGGCGGGGTTACCTGGGCCGATGGTCAGGGCAACTGGGAAGACGGCTACAACTCGGGCGCGCTGCGCAAGGCTGTTGATGCCGGTCTTGTGGACATGAACGATATCCAGCAGATCTGGATCTCCAAAGTGATCCCGGAAGGCCCGGTCGTGCTGCGCAAAGCGCTGCCGGCGGATGTGAAGGCGAAAATGGTTGCGCTGGTGGACGGTCTTTATGAAGCCGATCCGGAATGCGCCTATGGCGTTGCCGCTGGCGATACGCTCGGCTTCCAGGCTGTGACCCATGAGATGTATGAAAGCATCGTCGCTGCCCGCAAATCCGTGATCGGCAACTGATCGACCTTTCGGAAATATCCGGCAGCCCATCCGGGCTGCCGGTCTTTTTTTGCTCGGGGATGTGATGACAGAGACAACATTCGGCAATGCTGCGCAGACGGTGGCCAGCATCCAGTCCAGCTACGTCGCTCAGGTGCAACGGCGCAGACTTTATGGCGGGCTGACCCTTTTGCTGTTTGTCATTCTGATGGTTTCTGGCTTCAACGTCGCGGACAGTCGCAACGCGGGCGGGTTCTGGGATGGATTGCATCAGATTGGCGATTATCCCGCTGATGTTCTGTCCGAGGCTTGGGAAAAGCGCGCCGACTTGCCTGCGCTGATCGTGAAATACTTCCCCGCGCTGGTTGAGACCATCAATATCGCGGCGGTGTCCACATTGATCGGTGCGATGGGCGGCTTGTTCTTGTCCCTGATGGGTACGCGCGGCCTTGCCAAATGGCCCCGCCTGATCCCGCTGTTTCGCCGCATCTCGGATATCATGCGCGCCGTCCCTGAAATCGTCATTGCGCTGGTCTTGATCTTCGTCATGGGGGGCGGGCCGGTTCCCGCAATGATCGCAATTGCCATTCATACCGCCGGGGCGCTTGGCAAGATGTTCTCCGAAGTGGCCGAAAACGCAGATATGAAACCTGTCGAGGGGCTGGCCTCCACCGGGGCGACCTGGTCACAGCGGATGCTGCTGGGCGTGCTGCCACAGGTCGCACCGAACTATGTCAGCTATGCCCTGCTGCGCTTTGAGATCAATATCCGCGCCTCTGCTATCCTTGGGTTCGTCGGGGCGGGCGGGCTTGGGTATGAGCTGCGCAACTCCATGGCATGGGGGCCGGGCCGCTTTGACGAAGCCGCCGCGATCTTCATTCTGCTGTTCGGCACCATCGTGTTCTTCGATCAGGTCTCCAGCCGCTACCGCAATCGTTTAACCGAAGGAAAAGGCCAATGAGTGCGATGGATCTGGGTGCCACCAAGTTTGAGGCTGAGAAACTGTTTCAGCGCAAGCGTCTGATAGGCTTTGGAATTCCGGCCGTGATTGCGGTGTATTTCATTTACATCTTCTTTGCCTTCGACCTGCCCGGTCTTGCGGGGCGCGCCAATCTGGACAATGCGGTGACGCTGGCCTCGGACAGTTGGTCCTACAAGGTGCATGTCACCCGCGACAACCGCACGGGCGAGATTTCCTACGCCGTGGAAGGCGAACGCAAAGGCACCTATCCAGAGGGCCAGCGCCCCGATTGGGTCAGCGGCGATGAGGTCACCACGATTGATCTGGGCCGCGGCCATATCGTGCGCTACCTGCCCGACAACCGGACCGAGATCGAGATCCCCGGCTATCAGCTGATCGAGGTGCAGGCCCAAGGGCGCAGCCTGACGACCAACCTGCCCGCCGATCTGCCCGACTGGATTTCCGCCTCGAACCGCCGCGTCGGGATCACAACGCCCGAGGGTCGCATCACGCTGACCGGTGCGCGGACCGAAGTGTTCAACTATTTCGCCGGGTGGGAGCTGTTCTGGTTCACCTTTGACAGCCCCTATCACGGACAAAGCCTTGCGACGATCCTGTTTGGGGAACGGCTGGACCCGGAGCGTTCCAATCTTTCGGGGGCCTTCTCGGACTGGTGGAACAATGCGATGTGGCGGCACAAGGACGTCGCCTGGGCGATTGGCGAGACGATCCTGATGGCGTTTCTGGGCACAATGGGGGCCGCGATCATTGCGCTGCCGCTGGGCTTTCTGGCCGCCAAGCGCTTCTCTCCCTTCATGCTGCTGCGCGCGGCAACCCGGCGTCTGTTCGACTTCGTGCGCGGGGTGGATGCGCTGATCTGGACCGTGGTTCTGGCCCGCGCCTTTGGCCCCGGCCCTTTGACAGGGGCCTTGGCGATCCTGATCACCGATACCGGCACCTTCGGAAAGATTTTCTCCGAAGCTTTGGAAAACGTGGATCAAAAGCAGATCGAAGGAGTGTCTTCTACCGGTGCCAAACCGCTGCAACGCTACCGTTTTGGGGTGATCCCGCAGCTGGTGCCGGTGCTGCTGGCGCAAATCCTGTATTTCCTTGAATCCAACACACGCTCTGCCACCATCATCGGCGCGATCACCGGCGGCGGCATTGGCCTGATGCTGACCCAGGCGATCCAGACCCAGAAAGATTGGGAGGAGGTCGCCTATTACATCGTTCTGATCATCACCATGGTGATGTTCATGGACTGGTTCTCGGGCTGGCTGCGCGGCAAATTGATCGGGCGCAAAGACTGATGCCGCGCCTGTCCCCCAACGCCCCGTTCCTCCACCCCGAGTGTGAGATCACCGACAGCCGGTTTGGCGCTTATGTCGAGATCGGCAAGGGCAGCCGCGTCGCCCATTCGCAATTCGGCGACTACAGCTATTGCGACCGCTACGCCGATATCGCGAATGCGCAGATTGGAAAGTTTTCCAATATCGCGGCCTTTTCGCGGATCGGGGCCACCGATCACCCGCTGCATACCGCCGCTTGCCACCATTTCCTTTATCGCTCTGCCGATTACTGGGACGATACGGAGCGCGACGAAGCGTTCTTCGCGCATCGCAAATCCCGCGTCGCCTTTATCGGCCATGACACCTGGATCGGGGCCGAGGCGATGATCAAGCCAGAGGTGACCCTTGGGCACGGGGCGGTTGTGGCGGCGGGGGCCGTTGTGACCAAGGACGTCGCACCCTACACGATCGTGGCGGGCACGCCCGCCAAGCCGTTGCGCCTTCGCCAACCGCCCGAGATCGCCGATCGTCTGATCGCCTTGGCATGGTGGGACTGGCCCCACGACGCCCTGCGCGCGGCCTTGACCGATTTCCGCAGCCTTCCCGCAGAGGCCTTTCTGCGCAAATATGAGGCGCGCGAAACATGAGCGGGGCGATCACCTTTCGGCCTGCCACGCGGCAGGATGCCGTGGCGATCCTGCGTCTCGAAGAGGCGTGCATGCGCGGCTATGCCGAGGCGCTTTGGGGCTGCTGGTATCCATCCCAAACGGCCGCGACGTTGGACCTGCGCGGGTTTGAAATGATCGAAGCAGAGGGCCTGTTTATCGGCTGCGTCGCTTGCGAGTGGCACTCCGATCATCTGCGTGTGCGAAAACTTTATATTCTGCCCGCGTTTCAAGGGCGCGGGATCGGCGCAATGGTCTTGGCCTCCAAGCGGCGGGCGGCGGTGGCCCGCGATATGCCGATACGGCTGACGGTCCTGAACAGCAATCCTGACGCCAAGCGCTTTTATGAACGCGAAGGGTTGTCTGTGGCCGAAGTCACCGAAGAACGCACCTTGCTTTGCAGCCAATAACCGCGGCGGATAAAGGCCTGTCAGGGTTCAGGGATACGGCGCGGCTTTGATAACACCCGCACGAGGCCCGGCAATCCCTAGCTGCCAAGGGTCAGGGTCACCCGGTCCCCGGCAAACCAGGTGCGCCCGTATTCCAACGGCTCCCCCCGGTCGCTTTCATTCACGCCAGAGGATCGAAGCAGCGGATCGCCCTCGGTCAGGTGCAGGATCAGGGCTTGGGTCGCACTGGCCCGGACAGCCGTCAGCCGGGTTGAGGAGCGCAGATAATCGGCGATGCCGATCGAGCGAAGCGCCTCCGTCACGCTGCTGGTGCGTTCAAGGGCCGCCGTGATCCCCGCAAGGCGTGTCAGCGGAAAGAGGCTTTCAAACACCGCAATCGGCTGCCCATCGGCGAGGGAAAGCCCCTGATAGGAACAAACCGGATCGCCCGGCGCAATCTGCAAAGCCTTTGCCTCGCCCATGGTTGCGGCGCGCTGTTCAAGGGCCAGCACCCGCTTTTCCGGCCTGCGCCCTGCGGCGATCAGATTTTCGTGGAACCGGACCCGCTTTCCGATCGGGTAATCGGTCGGCGTGGCCGCCACGAACGCCCCTGCCCCGCGACGGGTGCGGACAAGCCCCTCGTCAACCAAGGCCGAAATCCCATGGCGCACCGTGTGGCGATTGACGCCAAAGCGGTCTGCAAGGGCGGACTCGGTCGGAAGCCGGTCACCGGGACTATAACGGCCTTCGGCCAGATCACTGCGCAGGGCCTCTGCGATGGCCTTCCAGATCGGGGTTTTGGCGGTGCTGTCACTCAAATTTCACAAATCTCTTCTGTTGCTGCGCGGTCAGCGTGATAAGATATGTATAGTTGTATAGGAAATGGAAAAGTTGTCGAGATGAAAGACGCTTTACAGGAAGACACTCCGCGCAAGGCGTGGATGAGCCTGCTGGCCAAAGCGCCCGAAGGCCGTGCGGCGGCCTTGCTGGACGCGGCGATGACGCGCCCCGCCTTCACATGGCTGCGGGCCCCTGAGATTGGCAGCACCATGGTCCGCGCGCGGGCGGGGGCCACGGGGGCCCCGTTCAATCTGGGCGAGATGACCGTGACCCGCTGTGCGCTGACGCTTGCGACGGGCGAAGTCGGGCACGCCTATATTCAAGGGCGGCGCAAGGCGGATGCGCAGGCCGCCGCCTTGATTGATGCGCTGATGCAAACCGCGATGGCCGACCGGCTGCGCGGGTCTGTGCTGAACGCTTTGAGCCGTGAAATGGAGGCCGCGAAGGCCGCCCGCGCCGCCAAAGCCGCGGCCACGAAGGTTGATTTCTTTACCCTTGCCCGAGGAGAAGACTGATGCAGGCTGAAACCCTCTCTGGTGGCTTTGCTGACCCGGCTATTGCGGCCTCTTATGCCTTTCGCACTGTGATGGAGGCGATGGCGCGTCCGGGTACCGTGCGAGAGATTGCGGGCGCGGCCCCGCCTGCGCCGCTGTCCCCTGCGGCGGGTGCAGTTTTGCTGACGCTGTGCGATACGGAAACGCCCGTCTATCTGGCGGGGGCTGCAAATTGCGATGCGGTTCGGGCTTGGCTGGCCTTTCACACCGGCGCGCCTTTGGTCGGCGCGTCGCACTGCATGTTTGCCCTCGGGACATGGGAGGCGCTTGCGCCCCTTTCGGAATATTCCATCGGCAGTTCCGAATATCCTGACAGGTCCGCCACGCTGATCGTGGAATGCCCGGCGCTTGACGCCTCGGGCGCTGTTTTGACCGGCCCCGGCATCCAAACCGAAGCCAGCCTTTCCCTGCCAGAGGTGGCCGCATTCCGCGCGAACCGAAGGCTGTTCCCCTTGGGGTTGGATTTCCTGTTCACCAGCGGCGACCGGATCGCGGCGCTGCCAAGATCAACTCAAGTCAGCGCGCCAATGGGCGCGGCGCAGGTGTCCTGATGTATGTCGCTGTCAAAGGCGGAGAGCGGGCGATCGAAAACGCCCATGCCTGGCTGGCCGAAGAGCGTCGGGGCGATACGGCTATTGCCGAACTTGGCACCGCACAGATCCGCGAACAACTGAGCCTTGCCGTCAATCGCGTCATGGCTGAAGGCTCGCTTTACGATCCCGACCTTGCGGCTTTGGCGATCAAGCAGGCGCGCGGCGATCTGATCGAGGCGATTTTCCTGATCCGGGCCTATCGCACGACCCTGCCCCGGTTCGGGGCCTCGCTGCCGGTTGAGACCGGGGCCATGGCCTGCGACCGGCGCATCTCGGCCACATTCAAGGACCTGCCGGGGGGGCAGATCCTTGGGCCGACTTTCGACTACACCCACCGCCTTTTGGATTTCAAGCTGGCCGCCGATGGGGAGGTGCCCGAAGCCCCCAGCCGCGAGGCGGCAACCGGCCCTGTGCCGCATGTGACAGGGTTTCTGAACCGCGAAGGGCTGATCGAAGAGGCCCCGCTGGATAACACTCCCCCGCCGGACCTGACGCGCGAGCCGCTGGAAATGCCCGCGAACCGCGCCCTGCGGCTGCAAGCGCTGACCCGCGCGGACGAAGGCTTTACCCTTGGCCTCGCTTATTCAACGCAGCGCGGCTACGGGCGCAACCACGCCTTTGTCGGCGAACTTCGGATCGGGTCGGTTCCCGTCGAAATGGAGATCCCAGAGCTGGGCTTTGCGATCGAGATCGGCGAGGTGACGCTGACCGAATGTGAAACCGTCAACCAATTCACCGGCTCAAAAACCGAGCCGCCGCAGTTCACGCGCGGCTACGGGCTGGTCTTTGGTCAGACGGAGCGCAAGGCGATCTCGATGGCGCTGGTTGACCGGGCCTTGCGTTGGGAAGAACTGGGCGAAGACAATGTGGGCGCGCCTGCGCAGGACGCCGAATTCGTGCTGTACCACGCTGACAATATTCAGGCGACGGGGTTTTTGGAACATATCAAGCTGCCCCATTACGTCGATTTCCAATCCGAGTTGGAGCTGGTGCGCAAGCTGCGCCGGGAAGCCACGGCGGAGCAGATGCGGGAGGCGGCGGAATGAGCCTAGTCGCCCCCGTCTCCATCACAGTCAAAACCGCTGGCATCGCCGGAGCCTGGCGCGTCACGGCCAAACAGAACGGCCAGTGCCACGGGGCCTGCATTGTCGCGCAAGGCGCCGATCATATCCTGAACGAAATCCATGAGGTCATGTGCACCAGAAAAGGGGCCAAATCATGACGGATCAAGCCTATAACTTCGCCTATCTGGATGAACAGACCAAGCGGATGATCCGCCGCGCGATCCTCAAAGGGCTGGCCATTCCGGGCTATCAGGTGCCCTTTGCCAGCCGCGAGATGCCGATGCCTTATGGCTGGGGCACGGGGGGCGTGCAGGTGTCAGCGGCGGTTCTGACGCCGGACGACCGTTTCAAGGTCATCGATCAGGGCGCGGATGATACGACCAACGCCGTGTCGATCCGCAGCTTTTTTCAGCGCACCGCAGGCGTTGCGACGACAACGGCCACGCGCGAGGCCACCGTGATCCAGACACGCCACCGCATTCCCGAAGAGCCTCTGACCGAGGGCCAGATCCTTGTCTATCAGGTGCCGATCCCGGAACCGCTCCGCTTTTTGGAACCGCGCGAAAGCGAGACGCGCAAGATGCACAGCCTTGAAGAATACGGGCTGATGCATGTGAAGCTTTACGAAGATATCAGCCGGCACGGCCATATCGCGACCTCTTACGCCTATCCGGTCAAGGTCGAGGGGCGCTATGTGATGGACCCGTCACCCATTCCGAAATTCGACAACCCGAAACTGGGTGACATGGCGGCGATCCAGCTTTTTGGTGCCGGACGCGAACAGCGGATCTATGCGCTGCCCCCCTATACCCGAGTGATCAGCCTCGACTTCGAGGATCACCCGTTCGAGCCGTCAAAGGCTGACCATCCCTGCGGGATGTGCGCAGCGACCGACAGCTATCTGGATGAGCTGATCGTCGATGATGCAGGTGGGCGGATGTTTGTCTGCTCGGACACCGATTATTGTGAGGCCCGTCAGGCGGCGGGCCATATCGGAAAAGACAATGGCGGAAAGGGCGCGGCATGACACCTTTGCTGTCCGTTCAGGGCATTACCAAAAAATATGGCGCCCATATCGGCTGCGCCGACGTGTCCTTCGATCTTTACCCCGGTGAGGTGATGGGGATCGTGGGCGAAAGCGGCTCTGGCAAATCCACCTTGCTAGGGTGCATGGCGGGGCATCTGACGCCTGATGCGGGCAAGGTGGTGTTTGACACCCGCACCGATGGCCCGCGCGATACGCTGACCATGTCAGAGCCGGAACGGCGGATGCTGGGCCGCACCGATTGGGCCTTTGTGCATCAGCACGCCCGCGACGGGCTGCGCATGGGCGTCAGCGCCGGCGGCAATGTCGGCGAGCGATTGATGGCTGTGGGCGAACGCCATTACGGCGATATCCGCGACAAGGCAATCGACTGGCTGGGGCGGGTCGAAATCGACGCCGACCGTGTGGATGACCGGCCCACGACCTTTTCAGGCGGGATGCAGCAGCGCTTGCAGATCGCGCGCAATCTGGTGACCGGGCCAAGGCTGGTGTTCATGGATGAACCGACCGGAGGGCTGGATGTGTCGGTGCAGGCGCGCCTGCTGGACCTGCTGCGCGGCCTCGTGCGCGACATGGGGCTTTCCGCGGTCATTGTGACGCATGATCTGGCGGTCGTGCGCCTGCTGGCGGACCGTCTGATGGTGATGAAATCGGGGCGCGTGGTTGAGGCCGGGCTGACCGATCAGGTTCTGGATGACCCGCAGCACGCCTATAGCCAACTTCTTGTCAGTTCCGTTTTGCAGGTATGAGCCATGATTGACCTTCGCAATGTATCCAAGACCTTTACCCTGCACAATCAGGGCAGCGCGGTGATCGAGGTCATCCGCAACGCCTCCCTCCATGTCGCGGCGGGCGAATGTGTGGCGCTCACGGGGGCCTCGGGGGCCGGAAAATCCACGCTGATGCGGATGATCTACGGCAACTACCTGACGCAAGCGGGCGAGATCCGCATCGGGGGCGTTGATCTGGTGCAGGCCGAACCGCGCGACGTCATCAGACTGCGGCGCGAGGTTCTGGGCTATGTCAGCCAATTCCTGCGGGTGGTGCCGCGCGTGCCAACGCTGGATGTCGTTGCAGAGCCTCTGCGCGCGGTCGGCGTGTCAGCCGATGCGGCGCAGGCGCGTGCCAAGACGCTTTTGACGCAGTTGAACATTCCCGAACGGCTCTGGTCGCTGTCGCCCACGACGTTTTCGGGGGGGGAACAACAGCGCGTCAACATCGCGCGCGGCTTTGCCCATTCCTACCCCGCCATGCTGCTGGATGAACCCACCGCCAGCCTCGATGCCGCGAACCGCGAGGTGGTGCTGTCGCTGATCGAAGAGGCCAAGGCACGCGGTGCCGCCATCATCGGCATTTTCCACGACGAGGCCGCCCGCGCCCGTGTCTGTGACCGCGAAATCAACGTGAGCCGCTTTACCCCCGGATTGGCCGCATGACCCAAGGACGCCTTATTGCCGTTGTCGGCCCCTCGGGCGTGGGCAAGGACAGTGTGATGACGGGGCTGCATGACGCCCTGCCCCGCTTGCATCTGGTGCGCCGCGTCATCACACGCGCCCCCGCTTTGGGCGGCGAGGAGTATGACGCCGTGACCGTCGCGCAATTCGCGGCGCTGGCCGATGAGGGGGCCTTTGCGGTGCATTGGGGCGCGCATGGGCTGCAGTACGGCGTTCCGATCACCGTGAAGTATCAGCTGGGCCGAGGCACCGATTGCCTTGTCAATTTCTCGCGCAAGGCGCTGACGCAGGCGGCCGAGATCTTCCCGCGTCTGTTGGTGCTGAATGTCACCGCAAAGCCTGAAACCCTTGCCCTTCGTCTGACATCACGGGCGCGCGAGACCGACGAAGAGATCGCCCAGCGGCTCGCCGAGGCCGAAAAGCCCCTGCCTGCGGGGCTTGATGTGATCCATCTTGCCAATGATGGTCCCTTGTCCGAGACCGTGGCGCGGGGTGCGGCTTTGCTTCAACCCGCGAGCGTGTAGCGATGGATCATCTCAAACCGCCCGTCTGCCCTCTCACCGCACAGGGCGATCTGGTTGACGCAAAAGGACGCGGGCAAATCGGGCAGATACTGCTGAACCCGTTCGACCCAAAGGGAGATATCCGCCTGCGCCAAGCGCCCCGAAAGCGTCAGGTGAAACTGGAATTCCTCCAGCACATAAGGATAGCCCCATTGGGCCAGCAGGGCCTCTTGACGCGCACTCAGCCCGGCGGCGCGGCGGCGCGCAAGTTCCGTATCCGAAGCCGGGGCGCGGAACCCGTCCAGATCACAGACGCAAGCGTCGGCAATCCGTTGCAGGGCCTGCATGTCACCCGTCGGTGCCAAGGCCAGAAAGCCACCCAATGTCCTCAGCACCAAGCCATCGCAGACCGCCGGGGACAGCCGTGCCGCGAGATCAGAGACCGCCTTTGTCAGATCCTCGACCCTTTGCGTGTCGATCAGACGGAAGGGCGGCTTCAGCGTTCCGTGGAACCCATATTTGCGCGGTGTCATCGTGATGTCATGCAAACCGGGCAGATCAGGCGGATGCCCTTCGCGGCCCCGTGCAACATCCCAGCCCAGCCATGCCGCCCCGAAATCGGCCAAGGGCCCTTCCGGCGGCAGATAGTAGATCGCAAATCGAGAGTATGACATGAATTCCCCTTTTTCCGCGCCCTCTTTGGCAAAGACTTGTGACAGCGATATGTCAGGAGATCTCTGCCTCGCCAATGCGCAAATCGTGCTGCCAGATCAGGTCGTGACCGGTTCGGTGACAATCGCAGGCGGGATCATCGCAGAGATCATCGAGGGGGATCGCGTGCCCGTCGGGGCGGTAAATTGCGCCGGGGATCTGATCTTGCCGGGTTTGGTGGAACTGCATACCGACAATCTGGAACGTCATATCGAACCGCGCCCCGAGGTTGACTGGCCGCATCTGTCCGCGCTGATTGCCCATGATGCGGAACTGGCCTCAACGGGCATTACAACGGTGTTTGATGCCCTGCGCGTCGGCTCCATCCACAGCGGCAAGGCGCGCTACAGCGATTATGCGCGCAAGCTGGCGGATGAGTTGCTGAGCGCGCGGGCGGAAGGTTTCTTCAAGATCAGCCATTTCCTGCACCTGCGCGCCGAGATCTGCTCTGAAACGCTGCTGGAGGAACTGGCCGCTTTCGGCCCGCAAGACCGCGTTGGCATCGTCAGCCTGATGGATCACACGCCGGGGCAGCGCCAGTTTCGCGATCTGACCGCCCTCAAGACCTATGTCACAAAGAAGCGCGGTCTGAATGACGCCGAATTTGTCGAACATGTGGAAAACTTGCTGGAATTGCAAAAACGTCTGGGCGCCAAGCACGAGACAGGGGCCGTCACCGAGGCCGTTCGGCTTGGGGCTGTTCTGGCCAGCCATGATGACACGACCGCAGATCACGTCGCGACCTCCTTTGCCAATGGCGCAGGCTTCGCAGAGTTCCCGACAACGGTAGAGGCCGCCCGCGCTTGCCGGGCCCATGGGATCGCCGTGATGATGGGCGCGCCGAACCTGATCCGGGGCGGGTCGCATTCCGGCAATGTCGCCGCGGAAGAGCTGGCGAAGGCCGATCTTCTGGACATTGTCTCGTCGGATTATGTGCCTTCTGCGCTGCTTTTGTCGGCTTTCCGCCTTGCGGATATCTGGGGCGACCTGCCCCGCGCCGTTGCCACGGTGACCGCCAATCCGGCTAAAGCTGTGCGATTGACCGATCGTGGCGCTTTGCAAACCGGCTTGCGCGGCGATGTTTTGCGGGTGCGCAAGCTGGGCCAAACGCCTTTGCTGTGCGGGGTCTGGAGCCAAGGCCACAAAATCGGATGATCGGCCAGCATGACGGGCCGCCTCCGACCCGCATGAAAAGGCTGTGCTGGCGCGCAAATGATCGGCTTTCCGGCCGCTCATCTTGCGGATTGAACCTGAAGGGTGCATGAAACTGAGACCCCTTTTATCATGCCCTGCGAACCGGATGATGCCGCCCCGCCTTGATCGCGACTACCTTCCGGCCATCGGACTGGGGATCACCCAGATCGTGGGCTACGGCACGTTGATGTATGCCTATGCGGTCCTGTTGCCGGAAATGGCCAAAGACCTTGGGCTGAGCCTGTCCGAGATTTTCGGCATCCTGTCACTGGGCCTGTTCTTTGGGGGGCTGGTTGCTCCGGTCGCGGGAAAGCTGGTGGATCGGTTCGGGGGGCGCTGGGTGATGACGCTTGGCACGGTTGCCGCCAGTCTTGCGCTGATGGCGATGAGTCAGGTTGAAAGCAGGATCGGGCTTTTCGCGCTGATCCTTCTGGCCGAAGGCGCGGGCATGTTTGTGCTGTACAACATGGCCTTTGCAAGTGTGGCCCGACTGGATCTGAGCGTCTTGCCGCAGCGCTCTATCTCCGTCATCACGCTGTTCGGCGGTGTTGCCTCCACCCTTTTCTGGCCGTTGACGCTGGCGCTGTTCAACCGCTTCGGATGGGAGACGACATGGGTCATCCTTGGCCTGTGTTCGCTGCTGATCTGCACGCCGATCCATTTCTATGTGCTGCGTGGCCCCGAACGCACAGCCGCCACCCCCAAACCCGCCAATGCCCCTGATTGGCCCGAACTGACCGGGCAGAGCCGTAAACAGGCGATGCTTTGGATGGTCTTGTCCTTCATCTTCTCGGGCTATCTGATGGGGGCTGTGATGACGCTGTGGGTAACCAATGTGCAGGATCTGGGCCATAGCGTGGCGATGGCCGCCCTTGCAGGCGCGGTGATCGGCCCGTTCAAGACAGTCGGGCGGTTCTTTGAGATGCTGGTCAGCCGCAATCTCTATCCGTTGGTGACCTATGCGCTCAGCCTCGGCCTGATGCTCTTGGGGTTTGTCATATTGCTGACCGCAGGGGTCAGCCTGCCGGGGCTGCTGCTGGGCGCCGCCATCTACGGCATGGGCGACGGGATCAAGACGATCGCGCGCGGCACCCTGCCCTTGGCGCTGTTCGGGGCTAAGGGCTATGGCGCGCGGCTTGGCTGGATTTCTTTCGTGCAACTGGGGATCAACGCCTCTGCCCCCTTCGCCTTTGCCTGGACAACACAGACCTATGGCGGCTGGTGGTCTTTTGCGGTCATGGCGCTGTGTCTGTGCTGTGCGATTGCCGCTTTCTGCTTCATTCCCGACCCAAGAAAAGCCCCGGCCTGAGATCAAAGCAGGAATGACACCCGCCAGACAGCGGATCGGCAACAAACCACAAACCCAACCCCGAGTTTGCGCAAGCCCTTGACGTCTGACGGCACAACAGAAAGAAAAAGGCGTCCCGAGGCCGGGCCTGCGCCTTTCGCGGGAACCGGCCTGTCACACTTGGTCCTCCAGTTTTCCCGGAAGGAAAATTCGATGAAGTTTCACTTCCCCATCGTCATCATTGACGAAGATTTCCGCTCTGAAAACTCCTCTGGCTTTGGCATCCGTGCCGTGGCGCATGCGATTGAAA
>JAQWYA010000221.1 GCA_029254215.1 Pseudorhodobacter sp. | reverse complement strand
GTGGTTTCGCGTTGGTTCGTGATCCCGATGGCCGCGATGTCGCGCGCCTGCAAGCCTGCGGTCTTCAACGCGGCCCGGCAAGTCCGAAGCGTGCTGTTCCACAGGTCTGCAGGATCATGTTCAACCCAGCCGGAGGCGGGGAAATGCTGTGGGAATTCCTCTTGGGCGGAGGCCGTAATCTGCATCGCAGCATCAAACACAATCGCCCGACTGGAGGTGGTTCCCTGATCAATCGCAAGAATATGGCTCATCTTTGCCCCTTGATTGTCCTCGTGCCGGGCCAAAACCGTCTGGTGGCGCCAGCGTTTCAGGCGCTTTTGGCCTGAGCAGAAGGGCTACCCGATGGGTACGCCCGCAGACAATGAAAAAGAAGGGGCAAGGCCGAAACCCTGCCCCCTCCAAGTATTAGGATTACTGCCAGGACTTGATCAACTCGTCATAGCTGATCGTTTCCGGGGTGCCACGCTCATCTGCCAGCTTGGCCACCGGCGCGCCGGGGGCATCAAGCCAGACCTGCGGGTCCTGCGGCTCGTTCATCTTCGGGCCGATATCGCCCTGAACGCCCGAACGCTCGATCCGCTCCATGACTTTTTCCTGCTCGGCGCAAAGCGCATCCAGCGCTTCTTGCGGGGATTTCGCACCGGACATAGCGTCGCCGATGTTCTGCCACCACAATTGAGCCAGTTTCGGGTAGTCCGGAACGTTCGTACCCGTCGGCGACCACTGAACGCGGGCCGGAGACCGGTAGAATTCGATCAAGCCACCCAGTTGCGGCGCGCGATCCGTGAAGGACTGATCCTGAATCGTGCTTTCGCGGATAAAGGTCAGACCAACGTGAGATTTCTTCACGTCCACGGTCTTGGAGGTGATGAACTGCGCATAAAGCCAAGCGGCCTTTGCACGATCGACCGGGGTCGATTTCATCAATGTCCACGAACCGGCATCCTGATAGCCAACCTTCTGGCCGTTCTGCCAATAGGCCCCATGCGGTGAGGGGGCCATGCGCCACTTGGGCGTGCCATCCTCGTTCATCACCGGAATGCCCGGCTTGACCATATCGGCGGTGAAGGCGGTGTACCAGAACATCTGCTGGGCAATCGCGCCCTGTGCCGGAACGGGGCCTGCTTCGCCAAAGGTCATACCCGCCGCCGAGGGAGGAGAGTATTTGTTCAGCCAGTCAATCGCCTTGGTCACAGCATAGACCGCAGCCGCATCGTTGGTGGACCCCCCGCGCGCAACGCAAGAGCCGACGGGCTGCGAATTCTCATTCACCCGAATGCCCCATTCATCGACCGGAAGGCCGTTCGGCTCGCCCACGTCGCCCATACCAGCCATCGACATCCACGCGTCGGTGTAGCGCCAGCCAAGCGACGGGTCTTTCTTGCCGTAGTCCATGTTGCCATAGACGGTCTGGCCGTCGATGGTCTTGCCGGTGAAGAATTCGGCAATATCCTCATAAGCGGCCCAGTTTACCGGAACGCCCAGTTCATAGCCGTATTTCGCCTGGAATTCGGCTTTGAATTCCGGGTTGTTGAACCAGTCGTACCGGAACCAGTAAAGGTTGGCGAATTGCTGGTCGGGCAGCTGATAGACTTTGCCATCCGGGCCAGTGGTGAACTTCAACCCGATGAAATCGTTCAGATCAAGACCGGGGTTGGTGACATCCGCGCCTTCGCCGGCCATCCAGTCGGTCAGGTTGCGGGCCTGCTGATAGCGCCAATGCGTCCCGATCAGGTCCGAGTCGTTGATATAGGCGTCATAGATGTTTTCGCCCGACTGCATTTGCGTTTGCAGCTTTTCAACAACGTCACCCTCGCCGATCAGATCATGCGTGATCTTGATGCCGGTGATCTTGGTGAAAGCATCGGCCAGAACCTTGCTTTCGTATTCATGGGTCGTGATGGTTTCCGAAACCACCTTGATCTCCATCCCGGCGAAGGGCTTGGCGGCATCGACGAACCATTGCATTTCGGCTTCCTGATCGGCGCGGCTCAGCGTCGACAGGGGGCCGATCTCTCCGTCGAGGAACGCCTTCGCGGCCTCCATATCCGCCATGGCGGGGCCGGTCAGCATGGCAAGCGCCAGCGTCATGGCCGTGGTTGACATATGCTTCAGTTTCATTTCGTTCCTCCCATAGAACAGTTTGCGGTTTTCGACTTATTAGGTGGCCTTTCGGGGTCCGAGACACCCCATGGGCCACCGCCTTTAACCCGTTCAGCCTAGACCCAGCGAAAGATCGCCGCTGCGTAGGCTGCACAGATAACAAGGGCGACCCATTGCGGGGACCCGCCCATTCCCAGCCATGCCAGATTGATAAAGGCAGAGCCGAGCAGCGTGATGAACAAACGGTCACCCCGCGTCGTTTCGATCCGAAGCACGCCCTTGCGGGGCGTTTCGGGAAATTTGATTGCCAGCACCGTGAAAGTGATCAAAAGCGAGGCGATCACGACAAAGAAAATGGCGGTCGGTCCCGTCCAGGCCATCCAATCCATAGTCAGACCCTCCCCAGGGCAAAGCCCTTGGCAATGTAGTTGCGCACGAAATAGATCACCAAAGCGCCCGGAACGATCGTCAGCACGCCCGCCGCCGCCAGCACGCCCCAATCCATCCCGCTGGCCGAGACCGTCCGGGTCATCGTTGCTGCAATCGGCTTTGCGTCCACACTGGTCAGCGTGCGCGACAACAGCAGCTCCACCCATGAAAACATGAAACAAAAGAACGCCGCCACGCCGATCCCCGAGGCGATGAGGGGCATGAAAATCCGGATGAAGAAGCGCGGAAACGAATAGCCGTCGATATAGGCTGTCTCATCGATCTCTTTTGGGACGCCCCGCATGAAGCCTTCCAGAATCCACACCGCCAAAGGCACGTTGAACAGGCAATGCGCCAAGGCCACGGCGATATGGGTGTCAAACAGCCCCGCCGAGGAATAAAGCTGAAAGAACGGCAACGCGAACACCGCCGGAGGCGCCATCCGGTTGGTCAGCAGCCAGAAAAACAGGTGCTTGTCGCCCATGAAATTGTAGCGGCTGAACGCATAAGCCGCAGGCAGGGCCACCCCAAGGCTGATCGCTGTGTTCATCAGCACATAGATCAGGCTGTTTACATAGCCCATGTACCAGCTTGGATCGGTCAGGATCACCGCATAATTGGCCAGCGTCATCTCTTGCGGAACAAGGGAAAACCCGCCGAGGATCTCTTGGTTGGTCTTCAGGCTCATGTTCAAAAGCCAGTAGATCGGCAACAGCAGGAACAAGAGGTACAGCCCCATCACAAGCGCCGAGCCGTTGATGCCAAAGCGTTTTTTCATCACACGCCCTCCCGCTTGTCCATCTGGGTCATCACGGTGTAGAACACCCAGCAAATCGACAGCACCACAAGGTTGTACATCAGACTGAAGGCGGCCGCGGGGCCAAGGTCGAACTGCCCGATGGCCATTTTCACGAGGTCGATCGACAGGAAGGTGGTCGCATTGCCCGGCCCGCCACCCGTCACCACGAAGGGCTCGGTATAGATCATGAAACTGTCCATAAACCGCAGCAGGATCGCGATCATCAAGACCCCTGCCATCTTCGGCAACTCGATGTAGCGGAACACGGCCCAGCGGCTTGCCTGATCGATCTTGGCGGCCTGATAATAGGCGTCTGGGATGCTTTGCAGTCCGGCATAGGCCAGCAATGCGACCAGCGATGTCCAATGCCAGACATCCATCACAATGACCGTGACCCAAGCGTCAAAGATATTCTGCGTGTAGTTGTAATCCACCCCAAGCTTGGCCAGACCATAGCCCAGAAGGCCAATATCCACCCGACCAAAGATCTGCCAGATCGTGCCTACGACGTTCCACGGAATAAGCAGCGGCAATGACATCAGAACCAGACAGAACGAGGCCCAGAACCCCTTTTTTGGCATGTTCAAAGCCACGAAAATGCCCAGCGGCACCTCGATGGCCAGAATGATCCCCGAGAACAGCAATTGCCGCCACAGCGCATCCCACATCCGCTCGGAATGGAGCATCTCATCAAACCATTCCAGCCCGACCCAGAAGAACTTGTTATTGCCGAACGTGTCTTGCACCGAATAATTCACCACGGTCATCAAAGGGATGACCGCCGAAAAGGCGACGAGGATCAGGACCGGCAGGATCAGAAACCATGCCTTTTGATTGACGGTCTTGTTCATGCGACTTCCCCTTTTGCCGGAACGCGCCAGTCATCGGCATAGACATTGATCGCCTCAGGGCGCAGCTGTACATGGGCGGCATCGGCGGCAATCTCGTCGCCTTCGGGGGCAATCAGCGCCATATCCCGGCCCATCACCTCGAGCCGGACAATCTTGTGCCGGCCTACGTCTTCTACCCGGCGCACTCGCGCAGGCAGACCGGTGCCATCTGTGGAAAGCGTCATAAATTCGGGGCGGATGCCCAACTGGACCCGGCCCTTCAAAGGGGCATAGTCCGCCCCCAGATCGACCGAGACATTCCCGACCCGCGCGGTGCGGCCGGATACCTCGGCCTCCAGCAAATTCATCCCCGGAGAGCCGATGAAATAGCCGACGAATGTATGGGCTGGCCGCTGGAACAATTCTTGCGGCGTGCCGATCTGAACAACGCGTCCATCATGCATCACGACCACCTTGTCGGCAAAGGTCAGTGCCTCGGTCTGGTCATGCGTGACATAAATCATCGTATGGCCGAATTCGTGGTGCAGACTTTTCAGCTGGGTGCGCAATTCCCACTTCATATGAGGGTCGATCACTGTCAGCGGTTCATCGAACAGCAGCGCGTTGACGTCTTCGCGCACCATTCCGCGCCCAAGGCTGATCTTCTGTTTCGCATCCGCCGTCAGCCCGCGCGCCTTGCGGCCCAGTTCCGCCTCCATCCCGATCATCGCGGCAATCTGATTGACCCGCGCCTCGATATAGCGAGGGTCTGCCCCCCGGTTGCGCAGGGGGAAGGCCAGATTGTCGCGCACGGTCATCGTGTCATAAACTACGGGAAACTGGAAAACCTGCGCGATATTGCGCTCTGCCGTGGGGGCCTGCGTGACATCCTTGTCATCGAACAGGATCCGCCCCTGACTTGGGTGCAAAAGCCCTGAAATGATGTTCAGCAGCGTTGATTTTCCGCAGCCTGACGCCCCAAGCAGCGCATATGCCTCACCATCCACCCAATCGTGGTTCAGTTCCTTCAACGCAAAATCATCTTCGGATTTCGGGTTGGGCAGATAAGAGTGCGCCAGATTATCCAGTGTTATCTTTGCCATAGCTCAAGCCGCCTTTGCATAGCTTGCAGCCGACACCAAAGCGCCGCCTTTTTCGAACAGGTAAATATGCGCGGGGTCGAGGTAGACAGGCAGTGTCTTGCCCAAGGGCAATTCCTGCACCCCATGCACCAGGCCGACCCAGCGCTCCGAATGGTGATCCAGATGGATGAAGGTCTCTGACCCGGTGATTTCCGTCACCATAAGCTTGGCCTGAAAGGCAATCGCGCCTGTCACAGCCGGGCTCAGTTCCAGATGGTTGGGGCGGAAACCCGCCTGATAGGGGCCATCGGGCAGATCAGCCCAAGCCTTGGGTGCGGCGATCATCTGCCCCTTGCCAAAGGTCAGCTCGCCCCCCGACTTGACCAGTTGCAGGAAATTCATCGGCGGATCGGAAAAGACCCGCGCAGTGGTGGCATCCACAGGGTTTCTATACACATCGGGCGTTGGGCCGAACTGCGTCACGCGCCCCTGCCACAGGGTCGCGGTATTGCCCCCAAGCAGCAGAGCTTCCTCTGGCTCGGTCGTCGCATAAACGAAGATAGAGCCCGCTTCTTCAAAGATCCGCGGGATTTCGGCGCGCAATTCTTCGCGCAGCTTGTAGTCGAGGTTGGCCAGCGGTTCATCCAACAGGACTAGACCCGCATCTTTCACCAGCGCCCGCGCCAATGCGCAACGCTGTTGCTGCCCGCCCGAAAGCTGCAAAGGCTTGCGGTCAAGGAAAGGGCCAAGCTTCATCAACTCGGCCGCCTTTTTGACGGATGCGTCAATCTCGGCCGCGGACTTACCCAAAAGACGCATGGGGCTTGCGATATTGTCGTAAACGGTCATCGAAGGGTAGTTGATGAACTGCTGGTAAACCATCGCGACGCGGCGGTCTTGCACCCGCATCCCGGTGACATCCTGACCCTTCCAGAAAATCTTGCCAGTATCGGGCACATCCAGCCCCGCCATCAGGCGCATCAGGCTTGTCTTGCCCGAGGAGGTCGGCCCCAAAAGCACGTTCATCGTGCCGTTCTGCAATTCCAGATCGGTTTCGTAAATATGGGTGTTGGCCCCAACGGTTTTTGAAACGCCTTGCAGAGTCAAAGACATGCCGCTTCCTTTCGTGTCTCTTTCGTCCTGCTTTGATCTGCTCGTCTTGCGGTCATCCAGCTTTCGAGGGCCGCGATCTGTTCGGCTGTCATGCGCAGGCCCAGCTTGTTGCGGCGCCAGACCACATCTTCGGCGTGGCGGGCATATTCGCGGTCCATCAGCCATTCCACTTCGGCGGCGGTCAGTGTCGCGCCGAAATCCTCGCCCAGATCGGCAGCAGTTTTTGCCGTGCCCAGAACGGTGCGGGCCTCTGTCCCGTAAGCGCGCACGAGGCGGCGCGCCCAGAACGGCGTCAAGAATGTGAAATCGCGACTCAGGTCGGCGACAAGCTTGGCGACACCATCCACCGGAAAATCGCCCCCCGGAAGCGGAATGCCCGCCGTCCACGGCCCCGGCAGGTCCGGAAAATGCGCGCCGATCTTCTCCATCGCGGATTCGGCCAGCCGCCGATAGGTCGTTATCTTGCCGCCAAAGATATTCAGAACCGGCGCCCCGCCGGCGGAATCGACTTTCAGCGTATAATCGCGCGTCGCCGCCGTGGCCGAACTGGCCCCATCGTCATACAGCGGGCGCACGCCGGAATAGCTCCAGACCACGTCTTTTCTTGTAATCGGCTTGCGGAAGTATTGGTTCGCAAAATCAATCAGATAGTCGCGCTCCTCATCCGTGCAGACTGGCTTTACATTCGGGTCTTCATGTTCCGCATCGGTGGTGCCGATGAGGGTGAAATCCGTCTCATAGGGAATGGCGAAAATGATCCGGCCATCCGTGCCTTGAAAGAAATAGCACTTGTCGTGATCGTAGAGCCGCTTGGTCAGGATATGGCTGCCCCGCACCAGCCGCACCCCTTCGGAGGAGTTGATCCGAACCTTGGTCTGGATCACATCACCCACCCAAGGTCCCGCCGCATTGACCAGCATCTTGGCGTGCCGGACTTCGGTTTTGCCATCCCGCTCCAGCGTGATTTCCCAGTGACCCCCCGCCCGCGCGGCTGAAACGACCTTGGTGCCCACCATGATTTCCGCGCCGCGCGCCTCGGCATCCCGCGCGTTCAGCACAACAAGGCGCGAATCCTCGATCCAGCAGTCGGAGTATTCATAGGCTTTCTGGAAATGCGCCTTGATGGGCGCGGCTTCGGGACGGCCCGGCAAAGACAGAGTGGTCGTGCCGGGCAGCACCTCGCGCCCGCCGAGGTTGTCATACATGAAAAGGCCAAGCCGGATCAGCCACGCGGGCCTGCGCCCCCGCATCCAAGGCATCACCACGTTCAGGATGCGGCTTGTGGGGGTGCTGCCCTCAAACCGCATGTCCTTGTGATAGGGCAGAACAAAGCGCATGGGCCAGCTGATATGCGGCATGGCGCGCAGCAGGGTTTCCCGCTCGATCAGCGCTTCGCGCACCAGCCGAACTTCGAAATATTCCAGATAGCGCAGGCCGCCGTGGAACAGCTTGGTCGAGGCGCTGGAGGTGGCCGAGGCCAGATCATTCATCTCCGCCAGCGAAACGCTTAGCCCACGGCCCGCCGCATCGCGCGCAATCCCGCAGCCATTGATCCCGCCCCCAATGATGAACAGGTCAACAAGATGGATGTCTTTGGTCTTCGACATCATCAGGCCTCCCCTCCAAATGCGCGAATATTGTCCAGTAACGAACCATGTCATGCGCGATTATGCAACTTTAATATTCGGATTTATCCAAAAGAGAAAATTTTTGCGTAACGATCCTGCTAGAGCCTTGTCCTCATGGGATTTGTTTGGTTTCGCAAAGGCGCGAATGGGGGTGTGGGGCGTCCGAATGCAGGTGCGACTCTTCGCTGTTTTGGCAACGCCCTTGCCGATACGAACAAAACAGAACACGGTGAGACAGGAGATCCCG
>JAQWYA010000186.1 GCA_029254215.1 Pseudorhodobacter sp. | reverse complement strand
AGCATTGAGAACCGACGTGATTGGTCATAGAATTTTACCAAACGCCGAGGATCTTGATGCCATTCGAAGAAATCCATTCCGAAAAACTCTCTGCCGCTGTTGTCCGGCAGGTCGAAAAGCTGATCCTGCGGGGCATCCTGCGGCCCGGCGAACGTCTGCCCTCTGAACGGGAATTATCCGAGCGGATGAACGTCTCGCGCCCCAGCCTGCGCGATGCGGTGGCCGAGTTGCAAGAACGCGGTTTGCTGGAAAGCCGCCCCGGTTCGGGGATTTTTGTGGCCGAAGTGCTTGGCTCCGCCTTTTCCGAGGCGCTGGTGGCCCTGTTCGCCAGCCATGAAGAAGCGGTCTTCGACTATCTGGCCTTTCGGCGGGATATGGAGGGGCTGGCGGCAGAACGCGCGGCACGACTGGGGTCAGACACCGACTTGAAAGTCGTCGCCGCGATTTTTGCCAAGATGGAAGCCGCCCATGCCAAGCGCGACCCCGGCGACGAGGCTGAACTGGACGCGGCCTTTCACATGGGAATCATCGAGGCGAGCCATAACGTTGTCATGCTGCACATGATGCGGTCGATGTATGATTTGCTGAAAAAGGGCGTGTTCTACAATCGCCGGATGATGTTTCGGAACAAGATGACGCGATCGATGCTGCTGGATCAGCACCGCGAGATCAACGACGCCCTTCAGGCCCGCAACCCTGCCGCCGCCCGTGCAGCCGTTGAAAAACACCTGAGTTTCGTGGAGGCCGCGCTTCAGGAACAACTCAAGGCGGAAAAGAACGAAGCCGTGGCAAAGCAGCGCTACGCGCATGAGATCAGTCGCTGAAAGACTCTCGCCGAAGGGGTGCCTTACCTTAGGGCCGAAATGCAAAAGGCCCGGCGCTTGACCGGGCCTTTTTACGTTTGATCCGCAAACCGCTTAGTGCAGCTTGGCGTCAACCTGTTTGATCGCATCGTCGATCGAAGCGGCAGAGGCTTCAGCCGTCATTTGCTTGCTCAGCACATCCGCAGCCGCCGCGATGGCCACTGTGATTGCCTGCTCCCGCACAGCGCGAACTGCACCGGCTTCGGCAGAAGCGATCCGCTCCTCGGCGGCGGCCAGACGGCGCGCGATCGAGGTTTCAAGATCTTTCTGGGCCTGCGCCGCAGCTTCAACCGCCTCGTCCTTGGCGCTTGCAACAATCCGGTCGGCCTGAGCCTGAACGTCTTTGCGCTTACGCTCGTAGCTGGCGAGGATGGCTTTCGCCTCTTCGCGCAGCGCACGGGCCTCGTCCAGATCGGACTTGATCTGCTCGGCGCGCTTGTCGAGCATTCCCGTCAACATGCCGGGGACGCCAAACTTCAGCAAAACACCGATGAACAGCAGGAACGAGATCAGAACGATGAAGTTCGTGTTGCCCAAAGAGAAGAACGGACCGCTTGCAGCGAAAGCGGGCTGTGCGGCCAGAACACTGATGAGAAGTGCTTTTTTCATCAGATTATCCCTTCATCCGTGCGGAAACCGCAGCGTTCACCGTCTTGGCATCCGCCTTGCCACCGAGGGCTGCGACCAGTTCCTTGGTCGTATCCTTGGCGACTTCGGTCACGCTTTCCAGCGCGCCCGCCCGGATCTCGGCGATCCGCTGTTCTGAAACAGCGGTTTTTGCGTCGATCTCGGCATCGGCCTTTGCGGTCGCCACGTCCAGCTCGGCCTGAATGTCGGCACGGGCCTTGGCAACGATCTTGCCTGCCTCAGCGCGGGCTGTGGCCAGCGCTTCGTTATAGGCCGCTTCCGCTTCCAGCGCTTTTTGCTTCAGGTCTTCGGCTGCGGCCAGATCATTGGTGATCGTGCCACGGCGTTCGGCCAGAACTGCCCCGATCCGGGGAATGGCAACGCGCGTAAGAATAAGATAGATCGCGGTCAACGTGACCAGAAGCCAGAAAATCTGGTTCGGCCAGGTCGAAAAATCAAGCTGCGGCATGCCAACGGCTTCACCAGCGCCATGGGCACCAGCGGTTGCAGCAGCGTCATGTGCTTCAGTTGCCATGTCGTTTCTCCAGCATCTTCAAGACTTGGCCGGGACAGCCTAACACCGCCCCGGCCGAAAGGTCAGAAAAGCGTGGATCAGACCGCAAACATCAGCAGCAGAGCGATGAGGAACGAGAAGATCCCCAAGGCTTCGGCGAACGCGATGCCGACGAAGAGGTTCGCCATCTGGCCGGGGGCTGCCGAAGGGTTGCGCAGCGCGCCTGCCAGGAAGTTCCCGGCAATGTGGCCCACGCCGATACCAGCACCGCCAAGACCCATAGTGGCCAGGCCTGCACCGATGAATTTACCCATTTCTGCGATATCGCCTTCCATAGCTTTTGCTCCTTATGGAATAGTAGATTGGTTGGTAGGATGAAGACCTTAGTGGTGCGCGCCGCCGACAGCGTCCCGCAGATACACACAGGTCAGGATGGTAAAGACGTAAGCCTGCACGCAGGCCACCAGCAGTTCCAGCGCATAGATCGCTGTCACGGCCCCGATCACAACGGGCGAAGCCACTGCAAGCGTTGCAAAGCCTGCGATCACCTTGATGACGGCGTGGCCAGCCATCAGGTTACCCGCAAGACGAATAGAATGGCTGACCGGGCGCACGAAGTAGGAAATCACCTCGATCACGGCCAGAATCGGACGGATCGCCAGCGGTGCAGAGGTCACCCAGAACATGCCCAGAAACCCGATGCCGTTCTTGACGAAGCCAAGGATGGTCACCCCAAGGAACACCATCATCGCCAGCACAACCGTCACAGCCACATGGCTGGTGGTGGTGAAGGACATCGGCAGAAGGCCCAGCAGGTTCGAGAAGAGGATGAACAGGAACAGCGTCATCACATAGGGGAAGTATTTCACGCCATCATGGCCGGTCACTTCCTCGACCATGTTGTGGATGAAACCGTAAAGCAGTTCGGCAACCGACTGGCTGCGCGAGGGAACGATTGCGCGGCGACGGGTGCCCAGCATCAGCAGGGCGGCAATCGCGACAACGGCGATCCCCATCCACAGCGTTACGTTGGTGACCGTGTACCAAGCAATATGATCGCCCCCAAACAGCGGCTTCACGATGAACTGGTCCATCGGGTGAATCTGGAAACCGCTTGCGCCTTCCTCAGCCATGTTTGCCCTCGTCCTTTTCGGGCCCAGCGGCCCCATTTTGTTTCACGTCATGCTCTGTCGCCATGGCCTTTGCGGTGCCCAACATGGTCCGCACGCCGGCGGCAAAGCCCAGCAGCGCAAAGATCACAAGGAAAACGGGGCGCGTATTGAACACATAGTCCAACCCGAACCCGATCGAGAGCCCCAGAAGCATTCCGGTAACCAGCTCGACCACCATTCTCCAAGCCATCTCGCCCTGCGAGAATGCCTTCCCTCTCTCAGTTCGCTCCGGTTTAGGTGCTCCTTTGACCTTGGCAATCCGGGCCTCAAGGGCACGAAGTCGCTCTGGGTCGGGATGCTCCGCCATCGTAAGACGCCCCTCGATCAGTTCGCGCCTTCCTAAGCACGGGCGGCCCATGAGTCAAGCAAGCTCATGCCCGGCCAAACCTATCACAAGTCTTTGTTTTTAAGTGATTAAGATTGGGTGCGTCAAACCGGCCCAACGCGATCGGGGCTTGTTTTGCCTCAAACCGGCCCCTCTGGCACATTCAACCAAGCGGTTGACGATTGCAAAGCCGCGGCCCAATGATGCGCGCATGGCCGCAAATCTTGACACTGTGTTTTCTGCCCTAGCCGATCCGACCCGTCGGGCGATCCTGTCGATGTTGCTGGAGGATGACATGGCCGTCACCGATGTGGCAGCGCCCTTTCAAGTCTCGCTTGCCGCGATCTCAAAGCATTTGCAGGTGCTGGCAGAGGCGGGGCTGATCAGTCAGGAAAAGCGCGGTCGCGTCAAATGGTG
>JAQWYA010000159.1 GCA_029254215.1 Pseudorhodobacter sp. | reverse complement strand
GCGCGCTTTGATGGCAAGACAGCCTGGCCCTCAGGGCGAGCCCTCTGAAGGCAGCCGGGCGGGCAGATTGGAGGATGGGGGGAACATCTGTGCCCCCATACAAGGCGCGGCAGAATCGGGCTACGCGTTTGGACAGAATACGGCGGGCAGGACAGGTCGCCAGAGGCACAGGGTTTGGGATGCAATCCCAAACGGCGCGAAAGATGCCTCCCGAAAACCGCCTGCAACACCGCAACCGTTCAGAATAGCGGGTGCGTCAGAACAGGCCTGCCTCGCGGGCAATCATGGCGGCCTGCGTGCGATTGGCAGCCCCGATCTTGCGGTAGAGCGTTTTGACATGCAGCTTGACCGTCGGCTCTGACAAATCCAGATCCCGCGCGATTTCCTTGTTGGCCTTGCACTCGGTCAGACCTTCGAGCACCTGCAATTCGCGTGGCGTCAGTTTCTGCGCCAGAGGATTGGTCGGCTCGGCGGCGGTCTCTGCGGTCATGAAACAGATGGGGGCGTATTGTTCCCCCATCGCCATGAAACGCACAGCATTGACCAAAGATTTGGCGGGCAGCGTTTTTGGCACGAAACCCGCCGCCCCCGCCTCAAGGGCCGCATCGGCAATGGCGCGCGTCGCCTCTCCGGTGATCAGGGCCACCCGTTGACCGCCCTTATACGCCAGCGCCTTTTCCAGCCCTTTCAGGCCGTTCATTCCCGGCATGTTCAGATCAAGAAGGATAAGATCAAAGCGGTCCTGCTTATCGACAAGCGTCAGCGCCTCGTCCAGCGAGGCTGCCGTTGCTGTTTCAAAGCCTCCGGCACCTTCCAGGAACAGGACAAGCGTGTCCCGCAGCAGATCATGGTCATCAGCCAACAAAATGCGCATAGGGTCCTCTTTACTCCAGCGCTAGTTAGCCTCGCAAGCTTGGCAATTACAAGTTGGAAGCGTGGCTTTTTAAAGAATAGCCTATCCGAACGGACATAACCGCACTCCGGAGGGAGGGCTCTCCCCTCCGCCCTGATAAGGGCTGCGCCAAAAGCGCCGCTGGCCTGTCCGCCCGCCCGATTGAGACGAAAGAAGGCGTCCGGCACAAGGGTTGCAACAGAAATGCAACCGATGAGCCGATGATGAAACATGTAACCGAAGCCGAATTGAAAACCGCAGCAATCCCTTTTGCAGCCCAGCAGACCCCTTTGAAAACACAGCAGGTTCTCGGCCTCAACATCGTGGACACCACTGCAGAGATCGCCATCACTGCGCTGCTGGAGCCGGGCCATCGCCGCGCCTTCTTTCTCAATGCCCATTGCCATAACGTCATGACCACTGATCGGGCCTATGCCGCTGCGATGCTGCGCGCCGATGCGATCCTGCCCGATGGTCTGGGTGTGGAATTGGCCGCAAAAATGGCAGGCCGCGACCTGACCGCCAATCTGAACGGCACCGATTTCGTTCCTGCCCTTTTGCAGGTCGCCGCTGCCCGCGGATTGAGCGTCTATCTTTTTGGTGCCACCCCCGGCACCGCGGATGCCGCCGCCAACACGCTGATCCTGCGCTGCCCCGGCTTGCGCATCGCTGGAACCCGTGACGGGTTTGCCGGTGCTCAGGATGCCGAGGCGGTGATTGCCGACATCAACCAGTCCGGCGCCGATATCGTGCTTGTCGCTTTGGGAGTGCCCGCGCAAGAGTTGTGGCTGGACACGCACGCCCACCGCCTGAATGCGCGTCTGTCGCTGGGCGTCGGCGCTTTGTTCGACTTTCTGGCGGGGAATGTTTCGCGCGCCCCGCTTTGGGTGCGCAAATCCAAGATGGAATGGGTCTGGCGGCTGGCGATGGAGCCGCGCCGGATGGCAAAGCGCTATCTGGTGGGCAATGTCTCTTTCATGGCCCGCGCCACCCGGATCGCCCTGAACCAGCTGCACGTCAACGACGTTATCAAGCGCGGGATGGATGTGACCATTGCCTCTGCGGCTTTGATCCTGCTTTCGCCGCTGTTTCTGGCCACGATGCTTGCCATCCGTCTGGACAGCAAAGGCCCGGTGTTCTTTCAGCAGTCGCGTGTTGGGTTGAAAGGGATCCCCTTCCCGGTGTTCAAGTTCCGCTCCATGCATGTGGACGCCGAGGCGCGCCGCGCCGAACTTCTCAAGACTTCCGACCGTGAGGGCATCTGCTTCAAATCCCGCAATGACCCGCGGATCACGCGCGTGGGCCGCTTCATTCGTCGCTTCTCGATTGATGAGCTGCCACAGATCGTGAACGTGCTGCGCGGCGAGATGTCGATTGTTGGCCCGCGCCCGGCCCTGCCGCAGGAAGTTGCCGCCTATCCGACCCGCGCCTTTGGGCGTCTGGCCGTAAAGCCGGGCATCACCGGGATCTGGCAAGTCTCTGGCCGCGCCGATATCGGGTTTGAGAAGATGATCGACATGGATCTGTCTTACGCCAAGTCCCACTCTCCGCTGCTGGACATGATCCTGATCGCCTTGACCTTCCGGGCCGTCCTGTCTGGGCGCGGGGCTTACTGAGCCACCCTATCCGAAGGGATAGCCCACTATCCGTAAGTTTTGATGCGATAAGGCTTAAGTTATGGCACACAGTGATCAACCTAATGAGGGAATAAAGATGTCTGTTCTTCGTCCGATCCTTGGGACTTTGTGCCTTGCCGCCACTTTGTCTGTAACGAGTTTTTCTTTTGCGCAGGATGCGTTGCCTTCCCCCAAAGGCCCCGTGATCCTGACAATCAGCGGCCCCATCGGTAAAACCAACACCGATGGGGGCGCTCAGTTTGACCTTGAGATGCTTCAGGCGCTGCCCGTCCGTGAATTCACGACGACAACGATCTGGACTGAAGGCGAGCATGTGTTCACCGGCGTGGCCCTGAGCGAGTTGATGGACTATGTCGACGCGCCCGAAGCAATCCTGAAGGCCACGGCCGTGAATGACTACGCGGTAGATCTTCCGCCCTCGGATCTGACATCGGACGGGGCCATGTTGGCCTATTTGATGGATGGCAAGGTCATGTCATTGCGTGACAAAGGGCCGCTTTGGGTTGTTTACGATTACGATGGAAATGCCGATTATCGTAGCGAAGTGACGTATTCGCGCAGTATCTGGCAACTCGACCGGATCGTTGTCGGCAACTAAGAACGGGTCGGTTCTCCGGCCCAGATAAAAAGGGCGGGCCCATGTGGTTAAGAGTTCGGCGAAAGTATCTTTACGGATATCTGACGCTGCTGGGTGTTGTCGTTCTCAGTCTGGTTGTCGCGATTTTTCTGGTGCTCGAAGTCGCCAAGGAATTGCGCCAACTGGAATCTGCCGAATCCGACAATGTGCAATGGACCCTGTCCCAGTTGGAGGTGGAGTTTCTGGAACTCCACACAGCCACTGTCGCGGCGAAGGCGGATCTTCGGTCTGATCTGAACCTTGTTCGTAAAGAGTTTGATATTTTCTACAGTCGCGTCCAAACCGTCTCGCGCGGGTCGCTTTATGCGGGCCTGCGCGAGACGGAGGACTTTCGGACCGCCCTTTCCGAAATCCAGAGCTTTCTGCAAGACAGCCTTGGGCTGATTGACGCGGATGACGGCACGCTGCGCGCGGGTCTTCCGGCATTGCGAACCCGCATCGAAGAGCTGCGGCTGACGGTGCGCACAGCATCGAATTCCGGCTTGTTTCACTTCGCCCGCGATGCCGATGAACGCCGAACAGGGCTGTTTGACACGCTTCTGGCGCTGGCGGCCATGACGGTCATCATGGTCTTGGCGCTGGCCCTGATGGCCTATTACTTCAACCGCCTGAACCGCCAGAACGCCTACCGCCGCCGGGAGTTGGGCCAGATCAACCAGCGGATCAAGACGATCCTCTCTACCTCGCTGGATGCGGTGGTTGCCACTGACAGTCGGGGCCGCGTGATCGAATTCAACGTTGCCGCCGAAATCGTGTTTCAACGCAAACGTGCCGATGTGATGGGTCAGGAAATCGGTCAACTGATCGTGCCCGAGCATTTGCGCAGCGCCCATGACGCAGGAATGGAACGGATGCATGCCAATGGCGAGATGCATGTCGTCGGCAAAGGCCGGGTCCGGCTGGAAGCGATGCGCGCCGATGGCAGCACTTTCCCCGTCGAATTGGCCCTGCAAAAGGCGCAATACGGCAGCCAGACCGTGTTTATCGCTTTTCTGCGGGATATCTCGCATCGGGTGGCCGCCGAAAACGAACTGGTGCAGGCCCGCGACCGGGCTTTGGCCGGAGAAAAGGCCAAGGCAGAGTTTCTGGCGATCATGAGCCACGAGATTCGCACACCGCTGAATGGCGTTCTGGGCAACCTGTCATTGATCCGCGATACCAAACTGTCCACCACGCAAAGCCGCCTTGTCTCGAACATGGAAGTGTCGGGGCGGATTTTGATGTCGCATGTCAACACCGTGCTCGACATCACGCAATATGAAGCCGGGATGATGGTGATGCACCCGGAGGCCACCGACCTGAACGCTTTGCTCAGCGATGTTGTGGATGGCCAGACGAGCCTTGCCTCGGCACAAAACACGCGGATCGAATGGGGCTGGGTGGGGCCGATCCGGCCTTGGGTTTTGGCCGACCCCAAACGCTTGCAGCAAATCTTGCTTAACCTTGTGGGCAATGCGGTGAAGTTTACGCCTCAGGGGCGCATCACCATTGAGGTGGAACAGATCGACGGTACCGACGGCCCGCTGGAGTTTCGGGTCACCGATACCGGCGTTGGGATTCCGGACGAAGACCTGAACCGCATCTTCGAGGATTTTGAGACACGCGACAGGTCGCATGTGCGCAGCACCCCCGGCACAGGTCTTGGGCTTGGGATCGCCCGCCGGATCGCCAAAGCGATGGGAGGAGAGATCGGCGCCAGCAGTACCCTGGGAAAAGGCAGTCAGTTCTGGGTTCGCCTGCCGCTGCCCGCCGCCGCACCTGCCCCGCAAGAGCCTGCCCGCCCTGCCCTCGCGGCCCCGCCCGTTCGGCTGAAAGTTCTGGTGGTCGAGGATAATGAGATCAACCGCAGCGTCGTGCGCGCCATGCTGGAGGCCGAAGGCCACACTGTGTTTGAGGCAGAAGATGGCCAGCAAGGCCTGCGAATCGCCGATGGCACCTGCTATGACCTCATCTTGATGGATATCAGCATGCCCGTGATGAACGGGCACGAGGCGACCCGCGCCATCCGGGCCGGCAAAGGCGCCTCTCGCCATAGTCCGATCATTGCCCATTCCGCCAATGTGATGCCTAATGAGGCCAAGAAATTCCAGGAAAACGGGATGGATGGCTTTTTGGGCAAACCGCTGCAAAGGGCGGAACTCCGGGAGCTTTTGGCCTCGATTGCGCGCAAACGTGCCGCCGCCGAACAGACCGAGCCCAGCCCAAACACCGACCCCCGCCCGGCCACCACCGCGCCGGATGCCAAAACGGAGCCGACAGAGATGGACCTGATTGATCGCGAGGCGATGCAGGCTACCCAAGACGCCTTGGGCGATGCCATTTTCGCAAAGATGAAAGAGCGCTTTGAAGGCGAAATGGTCGATCTGCTGGCTTGGCTCGGCCAAGAGGGCG
This sequence comes from Pseudorhodobacter sp., assembly GCA_029254215.1. GTDB lineage: Bacteria > Pseudomonadota > Alphaproteobacteria > Rhodobacterales > Rhodobacteraceae > Pseudorhodobacter. The sequence continues at coordinate 39,195 of JAQWYA010000159.1, read as the reverse complement.
GCGAGGGTCATGCGTTGCAGGATATCGCCGCGCGCAGTCACAAAAGCGCCAGCAGCGCCGCCGTGTTCGGGGCCATCGCCTTGCGCCAAACGCTCAAAGAGATCGAATTATCCGCGAAGGACGGGGAAAAGACCCGCTGTCTGGAGGCTTGTCAAAGCCTCGGGGAGTGTTGGGAAAAAACGAAAGCGGCTCTGGGCTGATTACTTGCCCAGAATCGCCACCGCCCCAACAATCCCCAGCACGCGCCCGATTTCCGCGATATTGGTGACATCGCTGTCATAGCAGGCAATCGCATCGCCCGGCAGCAGATAGGGGTCGTAATCGTCCCGGTCGGCACGGCGCAACATATCTTCGATATCGCGTTCGATCACCACCGAAACCCCGGTGATCGGATTGCGCGAAAACAACACGGCAGAGCGATGGGCGCTGGTCGCACGCGGGCCGCCGACGCAGTTTGTATCCACCACCGCCTGCATGTAACGCGCGCCGTAAGGCACTTCGCGCACATCGCGCCCCACGGCAGAGATCGCGTTGCCTGTCGCGGGTTGCGTCAGGTTCGACAGGTACAAAGACACCCCCGGCGGGCTGATCGGGCTAGGGCGCATCAGATCGTCCTGAAAACACTGGCGGCTAGGGACGCGCAGCTCATCCCCTGTCAACAGCATGATATCCTGCACATTTTGGCCTTCAAAGACCCCACGCAGATCCAGCACATAGGTGCGGCCTCCGCGCGAAAGCTCCACCGCAGAAATATCGGCATCGGGGCGCACCCCACCCGCCGAGCGCAGCGCCGCCGACAGGTTCCGCCCCTCGGTCGAGGAGCCAAGCGCAGATTGCCGCGCCTGATCGATCCGGTCGCCCGCCTCGCCGCCGATCTGGACAGCATGCGGCTCAAACACAGCGCCCGAAACCCCGACCGAAACGGCGGCAAAATCGGCCACGCGCACGGACAGGCGCGGCGCATCTGTGTAAAACTCCCGCGCGACCAGTTGCGCCGAGATGTCAGCTTCTACCTGCGAGGTGCTGCGCCCCTGGGCTGCAACCGGGTCCAGAAACGGTAGCTTCAGCGTGCCGTCGCGGCTGACCACATAAGACCCGGTGAACGTGTCGTCTTCGCCCACGCGGATGTCGATCAGATCGTTGCGGGAAAGCCGCTCGCCTTGCAAAGCACTGACAGAGCTGCCTTTTGTGCCGCCCGCCCCGCCTCGCAATGGCAGGCAGGATTGCTGGTTAATCGTGGCTGAACGCAGATATTGCGCCTCGCTACGCGACACATCGGGGCGCCGGTACTGCGCCTGATAGCCGCCGCCCGTTGCAATCGGCTCGATATTGTCGGCCTCGTCTATTCCGGCACAACCCGACAAGGTCAGGCAGGCCACAAGAGGCGGCAGGAAAGCGTGACGAAAGCTGATCATCCGGACCCGATCTTTGGCGATTGCCCCTCCTGTCTATGCAAGCGGAGCCTGCGTGAAAAGGGCCTTTGCGCCGCAATCCCCGAACTGGAGGGCCTGCCGCACCGGTCAGACCACCTTACAGGGCCACGAACCTTGCCGCCTATCCCTTCGGGTAGATCAAATTTCAAATGAGCCATGAACCTGCCCGGTCGCGGACAGGCATCGCAAAAAAGCCTGTGCTAATCCTATGTTCAGACACATGAAAGACGATGGACACTATGGATCGCAGCCTCAGCAGTTTTGGAAGTTTTGCCCGCAACCTGCTGGCCTATGGCGGGTCAGAACTTGGCGCGAAGCTGTCGCGGTTGCTGGTGGTGATTGCGGTGTCGCGCACCCTTGATCTGGCCGAGATCGGGATGGCCGCGGCGGCCCTTGCGGCGGCCGATATCGTCAAATCCCTGACCGAGAATGGTGTGATCCAGCGGATCATCGCCGCCCCGGCGGATCGACTGGCCGCCACTTGCCTGACGGCGCACCGGATTTTCTGGGTCTGGTGCCTTGGTCTGTTCGCCCTGCAACTGGGGGTGGCCGCTGCGATCTGGGGCTGGTCAGGCAATGGCACGCTGGCGCTTCTGGTGGTGATCCTTGCCGCCGAATTCCTGTTCATGCCCGCAGGCCTCGTCCAAGCTGGCCTTGCGATGCGCGAAGGCAAATTGCGCCAGACGGCGGCGATTTCGGCAGGGCAAGTGGTTGGCGCGAACCTGATCTGCGCGGGGCTTGCGCTGGTATGGCCCTCGGCGCTGGCGCTGGTGCTGCCGCGTTTGCTGACGGCCCCGATCTGGCTGATTGCGATGCGCCGCCTGCGCCCATGGGTTGCGGACCATTCGCAGGGCTATGCGCCTTTGCGTCCGTTCCTCAGCTATGGTTGGGCCGTTCTGGGGGTCGAGATCGTCAAGGCGCTGCGCCTACAGGCCGATAAGCTGGTCGTAGGCAGCCTGCTTGGGGCTGAGGTTCTGGGTCTTTACTTCATGGCTTTCAATGCCGGGCTGAGCCTTGCCACGTCTTTCTCGACCGCGTTTTCAACGGTTCTGTTCCCGCATCTTTGCACCGCCGAGGATAAGGGTCTGGCGCTGCGTCAAGGGATCTTGCTGTCCATGGGGCTGATTGCCCCGGCGGTGATCGCTCAGGCGCTGCTGGCCCCGGTCTATGTGCCGATCCTGTTTGGTGCCGGATGGGAGGGGATTAGCGAAACCGTGTCGATCCTCTGCCTTGCCGCGATCCCGACAACGTTGTGGTCTGCTGCCGCCGGATGGCTGCGCTCCAATGACCGTCCGCAGGTTGAACTCGTGGTCACCGTCGCCTTGACCTTGGCGCTGACTGCCAACACGGCCCTGCTGGCCCCTTACGGGCTGAACGCGATTGCCACCGGCTATCTGGTTCTGGCCACCGCAATCATGGGCGGCGCAAGCCTGCCCGCCCTGAAACACGCCTTTGCGCCCAACCGACTGGAGGTTTGATCCATGCCGCGTTTCTCCATCATCCTTCCCTGCTACAATGCCCAAGCAACGCTGGCTGACACGTTGCAAAGCCTTCTGGACCAAAGCTTTTCCGATTGGGAAGCGATCTGCGTCGATGACGGCTCGACCGATGCCACGCGCGATCTGATCACCAGTTTTGCCGCCCGTGATGCCCGCATCCAACTGGTGCGCAACCCCCGCAAAGGGCCAAGTGCCGCCCGCAATCACGGTGCCCGCAATCTGGCCAAGGGCGATATCATCGCCTTTTGTGATGCCGACGACCTTTGGGCCCCCGGCAAACTGCGCGCGCTGCAAACCGCTTTCGCCGACCCGAAGGTGGGTGGCGCATTCGGCCGTATCGCCTTTTTTGAAACCTCGCCCGCCCATGTCAGCACCACCTCGACCTTGCCCGACGGGCCGCTGAGCGTGGCCATGCTTCTGGGCGAGAACCCGGTCTGCACCATGTCGAACATCGCGCTCCGCCGCGAGGTGATGCAGGCGAGCACCGGCTTTGATGAAACCCTCGTCCACAACGAAGATCTTGACTGGCTGATCCGTCTGGCGAGTTCCAACGTGCAGATCATCGGGATCAATCAGGTTCAGGTCTTTTACCGCAACAACCCGGTGGGCCTCTCGTCTGATCTGGGTGCGATGAAGCGCAGCCGCGCCGAAATCCTGCGGCGGGCGGCGCGGCTTGGTCATCCCTGTGCGGCCCGGTCCGAGGCGATCTATCTGCGCTATCTGGCCCGGCGCGCGCTGCGGCTGGATCAGGGACGCTTTCTGGCGCTGCGCCTGATTCTGGCGGCCTATGCCAAAAGCCCGGCGGGGGTTCTTAGCCCGGCCCGGCGCGGCCTTAGCGTTACCCTTGCCGCCCTGATCGCCCCGCTTTGCCCCACCAATTTACGCCACGCTTTGTTCGCCTGATTGTACCCGTTTAGGAGAGTATCCATGCCCATCGCCAGTATCGTCGTTCCGTCCTATAATGCGCAGGCAACCCTGCCCGAAACGCTTGCCTCGCTGCGGGTCCAAAGCTTTCAGGACATTGAAATCATCATCGTCAACGACGGCTCCACCGATGACACCGCCCGAATCGCCGAGGCCGCATCTGCCGCCGATCCGCGCATCCGCGTCGTCACCCAGTTGAACCGTGGTCTTGCCGGGGCGCGCAACAGCGGGATCGCCGCCGCGCGGGGCGAATTCGTGGGCTTTTGCGATGCCGATGATCTGTGGCACCCCGGCAAGATGGCCGCACATGTGGCCCATCTGCGTCAGGCGACGGATGTGGGCCTCAGCTATGCAGGCTCGCGCCTGATCGACATGCAAAGCCAGCCGATTGGCGCTGTCCAGAAGCCCCGGCTGTCTGGGGTGACTGCGGCGCATATCCTCAAGCGTAACCCGATCGGCAATGGCTCTGCCCCGGTGATGCGGCGCGAGGCGTTGCAGGCGCTGGCCTACCGCCCCCGGACCGAGATGGAGCGCGATTGGGTCTTTGACGAAACCTTCCGCCAGTCGGAAGACATTGAATGCTGGCTGCGTCTGGCCCTGACAACCGATTGGCGGATTGAAGGGGTGGAAGGATTCCTGACCGATTACCGCCTGAGCCCCGGCGGCCTGTCGGCAGCCACTGACCGTCAGCTTGCCTCGTGGGAGCGGATGATCGAAAAGCTGCTGCCGCTATCGCCCGGTTTTTTCGCCCGCCATCTTGGGGCGGCCCGCGCCTATCAGCTGCGCTATCTTGCTCGGCGCGCGATCAGTGATCTGGACGGTCCGCGCGCGATGCGCCTTGTGCGCCAATCGCTGACGCAATCCGTGACGCCCTTGGTCGAAGAGCCGATCAAAACCGGCATCACGATGATCGCAGCGCTTGTCCTTCTCGGCGGGGGCGCTGCCGCCCTGAAATTTGCGATGCGGGGCAAAGCCTCCTCTCCCAAAACCTCTGCCTGATCCGATCGGAGTGCCCAAGATGAAACGTCCTCATATTGTCCATCTGATCGACGACACCACTGCAGGCGGCGTGATGCGCGTGCTGGATCATATCCGCCAGTCGCCCGACCTTGCCCGCCATGCGGTGCACAGCTTCAAGCAGGTCAAGCGCGGCACGCTGGCCTTTGGCCGGATCGATGCTGATGTGATCGTGTCGCATTTGACGTTGAACTGGCGCGGGTTGCCGGGCCTTTTTGTGCTGCGGGCCAGTAATGCGGGTCGAAAACTGGTCCATGTGGAACACAGCTATACCGAATCCTTCGTGGCACTGAATGTTGCAAAGCCGCGCCGTTTCATGGCGATGCTGCGGATCGCATTCGCCTTGTTTGACAAGGTGGTTGCCGTCAGCAAGGCGCAGGGCAAATGGATGCTGCGCCGCGATCTGCTGTCGTCTTCGGGACTGCGCGTGATCCGCTCGGCCGTTGATCTGACCGAATTTACCCGGCTTGACCCGGTTTCCGGGCCGGTCCGGGTAATCGGGGCCATCGGGCGTCTGGATACGCAAAAGGGCTTTGATCTTTTGATTACGGCCTTTCGGGCCTTGCCTGATACCGGGCTGAAGCTGGCTTTTTACGGAGAGGGCCCAGAACGTCCCGCCTTGGAAGCCTTGGCTGCGGGCGATGCGCGGATTTCCTTTGAAGGCTTTGCCGCCGACCCGATGCACGCCATGAGTCAGGTCGATGCAATCGCCATGCCCTCGCGCTGGGAGGCATACGGCCTTGTCGCGCAAGAGGCTTTGGCCGCCGGTCGCATCGTTCTGGTCTCTGGGGTGGATGGGCTGGCAGAACAATCCGATGATGGGGCGGTGAATGTTGGCGGGTTGACCGTGGCCGCCTGGACCCGCGAACTCGGCGATCTGAACGGCGGCGGACGCACTGGCGCGCCGGTCAAGGCGCGTCTTGCGCATTGCGCGCAAAGCCGCCGCGCTTTTGAGGCCGGTTGGTCCGGGCTCTTTGCGGACCTGCTTGGGCACGAGGCTGGGGGCGGCTCCGCAAGCTCCCGCGCGGCCTGATCGGCTGCCATGGCGGCGGGGCTTCGGTTGCCCGGCAGGATCGGCGTCCTTTCAAAAGACGCCGGTCTGCTTGGGTCAAAGCCGCCCCGATAGACTTAGCGCGGGGTCAAACCCCAAACCAGCGTCACCTGTGCGGAAACCGAGATCTCTCCCTCAGCCACCGGAACGGCGGCTTCCATTGCCATGGCCGCCCCCCGATACATCGGCTGCCCGCCGCCCTGCTGCTGTTCGGTGATCGCCAGCACGGCCCCAAGCCCCACGCCCGCCGCTTGCGTAAAAAGATCGGCTTTCGCGCGGGCATCGGCCACGGCCCTTTTACGGGCCGCCGCCAAAAGCGGGGCCGGGTCTGCCACCCCGAAACTGACCCCGTTCAGCTGGTTTGCCCCATCCCGTACCGCTGCATCCAGCACCATCCCAAGGCTATCCAGCACCCGGACCCGGACGCTCAGTTGATTAGAGGCGACATAGCCCACGATCCGCGACACACCGCTGCCCGAAGCATTCGCCCAATTCGGATTCAACGACAGACCCGAAGTCTGCAAATCCCGGTCGGCAATCCCCGCTGCGCGCAGATTCTCAAGCACCTGCGCCAGTTGCGCGGAATTGGCGGCCATCGCTTCGGCGGCGGTCTTGCCTTCGGTCATGACCCCGATGCTGATCGTTGCCATATCCGGGGCGGCGGACACCACGCCCTCGCCGGTGAGGGTGATCGTCGCGGCAGGGCTTTGCCCCACCGATTGCGCCCAAACCGGCGGCGCAGACATGGGCAAAAGCGGGGTTGCCATCAGAACGGCGGCCATAAGGCGGAAGGTAAAACGCATGGTATTCTCCTGTTGCTGGTTTTAGCATCCTCTCTTGGACGCGCGCCGCAAGTCTTTCCTTGGGCGCCCACCGCCGCAGTGCGGGCTTTTTCTTTCATTCGGCAAAAAGCTGCTGTAGGAAGTAGCCCGACGCGGCAGAGACTCCCGTCCCCTCCATTGTTTGTGCTAGATCGGTGCAATGAAACCAAATTTCGCTTTGAACATCACGGATTCAGGCTTGGCCTTGCTGCGGCGCACGTCCCGCGGCTGGATGCCTGTCGGCGATGTTGCCTTTGACAGCCCCGATCTTGCCGAAGCCTTGGGCTATTTGCGCAGTTCAGCCCTTGGGCTGTCGCCGCATGGGATCACCACGAAAATCGTGCTGCCCGCCTCGCAGGTTCTGTATCTGGAGGTGGAGGCCCCCTCAGGCGACAAAACCGCACGCGAAGGCCAGATCCGCAAAGCGCTTGAAGGGCGCACGCCCTATGCGGTGGATGATCTGGTGTTTGACTATTGGGGCAGCGGATCGACCGTGAAGGTCGCCGTCACCGCCCGCGAGACGCTGGAGGAGGCAGAGGCCTTTGCCGTCGAACACCGCCTGAACCCGGTGTCTTTCGTCACGATCCCCGGCCCCGGCCAGTTCGGCGCGGAACCGTTCTTCGGGGCCACTTCCCTTGCGCCCAAGTTGTTGCCGCTGGGCGAACGGGTGACCCGCGATCAAGACCCTCTGGTGATCCTCAGCCGCGAAGCCGTGCAAGAAGCCCTTGCCGAAGAAGCCGCCAAGCGCCGCGAACAAGAGGCGGCCGCGCAAAAGGAAAAAGCGGAAGCCGAAGCCAAAGCGGAAGCCGAGCGTCAAAAGGCTGAAGAGGCAAAAGCCAAGGAAGCCGCCGCCAAAGCGGAAGAAGAGGCCCGTCTGGCGGCAGAGGCCGAAGCGAAGGCTGCAGCCGAGGCCAAAGCCAAAGCGGAAGCTGCGGCTCAGAAAGCCGCCGCGGCAAAACCCGCAGCGACCGAGGCCCCGGCAGACACAAAAGCAAAGGCGGAAACCGCATCGAAAGACGCAACGCCCCCCAATGATAAAGGCACAGAGGGCGCGTCGAAAAGCCCGGCGGACGATCAGGCCGGCAAACCGGCTGACCCAGCCCCAGAGCCTGCAACAGACCCCGCCCCTGAGGCGAAATCAAGTTTTGTGCCAAAACTGCCCAAGGCGGATTCAGAAGCAAAGGCAATGGCCCTTGCTGCGTTGGAATCCAAACGGATCGCCGCAGAGGCCGCCCGTTTGAAAGCCGCCGTGGCAGAATCGATGGCTCAACGGACAAAAGCCTTTGCCGATCAGAAAAGCCTGATTGCGCAGGAAAGGGCGCGCGCGCTTGCCGCCCCGCCCGAACCGTCCGAACCCGAAACTGGCTCGACAAAACCCACCTCGCCTGACTCCGATGCCGACAGCTCTTCTGAAACCGATGCGCCTTTGCCCAGCTTCTCCAGCCGCAGGCGCGATCTTCCGGCAAGCGCGCCCAAGCTGGGCCCAGCCGTCGCGGCCCCTGTCGCGAAGGCAGCCCCCCGTTTCGGGCTGAGCGCCCCGAAACAGGTCAGCCCAGAGCCTGCTCCGGCAGATCCCGTCGCGGCCAAAACGCCCGCCGCAAGTGCTGCGATTGATGATGTGCCGCCGATGCCCTCGCTGGTGGCGGCCCGCCTGAAAGAGGCACCTCCCGCGCCGAAACCGAAAGCGGATGCACCCGGATTGGCGGCGCAAATGGCCCCCTTGGCAGAGCCGCCGAAAAAGCGCACACCGATCCCGCCGCTTCCAACGGCGCAAATGCCCGAGAAACCCGGCGCGGACAAACCCAGCACGAAAGACCGGCTGGCCAATCTGGTCACCGCCTCGCGGATTCCAGTGAAATCACTGGTCTCCCGTCCCAAGGCAAAGACAAAACCGGCCGATCAGCCTGCTCAAGCCGCTGTGGCCCCGATCTCGGCCTTCGGGAAAAAGCTGGAACGCCCGCGCGGCAAACCGCGCTTTTTGGGGCTGATCCTGACCGGGATCTTGTTGGTGGTCCTTGCACTGATCGCGGCTTGGTCCTCCATCTATTTGTCACGGGATGATACGGCCCCGGCAGTGACCGAAGTGGCGATTGCCTCGCCCGACGCAATCGAAGTGCCAAGCCCCGAACCCGTGGCATTGCCCGAGGAAATGGTCTCCATCGACCCCGAGATGGAGTCCGATCTGGCCGCCACCGGGGACGATCTGCCGCCGGAAATCGAAGCCACCCCGGTGGAGGAGGCCGTGGCTGCGGCGCTGCCCGAACCGCCTGCGCCTGAGCCCGCCGTTGCAGAGGTGATCGGGCCACAGCCAGAGACCCCGACCATCGAAATTGACCGCCGCCGGATGGCCACGGGGGCCGGGCAGGATGAGATTTTCCTCGCCACCTCCGATACGCCCCCTCCGGCTTTTGATGCCGTGTCTTTGCCGCGCCCCGAAACCGCACCCGATGCCGCCCCGGTCGCGGCCATGCCGCCACCGCCCCCAGGCACACTTTACGAATTTGACGCAGATGGGCGCATCAAAGCGACCGAGACCGGCGTTGTGACGCCCGAAGGGTTTTGGCTGATCGCCGCGCGCCCCTCGCCCGAGCCGCCGCCGCGCCCCGAGGCCATTTCCGGGCCGGAGGTCGCACTGCCTGCCACCGAAGCGCCGCTGCCCGAGGCGGCGGACCAGACGGCGGCGGCCTCCACCGCTGCCCTGCCCGAAGGCACCAGCGCCGAGGCGACCACCGCCCAAGACGCAGCCCCAATCGCCGGTTTCCAGCCCGACAGCACGATCGAGACGCTTCGCCCCCCCCGCCGACCCGCCTCCGAAGACCCGACGCAGGTCAATGACGATGCCGCTTTGACAACCGAAGCAGGCACCCGGATCACCAGCCTGCGCCCGAAACTGCGCCCCGCCTCCATTCTTGCGCAGGCGAATGCCGCAAGGGACGCCGCAGCGGCGGCCTCCCTCGCATCGGCCCCCACGGCGCTGTCCTTGTCGGAAAATGCTGCCGATCTGCCCGTTCCTGTCTCGCTGCGCCCTTCGCCCCGCCCGCAGGACTTCTCAAAGGCCGTGGCCGCCGCCGTTGCCTCTGCCACCCGCAGCGCGCCGCCCGTGATTTCCAACGAGGTTGATGAGCAGAACGAGCCAGAGGTAACGGTTTCGGCCTCTGCCGCTCCGCGTATCCCCAGCAGTGCCTCGGTTGCCAGACAGGCGACCTTCAAGAACGCGATCGACCTTGGCGAGTTGAACCTGATCGGCGTTTATGGCACCGCGTCCAACCGCTATGCTTTAGTGCGCAGCGCCAATGGCCGGTTCAGCAAAGTGAAGGTCGGGGACCGCGTCGACGGCGGGACCGTCGCGGCCATTACCAACAGCGAATTGCGCTACCGCAAGGGCAGCAAGATGCTCAGCCTTTCGATGCCGAAGGGCTGACGAGGCCGCCCCGCGCAGGTTTTCTTGCAAGTAGGAGGGCGGGATCGAAGCGATTAAAATCCCTCTTGCGACCCCTTAAAACCCCCCAAAACTGTTCAGCATTTTGCGCAACTTGCGGGCTATACTCACGCCCGAAATCCCCACTCCCTTGAACTGATTACAAAAGTTTACCGCATCAAAGGTCGCTTTCTTGCGCCTTGCAGGTTACTCTGGCCCCATGCGCGCGTTTTTCACGCATGAAAAGGGAGTTGGGCGCGGGAAAATGACTGGTCTTGATGAAGTCGATTCGCAACTGCTGACGGAGGTGCAGAAAGACGCGATGCTGACCGCCCAAGAACTGGGCGATCGGCTCAATCTTTCGCCTTCTCAGGCGGGTCGCCGCCGTCAGCGGCTGGAGGCGGATGGCTATATCACCGGCTATAGTGCAAAGCTGGACCCGGACCGTCTGGGCCTGTCTGTGCAGGCTTTCGTGCAGGTCCAGATGGCTTCACATGCGCCCGAGATGGCCCGCAGTTTCGCCTCGCTGATCGCGAAACAGACCGAAGTCATCTCGGCCTGGGCCATGACCGGAGAGGCGGATTATCTACTGCGCGTCTGGTGCGCTGATCTGGCGGGGCTGCATCATCTGACCCACAAGGTTCTGCTTCCCCATGCCGCAGTGGGCCGCGTTCAAAGCCAGATCGTGATGGACCAATTCAAACAGGATGCGGCCTTGCCGACCTGACCGTGACCACCCGCCCCTGAAAGGAGCACAATGGAAAGTTTTCTGCTTCAAGCCAGCATCTACCTTGGCGCCGCCGTTCTGATCGTTCCGCTTGCGGTCAGATTGGGTTTGGGGTCTGTGCTGGGCTATCTTGCGGCAGGCATTCTGGTGGGGCCGATCCTTGGCCTAGCGGGTACGGAAACGGCTGATTTGCAGCATTTTGCTGAATTCGGCATCGTGATGATGTTGTTTCTGATCGGGCTGGAGCTGGAACCCCGCGCGCTTTGGGATATGCGTCACAAACTGATCGGCCTTGGCGGCTTACAAGTGGTTCTGACCACGGGCGCCATCACGGGCGGAATGATCTGGCTGGGCTTTACCTGGCAGATCGGCATGACGGTGGGCATGCTTTTGTCGCTGTCCTCCACCGCAATCGTGCTGCAAACCCTGTCGGAAAAGAACCTGATGCGCACAGGGGGCGGCAGGGCAACCTTCGCGGTTCTGTTGACCCAAGATATTGCAATCGTTCCCATTCTTGCGATCATTCCGCTTTTGGCCTTCGGGTCGGGCGGAATGCCCGAAGGGATCACCGCTTCGACTTTCGGGATCTCCAACCCCGGTGACCATGCCGCAGCGGGCGACCATGCCGCAGGCGCCGCCGAGCCTTTGTTGACGCTCGTCCAATCCCTTCCGGGCTGGGCGGTGACCCTGATGACGCTGGCCGTTGTTGCGGGCATCATCCTTGCCGGGCATTTCCTGACGCGACCCGTGTTTCGCTTTGTCCACGCATCGCGCCTGCCCGAGATGAGCACCTTCATCTCCCTTCTTATGGTGCTGGGGATCGCCTTTCTGATGATGCTGGTCGGCCTCTCACCAGCTTTGGGGACGTTTCTGGCGGGCGTGATCCTTGCCAACTCTGAGTTCCGGCATCAGTTGGAGGCCGATATCCAACCCTTCAAGGGCATCCTTTTGGGGTTGTTTTTCATCACCGTTGGCGTCGGCATCAACTTTTCCATCCTCTTTGCCAACCCCTTCACCATTCTGGGCCTGACGCTTGGCGTCATCGCCCTGAAGGCCGGGATCCTGTTTGTTCTGGCGCTGGTGTTCCGGGTTCGGGGGCGCGACAAATGGCTGTTTGCCCTAGGCCTCGCGCAGGCGGGGGAGTTTGGCTTTCTGATCGTCAGTTTTGCGCGCAAGCAAAGCGTCATCCCGCCGACGGTGGCAGAGGTGTCCTTGCTGGTGATCAGCCTCTCGATGCTGCTGACCCCGCTTTTGTTCATCGGCTATGAGGCGCTTGCCCGCAGGCTCGCCACCCGCGACCCCGAGCATCCCGCCGATGAGATCAACGAGACCGGGCGTGTTATCATCGCGGGCATCGGGCGGTTCGGGCAGGTGGTCAACCGTCTGGTCCGGATGAGCGGCGGCTCCACCGTCGTGCTTGACAGCGATATGTCCGCGATTGAACAGATGCGCCGCTTTGGGGCGAAAGGATTTTTTGGGGATCCGACCCGTCCGGAACTGCTGGATGCCGCCGGACTGGCAGAGGCCACCGTGCTGGTGGTGGCGGTGGACAACCCCGAGAATGCGCTGAAAATCATCACCTATGCGCGCGGAAAACACCCCGATCTACATATTGTCGCCCGCGCCTATGACCGCACGCATGTGTTCCAGCTTTACAAGGCCGGCGCCAATGACATCGTGCGTGAAACCTTCGACAGCTCCCTGCGGGCGGGTCGCTATGTGTTGGAAAATATTGGCTTTACCGATTACGAGGCCGCGATGCTGTCCCAAACTTACTATAAGGTGGAACGGGCGGCGATGCGCGATCTGGCAGCCCTTTGGGTGCCCGGACAGCCGGTGCATCTGAACGATGACTATATTGCCCGCGCCATGCAGCTTGAACAGGATCTGGCGCTGGCGATGGACGAAGATCTGGGTGCTACCCGGCGCAAGGCGGAGGCGGCTGAATAGGGCCGCCCCCCTGCCCGTTTACCCAGCCGAGACGCCCGCTTCGGCAAATGTCGCCATGCCGGAGTGGCAATCCACGGCGGCCCGCAGGATGCCAATCGCCAAAGCCCCACCCGACCCCTCGCCAAGGCGCAGGCCGAGGCTGACCAAAGGCTCTTTCCCGATCTCGCGCAGCAATGTGGCATGCGCGCCTTCGGCACTTTGATGCCCGGCCACGCAGTGATCCAGCGCGCCCGGCGCGGCACGTTCCAGCACCGCCGCCGCGGCGGTACAGATGAACCCGTCCAGAATAACCGGGATCCGCCGCGCGCGTGCGCCCGCAATGGCCCCTGCCATGGCCGCAATCTCGCGCCCGCCCAAACTTTGCAAGACGCGCAGCGGATCGGAAAGAACGGCCTCGTGGCGCGCCAGCCCCTCACGGACCACAGCGGTCTTGCGAGCAAGACCCGCCGCATCCACACCCGTGCCACGGCCCACCCAATCGGCGGCGTCGCCACCGAACAAGGCGGCCCCGATCGCGGCCGCAGAGGTGGTGTTCCCGATCCCCATTTCGCCGGTCACAACCAGATCAGCCGCAGGATCGACCGCGTTCCAGCCGGTTTCAAGCGCAGCCAGCACCTCTGCCTCGGTCATGGCGGGGCTTTGCGTGAAATCCGCCGTGGGGCGATCCAGATCAAGGGCATGCACCGAAAGGGCGGCCCCCATCGTCTTGGAAAGCTGATTGATTGCCGCGCCGCCCGCCGTGAAATTCGCGACCATCTGCACTGTTACTTCTGCCGGAAAGGCCGATACACCGCGTGCAGTCACGCCATGATTGCCTGCAAAAATGAGCACTTGCGGCGCAGTCAGGCGCGGGCGCGGATCGGCCCGCCACCCGGCGTACCAGATCGCGAGCGTTTCCAGCCGCCCCAAGGCGCCGGGCGGTTTTGTCAGCTGGCCGTTGCGGGCCTCCGCGCCAGAAAGGGCGCTCGCATCCGGGTTGGGGGCTGCTTGCAGCGCTTCGCGGAACGCATCAAGGGTCGGGAAAGAGACGGTCATTTTGCTGGCCTTCTTGCCGTTATTCTGTGACTTGGGTAGCTTTTCCCAGCCGCCTTGACCAGTACCGAAAGGGACGCAGACCTGATGCAAAACGACATTCCCCGGCCCAGCGACCTCTTCGCCGCGCTGCGCCTGCTGACAAGACTGCCTTTGCCGCATGATCCGTCGCCCCCTCGGGCGGCAGCCGCCTGGGCCTGGCCTGTTGCTGGCGCCTTGGTGAGCGCTGTTGCCGCCACCGCCGGTGAATACGCGATGCTCCTTGGCCCGGCTTTTGCCGCGGCCCTTGTCATGGCGGTGCAGGCAATGATGACAGGGGCCATGCATGAGGACGGGCTTGCTGATACCGCGGACGGGCTCTGGGGTGGGTGGGACAAGACCCGCCGACTGGCGATCATGAAAGACAGCCATATCGGCACCTATGGGGTGATGGCGCTTTTGCTGGTGGCATTGGCGCGCTGGGACGCGCTGATGGGCCTGCTGATCGGGGACCGCTGGATCTATATCGTGGCGATCGCCGCGCTGTCCCGCGCGCCCATGGCGCTGATGATGGCCCTGATGCCCAATGCCAGAGGAAGCGGGCTTTCGGCGGCGGTCGGTCGCCCCTCGATTTGGCCTGCGACACTTGGGGTGGCGCTGTCCTTGGGCTTGGCCGTCTTTGCGTTTGGCCCCGAAACCGCGATTATAGTTTTGCCGATGGCGGGAGCCTGCCTGATCCTTGCCCTTGTGGCGCGCAGCAAGATCGGAGGGCAAACGGGCGATATTCTGGGGGCCGCCCAACAATTGGCGGAGGTGATTGGCCTGACCATGGCCGCCTATCTGATCACCGATTTCGGGTACTGAGGCCTGCGCCAAAGAAAAAGGCTGCCGGGGGTGTCCCGGCAGCCTTTCTGTTTCCTTTGACGGAACGGGGCCAGATCAGGCCGCGCGCGAGACGAGCACGTCATCCACCGTCTTCTGAGCGCCCTTTTCATCAACGCCCGAAACCGCAGCCACTTCGCGGGTCAAACGCTCCAGCGCAGCTTCATAAAGCTGACGCTCGGAATAGGACTGCTCGCGCTGATCATCGGTGCGGTGCAGATCGCGCACGACCTCGGCAATCGACAGCAGATCGCCAGAGTTGATCTTCTGCTCATATTCCTGCGCCCGGCGCGACCACATGGCCCGCTTTACCCGCGCCTTGCCGCGCAGCGTGTCCAGCGCCTTGGTCACGATGTCCGGCGAAGAAAGCGAGCGCATCCCCACCTCGGTGGCCTTATGCGTCGGCACGCGCAATGTCATCTTGTCCTTCTCGAAGGAGATGACAAAGAGTTCCAGATGCAGGCCGGCAATCTCTTGCTCTTCGATGGAAATGATGCGACCCACGCCATGCGCCGGGTAAACAACGAACTCATTCGGGCGAAACTCAGGCTTTTTAGACTTGGTCATTCAGACAGTTCCTTAATCAGAACCCCGGCATTTGCGACCATAAAACACCGTACGCGGCCAATCGCGGCCCCGACGATGGTATGTTCTCGCAGGAAATTGCCCCATCAGGCGAGCAGCACCGATGAAAGCCTGGGTGTCCTTGTTTGTTTGTGAAGGAAACATAACATAAAAAAGGCCCGATTCCAACAGGGTCAGAATCAGGCCAAAATCCGCGAGGACCCCTGTATTTCAACGAGAATCGCCAAAGGGCTTTGCCCGAAGCGATTCGTCGCGCGGGCGCTTAGCCGCCTTCGCCGGGTGCCTCAGAGAAGTATTTGGTCAGCTTGTCCGTTTCGCCGTCCCGCTCTTCCGCGGTGGGAAGCTGGTCTTTCTTGGTGACGATCACCGGCCACATTTCAGAATATTTGCGGTTGAATTCGACCCATTTATCCATGTCCGGCTCGGTATCCGGGCGGATCGCATCGGCGGGGCATTCGGGTTCGCACACGCCACAGTCAATGCATTCATCCGGGTGGATGACGAGCATGTTTTCACCTTCGTAAAAACAGTCCACCGGGCACACCTCGACGCAGTCGGTGTATTTGCAGGAGATGCAATTGTCGATCACCACATAAGTCATGGCAGGCCTCTTTTCGTCTGGGTTGCGGCTTGGTTAGAACACAAGGGCGGATCATTCAAGCGCTGTTGACGCAGAAGGCAGATCGGGCTGCGGATCAAGATCAACAAAGAGTGAGGCCGCCTCGGCCGCGGGCCCTCGCCGTGATCCGAGTGCTGCAATCCGAATGACGCGAATCCGGTCGCCCTGCGGAAAGGTCAGCGTATCGCCCGCGCCGATCCCATGTCCGGGTTTGCGCTGGGGCTGCCCGTTCAGACGGACACGTCCTTTGGTGATCTGGGCCGTGGCCAAGGCGCGGGTCTTGAAGAACCGCGCCTGCCACAGCCATTTATCGAGCCGGATTTTTTCTGGCGCGTCAGGGTTCGTCTGAGCCCCCTTTCCCGCCAAAACGTCAGACCTTGCCCTTCAGGGCTGCCAAAGCGGCAAAGGGGCTGTCGGGGTCGATCTTCTTTTCAGGCTTCGGAGGCCGGGCTTCGAACTTTTGCGGACGCGGTGCGCCGCCTTTGCCCTGCGGCTTGCCACCCTTGCCTTGCGGACGACCGCCCTTGTTGCCGTCCCCCTTACCGCCATCCGAGCGCGGAGGACGCCCCTCGCCACGGGGTTTCGCCTCTTTCGGCGCACGCTCTCCGGCAGGGGCCGCCCCGGCGGAGCGGTCGCGGCGCGGGCCACGGTTTTCACCACCCCGCTGACGAGGAGCCCAGGTGAAGGTGTAGAACGCCTCCATTTCCGGGGCGGCCTCTACCGGGGCCGCGTCGGCGGCTGCGGCGGCCTCTGGCGTCGTTTCGGCTGTAGTTTCAGGGGCTTCGACGGATTCGCTCGCGGCTGCGTCCACTGCGGCGTCCACCGAGGCTTCTGGCGCGGCGGGGGCCGCTGCCTCTTCGGCTTTCACTTTCGCGCGCTCACCCGGTTCGGCCTTGTACCCAAGCCCGCCCATCAAATCAGCGAATTGCTCCAGCGTCATGCCGGTGATCGACAGCATGTCGGCGGTCGCCTCAAACCCGGCGCGGCTGTCTTTGGCGCGCAGCAAATCGGCCAAACGCTCCAACATGTCGATCCGGATCGCGCGTTGCCCTGCGGGCCGATAACCTGCCAGCGTATAGTGGTTCTTCGGCACTTCCGCGATATTCGGGATGGTCACCAAACCGGGCGGCGGGCTTTCGGGGAATTCCTGCAACCCATTGGCCAGCGACCACAGCACAAGCCGCAAACGGGTCGGCGCGGGTTTCAGCAAAAGCGGCTGGAAAATGGTGTATTGACCGAAGCGGACGCCATGCTTGCGCAACTGCCCACGGGCATCCTGATCAAGGGATTTCACCTCTTCAGCGATGCTCTCGCGTGGCAAAAGGCCCAGACCTTCGACCAGACGGAAGGCAAAGCCCCGCGCAAGGCCCGTCAGCGCCTCATCCCGGCTCATGGCCAGGAGGGGTTCAAAATGCGTGGCGATCTTGCGGTCGATGAAATGCTGCAAACGGCGGCGCACTTTTTCGGCGACATCGGGGCCCGCGTCTTCATCGACGAAGGCTTCGACCTGCGGACGCAAGGGATCGACACCGGCAATCAGCTTGCCGATCGCGGCAGAGCCCCACATCAGGCCTCCCTGCTCGGTGAAATCAAGTTCCGTATCCGGAGCATTGTAGAAGCGGTCAGACCGAAGATGGAATTCCGGTTTCAGCGCCTGAACGGCTGCCGCGCGCAAGGTCCGCGCCTCATCCGAGGAGGCACTCGCGTCTTGACGAAACCGGAACCCTTCCAGCTTGCCCACGAATTCCCCTTCGACAGTCACTTCGCCTTTGTCATTCACCTCGGCCACAAGGCTCTCCTTCTGCTTCAATCGCCGTAGCAACACGCTGGTACGCCGATCAACAAATCTTTGGGTCAGACGGGCATGAAGCGCATCTGACAAGCGGTCTTCTACAGCGCGCGTTTCGTCACGCCAATGAGATTCGTCAGCAACCCAGTTTTTGCGTTGCGCAACATAAGTCCAAGTCCGGATAAAGGCGAGACGTTTGGACAGGGTGTCGATATCGCCTTCGCTGCGGTCAATCCGGGCAATCTGGGTGGCAAGCCAATCGGCAGGCACCTGCCCTTTGCGCAAAAACTCGAATATCTGCACCAAAAGCGCGGCATGATCCGTGCTGGACAGGCCCCGGAAATCCGGCACGCGGCAGACATCCCAAAGCAGGCGCACATCCTGAGGGCTGCGCACATGGTCGCGGATTTCCGGGATCGCCCCCAAAGTTTTCAGCGCCGTGATGTCATCGGCATCGCGCGCACGGCTTAGCCATTCATTATCGGTCTGCTGCTCCAGCGAGGCGATCAGCCGCTCAATCGTGCCGAATGACAAGATCTCATTGCGCCAGGACAATTTGCGGACGGGCAGAAAGCGATGCTCTTCAATCGCTTCAACCGTTTCATCCGAAAGAGGCCGCGCCTCTCCGGTGACGCCAAAGCTGCCGGGCGTCATATGCCGGCCCGCGCGCCCTGCGATCTGTGCCAGCTCCTGCGGGTAAAGGGCCCGCATCCGGCGGCCATCGAATTTCGCGGTCGAGGAGAATGCCACATGGCGGATATCAAGGTTCAGACCCATGCCGATGGCATCGGTGGCCACCAGATAATCCACATCGCCATTCTGGTACAAATCCACCTGCGCATTGCGCGTGCGGGGGCTAAGCGCGCCCATCACCACCGCGCAACCGCCCTTGGTGCGGCGGATCAACTCGGCAATGGCATAGACGTTTTCGACGGAAAACCCGACAATCGCAGAGCGCTCCGGCATCCGGCTGATCTTTTTGGACCCGGCATAGCTGAGTTCGGAAAGCCGTGGCCGCGCCATGAATTGCACATTCGGAACCAGCGCCGCGATCACTGGGCGCATCGTATCAGCCCCCAGAAACAGCGTTTCCTGCAAGCCGCGCGCCCGTAAAAGCCGTTCGGTAAATACATGGCCGCGCTCGGCATCGGCACAAAGCTGGATTTCATCAATCGCAATGAAATCGGCGCCGATTTCCTGTGGCATCGCCTCTACGGTGCAGACCCAATATTGCGTGCGATCCGGGACAATCCGTTCTTCCCCGGTGACAAGCGCCACACAAGAGGGGCCACGCTTCGCCACGATCCGGTCATAGACCTCGCGCGCCAAAAGCCGCAGCGGCAGGCCAATCACCCCGGTCCGGTGGCCCAACATGCGTTCAATCGCGTAATGCGTTTTGCCGGTATTGGTCGGCCCGAGGACCGCCGTTACCCGCGCCGATGCTTGCATCCGATGTTCGCCTGCTGGTCGTTACAATTCCTGGCCCGCTGCATCTTGCTGCAGACGTTCCACTGCTTCCCTTACCCCCTCCAGATGGGGATGTATAGCAAGCGCCGCCTCATAAACCTGCAAAGCCTGATCGGTTTTCCCGGTTTCTTCAAGGATCCGCGCAAATCCCGTCAAAGCCCCGAAATGGCGGGGGTTCAGCCGCAAGACCTGCGCGATATCGGCAACCGAAGGGCCATAGAGCCCGGCCTGAAAATAGGCGGTGGCGCGGGCGTTCCAGCCTTCGGCAAAATCGGGCGCGTGATCGATCAACGCGGTAAAATGCTCGATCGCGGCCCCGGTCTCTCCGACGCTCATCGCGTCGCGTCCGCGCTGCAACAAAAGATCCATCGCCGAAGACCCGGATTTGGACCATTCGCGCCAGATCTGCCGTTCCAGCCGCGAGGCCGCACGCTCATCCGCCTCCGACAATTGTGAGAACAGCGCATCCATGTCCACCGCCTGCGCCAAAGCCGTCCCCGGCCCGAGGAAAATCGGGAAAAGTGCCGCAACGATACAATTGTGAAACCAGGGATGTGCTCTCATAAGAACCAGTGTAGCGTGGCGGTTGCAAAAATCCATATGCGCCCGCTCACGAATTCGGGACAAAAGGAGAGACCCATGAGTGAAGTGATCAACGCCGCCGTAGCCGCGCTTTCGAAAAAGATCGAAAGCTTTGACGGCATTGCGAAATTTGTCGTGACCGATGAAGGCGCGATCATGATCGACGAAAACGGTGTGCGCGCCGGAGACGATGAGGCCGACGTGACGCTGACCGCCGATGCCGAGGTGTTCAAGGCGATTCTGGAGGGGGAGATGAACCCCACCACAGCCTTCATGACCGGCAAACTCTCGGTCGATGGGGCGATGGGCATGGCCCTCAAACTCGGCGCTGCCCTCGCATGACACAAGACGCCCCCTATTTTGCCGATATCGCCAACGGGCCGGATGGGGGGCGCGCTTTCTGGTTGAAAACCAGCGATGGCGTGCGGGTTCGGATGGGCTGCTGGCCTGCGGCTGGCCCGACTGCTCCCAAAGGCACGGTGCTCTTGTTTCCGGGGCGCACCGAATATGTTGAGAAATACGGCCCGGCCGCGGCAGAACTGGCCCAGCGTGGCTATGGCACCATCGCGATGGATTGGCGCGGTCAGGGTCTGGCCGACCGCCCGTCGCGGGACCGCATGGTGGGCCATGTTCAGGATTTCGCGCAATATCAAACAGATGTCGCCGCCCTGCTGGATCAGGCCGAGGCACTCAACCTGCCCAAACCCTATTACCTGATCGGCCATTCGATGGGCGGCTGCATCGGCCTGCGCGCGCTGCTCAATGGTCTTGATGTGCGCGCCGCCGTCTTTTCGGCCCCGATGTGGGGGATCCGATTTTCCCCCGGCGTCCAGCCGGTCGCCCGCATGCTGTCAAAGGCCGCCCGCCTCACCCGTCAAGGGCAGCGCTACGCGCCCGGCACGGGCCCTGTGACCTATGTGCTTTCCAGCGGGTTTGACGGCAACGTGCTGACCCGCGACCCTGAAATCTACGCCTGGATGCAAAGCCAGCTTGCCGCGCATCCCGCGCTGGCCCTGGGCGGTCCCGGCCTTCAATGGCTCGACGAGGCAATCTACGAATGCATGCGCCTAAGCGCCCTTCCATCCCCCCGCCTGCCCTGCCTCTGTTTTCTGGGCGATGCCGAGAAAATCGTCGATCCCGCCCCGATCCATGCCCGAATGGCTCAATGGCCCGGCGGCAGCCTCCGCCTCATCCCCGAGGCCGAGCATGAAATCATGATGGAAGTCCCGGCGACCCGTCAGACCTTCTACACTGAGGCGACGGCCCTTTTCGACGCAGCCCGCTGAACGCAGCCTGCCGAAATCCCCAAGCCACCCTCGCCAAAAGCCCCGGCCCATGGCTTCTTCTTGGAAAAAATACCTGCTTCGTCGCTATCCGCCCGCTCAGCACCCGAAACGCAGCGCGCGCCCGACACCAAGCCGATCAGCCTTTTGAGACAACCGTGTGATCCGGCTTCGGCCGCCCCGCAAAATGATCCAGAATATTCTGGGCGGCCATCATCCCCATCCGCCGAAACGCCCCGTCCGACATGGCTGCGGCATGGGGCGTCAGGATCAAACGAGGGGCCGCGTGCAAAGCGGCGTCCAGCGGCAAGGGTTCTATCTCGGTCACATCCAGCCCCGCCCCCCCCAGCGCGCCACTGGTCAGAGCATCGGCCAAAGCCGCCTCGTCGATCAACCCGCCACGCGCGCAATTGATCACATAGCTGCCCTTGGGAAGCAGGGCCAGCATTTCGGCATTCAGCATATGCCGCGTCATCTCGGTCAAGGGGCAATGGAGGCTGACGATATCCGCCTTGGGCAGGGCCGCTGCCAGATTGGGGGCAACGCCATAGCCCGCGTGACGCGCGTCATTCATCGAGCGTGAATGCACAACCACCTTCATCCCCAAGGCCGAAGCCAAGGCCGCAAGCTTTTTGCCGCTCGCCCCGAAACCCACGATCAGCAGCCGCCGTCCCTCCAGCCCGGCTACCCGTGGCGGCGGCAAAGCCGCACCAGAGGCCGCGCGCTGCGCATCCAGATCGCGCGCCAGCGCAAGCATCAGCATCAGCGCCTGTTCCGCCACTGCGCCCGAATTGGCACCGGGCGTGTTCATCACCGCAACCCCGGCAGCTTTGGCCGCCGCCAGCGGGATGTTATCCACCCCCACCCCATGTTTGGAAATAACCTCAAACTGCGCCACTTCGGCGGCCTGAACCGGGCGGATCCGCACCAGCAGCGCGTCGGCTTTGGGCAAAGACGTCGCCGCCTCGATCAGGTCGAACCCGTTTTCGCGCAGCAATTCCAGCGCGTCTTCATGAACGGCCTCGGTGACGCAAACGGTTCGGGTCATGGTCATATCTCGATCTTGGAAAATCCGTCACGAAGAGCATGGGACCAGGCTTCGGACATTTTCAGGAAAACCGGGTCGCCGGCCTCGATCCGGCGCCTTTCGGTCAAGGCACAGGCATCTTTCCGAATGACGGCCAGATCCAGCGGCATTCCGACGGACAGATTTGACCGCAAGGTCGAATCCATCGACAGCAAGACCGCCTTTTGTGCATCTTTCAAACTGGTCTGCGGCGTCACCACCCTGTCCAGAATCGGCTTGCCGTATTTATGCTCTCCGATCTGCAGGAAGGGCGTATCCTCGGTCGCCTCGATGAAATTGCCTTCCGGATAGATCAGAAACATCCGCATGTCGCCGCCCGCGCGCTGCCCTGCCACGATCAGCGAGGCGCTCGCCCCCTGCCCCATCGACAGTTTATCCGCGATTTCGGCGCGCACTTCGGACAGCAACTTGCCGATGATCTCGGCCACCCGCAGCATCGTCGGCGCCTTGAGGATCGAGGTCGCCTCGGTGCTGTCGGGATCGTCCACAATATCGCGCATCCGCGCCATGGCCGTCTGGGTCACCGAAAGGCTGCCCGCCGTCATGATCGTGATCACCCGTTCTCCGGGCGTCTCGAAGACGAACATCTTGCGATAGGTAGAAATATTGTCGAGCCCCGCATTCGTGCGGGTATCCGACAGCAGGACCATCCCTTCCTTAAGAAGAAGTCCAACGCAATATGTCATGGGGCGCTCCGGTGATTCCGATTGCGCGACATTATTGGTCGTTTAGTTGGACTGCAACGGCAACATCCAGATCCTCCGCGCCGACACCGCGGGCCGTTCCCCTGATCGGCGCCGCATCGCGCGCATCAAGCCCCGACCCCGTGCGGATGTAGCGTTCATCCGGGCAACAGGCATTCGCCGGATCAAAGCCAACCCAGCCCAAGCCCTCCACCCAGATTTCCACCCAAGCGTGCGAGGCTTCATGCGGGGCGTCATCCTCGGTCGCGTGCAGATAGCCCGTGACATAGCGGGCCGGCATTCCCAGATGCCGCGCCGCCGCGATCAACGCATGGGCATGATCCTGACAGACACCTTCGCCCAGGGCCAAAGCCTCCGCCGCGGTGGTGGCGGCAGTGGTGGCGCCGGGTTTATAGGCAATCGCCTCTGACACCGCCGCCGACAGGCTATGGGCCGAATTCAGGCTGCCATCGGCTTTGGCAGAGGCTTCGGCCAGCTTGCCCAGCGCCACATCGGCGCGGGTCTGCATCGTCCATTGCAGATAGCACAGCGGCGACACGATTTCGCGATGCCCCCGCAACACGCCCGAGGTGTCAGAGGTTTCAACCTGCCCCTGCACCATCACAACAATCTCGGACACGGGCCCTTGCACGGACCAGCCTTGCACAAAATCCCCCGCGCCATCGCGAAAGCTGCCACCCATGATGCCGTCGCTCACGGAAACCTGCCAGTTGAGGCAGCGCTGCCCATCAAACTTGGAGGGGGTGAGCCGGTGGCTTTGCACCACGCCGCGCACCGGTTGCGAATAGGTATAGCGGGTCTGGTGTTGAACGGTCAGCAGCATTACGTCAAATCCCCGCTCAGATAGCTTTCGTGGATGCGGCCCGAAAGGCTCGCGATCTGGCTGATGAACCCGGTCAGGAATTCGTGCAGACCTTCTTCAAAGATGTCGTCGGTCGAGGTTTCCACCAAACGCGCCAGCACCGATCGGGCTTCGGTGCGCGCCGAAGAGGCCCGGTCGTACTGCCGCCCCAGACGGTCCATGTGGAACAACAACTCACTCGCGCAGGCCAGCAAAGAGCGCGGGCAATTCGGGTTGAGGATCAGGAAATGCGCGATTTTCTCGGCCGTGATCTCACCGCCATAGGCCCAGTGAAACGCCCGGTGCGACGACATCGCCCGCAACAAGGTCATCCATTGATAATTGTCGAGGCCCGAGCCCACGAAATCGATGCGTGGAAGCAAAACATAGTATTTCACATCCAAAAGCCGCGCGGTGCTGTCGGCGCGCTCCAGAAAATACCCGATGTTCAGGAAGTCATACCCGTCAGACCGCAGCTGCGTGCCCTCGATAGAGCCGCGCAACTGCGCCGAATGCCGCATCGTCCATTCGGTCAGGCGCGACAAGTCCAACTCGCTGCGCGGGGTGCGTTCAAGGTCGCGCATTTCCTGAAAGGCCGAATTGATCGCATCCCAGACCTGACTTGTCAGGGCTGTCCGCACAATCCGCGCGTTTTCCCGCGCCATATAGATGCAGGAACAGATCGACGAGGGGTTGTCGCGGTCAAAAAACAGGTGGCTTTCGATGTTGCGCTGCACCGGGTCGCCGTATTTCTTGGCAAAGGCATCATAAGAGCCGATCGCCTGCAACAGACTTTGCCAGTCGCTACGATAGCCCTGCGAGGACGGCAAAAGCGAGATGCGAGAGCCAACCTCCATCAGCCGGGCCACAGTTTCGGCACGCTCCATATAGCGGCCAATCCAGTACAGGTTTTCAGCGGTTCTACTTAACATATTGCTTACTCCGCCAATACCCAGGTGTCTTTGACGCCGCCACCCTGAGACGAGTTGACGACCAGAGACCCTTCGGTCAGCGCCACGCGCGTCAGCCCGCCCGGCACAAGTTCAACCCGTTCCCCCACAAGGCAATAGGGGCGCAGATCGACATGGCGCGGCGCGATCCCTTCTTCGACAAAAGTGGGTGTGGTCGACAGGGCCAGCGTTGGCTGCGCGATGTAATTGCCCGGATCCGCGATGATCCGTTCGCGGAAGGCGGCCACCTGTGCGGCCGTCGATTTCGGCCCCACCAACATCCCGTAACCGCCCGAGCCATGGACCTCTTTGACCACCAGCTCCGCCAGATGGTCGAGCACATATTTCAAGTCATCCGACTTGGCGCATTGCCATGTCGGCACATTGTTCAGGATCGGCTCTTCGCCCAGATAGAAGCGGACCATTTCCGGCACAAAGGTGTAAACCGCCTTGTCATCGGCCACGCCCGCCCCCGGCGCTGAACAAATCGACACCCCGCCCGAGCGATAGACATCCATCAGCCCCGGAATGCCCAACATGCTGTCAGGCCGGAAACACAAGGGATCGATAAAAGCATCGTCAATCCGGCGGTAAATCACATCGACCCTTTTAGGCCCCTCGGTCGTGCGCATATACACAAATTCGCCCTGCACGAACAAATCCGGCCCCTCGACCAGTTCTACCCCCATCAGATCGGCCAGAAAGCTATGCTCATAATAAGCCGAGTTGAAATGCCCCGGCGTCAGGATGACCACTGTCGGCTCTCCCTGACATTTTTCAGGCGCGACTGATGCCAGCGTGCGGCGCAACAAGTCAGGATAGCTGTCCACCGGCTGAATACGGTTTTCCCGGAACAGCGCAGGGAACATCCGCATCATGATCTCGCGGTTTTCAAGCATGTAGCTGACACCGGACGGGGTGCGGCAGTTGTCTTCGAGCACGAAAAACTCATCCGGGCCAGTGCGCACCAGATCGACGCCGACGATATGGCTGTAGACGCCTTTTGACGGCTTGATCCCCACCACGGCCTTTTCAAACGCTGCGTTCTGATAGACCAACTTCGCGGGAATGCGCCCGGCGCGAATGATCTCTCCGCGCCCATAAACATCGACCAGAAAGGCGTTCAGCGCACGGGCGCGTTGCTTGACGCCGCGCTCCAGTCGCGCCCATTCCGCACTGGTAAAGACGCGGGGGAACATGTCGAAAGGGATCAACCGGTCCGGGTCGCCGCCCTCGCCATAAACGGCGAATGTAATACCGATCCGCCGGAAAAGGTCTTCGGCCTGCGCTTGCTTCATCTGCCGCAACTCGGCAGGCATGTTGTTCATCCATTCCTCAAGCTGCCGATACGGTACCCGGACCTGCCCGTCGTTATACATCTCGTTGAAATAGACCGTCACTCAAGCCGCCTCTCGTTCATTTCATCCGCACGCAGATTTGCCTTTAGTTAATCAGCGTCCATCGCAAAGGGAAAGGGGCAGAGGCCAATGCCTGTTTTTGAAGCGGGTTGAACGCTCAAAAAACAGGCAATTGCGCTCTGGTTCCGGGCGGGACCCATGCTAGGTTGCCTCACATGGCGCGCGAACCGGTCCTCAGCTTTACCGAACGGGGTCTTTATTGCCCCGCGGGTGATTTTTACATCGATCCATGGCGTCCGGTGGACCGTGCGCTGATCACCCACGGCCATTCCGACCATGCGCGATCCGGCCACCGGGCTTATCTTGCGACCCATGCGGCCTTGCCCGTGATGCGCCACCGTCTGGGCCAGATCAGCGCCGAGGGGCTGACCTTTGGCGAGACCCGTCAGATCGGGGGGGCACTTGTGTCGTTTCACCCTGCGGGCCATGTGCCCGGATCAGCGCAGATCCGGGTGGAGGTCGGCGGCGAAGTCTGGGTCGTCTCGGGCGATTACAAGCTGGAGGAGGATGGGCTGAGCGAGCCCTTCACCCCCGTCCGCTGCGATACGTTCATCACCGAATGCACCTTTGGCCTGCCCGCCTTTCACTGGCAGCCGCAGGCGGTTGTAGCCCGGCAGATCGCCGACTGGTGGGCGGCAAACCGCGCCGCGGGGCGGATTTCCGTGCTGGGGGCCTACGGGCTTGGCAAGGCGCAGCGGTTGATGGCAGCCCTTGCGGCACAGGGGTTGCCGGGGCCAATCGCCACCCATGGCGCGATTGAGGTCACAACCGAAATCCTTCGTAACCAAGGCTATGCCCTGCCCCCCACCCAGCCCGTCAGCCTGCAGAAACCCGATGCCTCCTGCCTTGTGATCGCCCCGCCGTCGGCGCTTGGCAGCGCTTGGGCGCGCAAACTTGGCCCCGTGTCCGAGGCTTTTGCCTCGGGCTGGATGGCCCTGCGCGGGGTGCGGCGCAGGCGCGGGCCGGGCACCGGATTTATCGTCTCGGACCATGCCGATTGGCCGGGGCTGAACCGGGCGATTGCCGAAACCGGGGCGAGCCGCATATTTGCAACCCACGGCTATACAACGGCTTTCCAGAAATGGCTTGCCCATCAGGGCTATGACGCCGGCATCGTCAGCACCGAATGGCAAGGTGAGACGCAAGACCCGGAGACCCCGACATGAAAGCGTTTGCCGCCCTGTTCGAGGCGCTGGATGCAACAACCAAGACCAGCGCCAAAACCGCCGCCCTGTCCGCCTATTTCACGGCCGCCCCCGCGCAGGACCGGGTCTGGACGATTGCGCTTTTGTCGGGCAAGCGACCCAAACGCGCCGCCACCTCAACCGAATTGCGCAATTGGGCCGCCGAAGAAGCCGGGCTGCCGCTGTGGCTGGTCGAGGAAACCTATCCGATCGTCGGCGATCTGGCCGAAACCATCGCCCTGATCCTGCCGCCGCCGCGCTTGCAGACCGACCGCAGCCTGACGGAATGGATCACCCTTCTGGCCGATCTGACGGGCAAAGACAAAGACACGCGGCGCGCAGGCATCCTCGCGGCTTGGGACGGGCTGCGCCCGACCGAACGGTTCTTGTTCAACAAGCTGATCACCGGGGGGTTTCGGATGGGTGTCAGCCGGGGGTTGATGACCCGCGCACTGGCCGCAGCCTCCGGGATCGAAGACAGCGTGATCGCGCATCGGCTGATGGGCAACTGGACCCCGGCCGAGACGAGTTACGAACAGCTTATCTCGCCCGAGGATGACGCGGCCTCCTCCTCCCGGCCCTATCCTTTCGCGCTGGCCTCGGCGCTGGAAGGCGGGCCGGATGCCTTGGGGCCGGTCGAAGACTGGGCCGCCGAATGGAAATGGGACGGTATCCGCGCGCAAGTGATCGCCCGCCCCGGTGCCTTCGCCCTTTGGTCGCGCGGCGAGGAATTGATCACCGACAGCTTCCCCGAGCTTGGCATTTTGTCCCGCAGCTTGCCAAAAGGCACGGTGATCGACGCCGAAATCGTCGCTTGGGGGGACGCGGGCCTGCAACCCTTCGCCAGCCTCCAAAAGCGGATCGGGCGCAAGACGGTGTCAAAAAAGCTGCTGGCAGAGGCCCCTGTCCGCCTGATCGCCTATGATCTGCTGGAGGACGGCGGCCGTGACCTGCGCCAAAGCCCCTATGCCACCCGCCGCGCGGGGCTTGACCGGATCGTCAGCAGCTTGCCCCCCGGCGCGCCGCTGATCGCCTCGCCGCTGCTGGAGGCGCGCGATTGGGCCGCGCTGGCGAAAAAACGGGCAGAGGCGCGCGATCATCTGGCCGAGGGGCTGATGCTGAAACGCCGCACAGCGCCCTATCATCTGGGCCGCAAACGCGGCGATTGGTGGAAATGGAAGCTCGACCCTTACAGCGTGGACGCCGTGATGATCTATGCGCAATCGGGCCATGGGCGGCGGGCCACGCTGTTCACCGATTTCACCTTTGCGCTGCGCGATGGCAATGATCTCGTGCCCTTCGCCAAAGCCTACTCCGGCCTGACCGATGCCGAATTCCGCGAGATCACCGCTTGGGTGAAGGCCAACACCCTTGAGAAATTCGGCCCCGTCCGCCGGGTGCCGCCCGAACTGGTGTTCGAACTGGCGTTCGAGGGCATTCAGGAAAGCGCGCGGCACAAATCCGGCATTGCGCTGCGCTTTCCCCGGATGCTCCGCTGGCGGCGCGACAAACCCGCGAGCGAGATTGACAGTCTCGACAGCCTGCGCGCGCTTCTGAAGGCCGCTCATTCGCCGCCCCGGCCCTGATCTCGGGCGCGGCCCTTGCGGCGGGTTGTTCCCAAAGGCCGCACCCCCTAGATAGACAGCAAGACAACAAAAAGGTTTGACCGATGCCGCTTTCCCTGCCTCGCCCCGTCTACGACGCCCATTCCAACGCCTCCGGCAGCTTTGGCGATCTGCCCGATTGGGATCTGACCGACCTGTACCCCAGCCCGGAGGCTGCGGAATTCACGCGCGATATGGGCTGGCTTGGCACGGCCTGCGCCGATTTCGCCAGCGCCTATGAGGGCAAGCTGGCAACGCTGGATGCGGCAGCGATGCTGAAATGCGTGCAGGAGTATGAGGCCATCGACGTGATCGCGGGGCGCATCATGTCTTACGCGGGCCTGCGCTATTACCAGAACACCATGGACAGTGAGCGCGCCAAGTTCATGGCCGACGCCCAAGACAAGATCACCAATTACACCACGCCCTTGGTGTTTTTCAGCCTTGAATTCAACCGCTTGGACGAAAGCCATCTGAACGGCCTTCTTGAGGCCAACGCCGATCTGGCGCGCTATCGCCCGGTGTTTGACCGGATGCGCGCCATGCGCCCCTATCAGTTGTCGGACGAGTTGGAGAAGTTCCTGCATGACCAATCCACCGTCGGATCGGCGGCTTGGAATCGTCTCTTTGATGAAACCATGGCCGGGCTGACCTTTGATCTGCCGTTCGAGGATGAACCGCTGAACCTTGAGGCCACGCTCAACCTGCTGACCGACACCGACCGCAGCAAGCGAGAGGCAGCGGCCCGCGCCCTCGCCGCCTGTTTTGACAAAAATATCAAGCTGTTCGCACGGGTTCACAACACGCTGGCCAAGGAAAAGGAAATCTCGGACCGCTGGCGCAAGATGCCTACCCCCCAGACCGGGCGGCATCTTTCCAACCATGTGGAGCCGGAGGTCGTCGAGGCCCTGCGCAATGCGGTTGTGGCCGCCTATCCCAAACTCTCGCACCGCTATTATGCACTGAAAGCCAAATGGATGGGGCTGGAGGAGTTGGAGGTCTGGGACCGCAACGCGCCCCTGCCGATTGATGCGCCCAAGCTCGTCAACTGGGACACCGCACGCAAAACCGTTTCAGACGCTTACGCCGCCTTTTCGCCCGAACTTGCCGCCTTGGCCGAGCCGTTCTTTACCAAGGGCTGGATCGATGCAGGCGTAAAGCCCGGCAAGGCGCCGGGGGCTTTTGCCCACCCGACCGTCACGACGGTGCACCCCTATGTCATGCTCAATTACATGGGCAAGCCGCGCGATGTGATGACGCTGGCGCATGAATTGGGCCACGGCGTCCATCAGGTGCTGGCCGCCGGACAGGGGGAGCTTTTGTCCTCCACCCCGCTGACGCTGGCCGAAACCGCAAGCGTTTTTGGCGAGATGCTGACCTTCCGCAAATTGCTGGACGGGGCCAAAACCAAGGCCGAACGCAAGACCCTGCTGGCGGGCAAGGTCGAGGATATGATCAACACGGTTGTGCGTCAGATCGCGTTTTACGATTTCGAATGCAAGCTGCACGCCGCCCGCGCCGAAGGCGAATTGACCCCCGACGACATCAACGCCCTGTGGATGAGCGTTCAGGCCGAAAGCCTTGGCCCGGTGTTCAACTTCATGGACGGGTATGAAACCTTCTGGGCCTATATCCCGCATTTCGTCCACTCGCCCTTCTACGTCTATGCCTATGCCTTTGGCGACGGGTTGGTGAACGCGCTGTACGCGGCCTATGCGGATGGGCTGCCGGGGTTCGAAGAGAAGTATTTTGATATGCTCAAGGCGGGCGGCTCCAAGCATCACAAGGAGTTGCTGGCGCCCTTCGGCCTTGATGCCTCGGACCCGAAGTTCTGGGACAAGGGCCTCGATATGATCGCAGGCTTCATTGATGAACTGGAAGCGATGGAAGAGTGACAGCTTTGGCGGCGGGGGCACCCTCCGCCGCCTTAGCCCGGCGCGTAGCCTGTGGCACGAATACGGGCCAGAAAATCCTCAACCAGCGAGGGCTGGCCCGCGCTGAGGCAATTCAGCCCGAAATACCAGTGAAGATAGGCGTCATAGGGCCAATCCGTCTGACCGGCTTCGGTCAAGGCGCGGTCCAGTTCGGCAGCGCTTGTCACGGTTGTGGCGCAATGATGAAAATCCGCGCGCCCACAAAGGATCACCGGGCGGTGGTGCATCATCGCCTCGATCCCCACCGCGGAATTGATCGTCACGCAGACCGCCGCCTGCGCCAGAATATCGTGGATATTCGCATCCGTTATCAGAACTCGCGCGTCACGCCCGGCCACCCGGTTCAGAAACCGCCGGGTCGCAGGGTCTGCATCGCGCGGATGCGGCTTGATCACGATGGGGCGCGGATCATCGCGGGCGATCACCGCCTTGACCATCTCGCGCAGCGACAGATGGCAGGTTTCGCTTACCCCCCGGTGCGCCTCTGATTGCAGGAAAACGGCGATCGAGCCTGCGGGAAGATCGGCGCGCTTGCGGGGCTGCTCATAGCGCGACCGCCGCGGCGTCACGAGCCGTTTGCGCAGCTTATCGGCAAAGGCGCGGGCCTCGTCAGGGTCAAGACCTCCAACAACAAAGGGTTTTTCCGCAATCGAGGAGGCCGCCCTGATCCCCCAAGGGTCCAGATGCCAGAACGGATAGACATAGGCTATCCCGGTGTTCAGCAGGCGCGGATGCCGGTGCGCGCCGTGATCGACGATGTGAAAGGCGCTGTCAGCCTCCACCTGCGCGGGGACGAGCGCGCGATCATGCACCACAGAGGCCACGTCAAAGCCGCGCGCCCGCAGACCCTCGATCAGCTTGACGTAATAGGGTTTCATCAAGCCGGGGTCGCGCAGCGCCGACCCCGGCAGATGAAAGACAAACCCCGTCATGCCAGCGTGATGATCTCGGCCTGATCAAAGACGCTGTCCATCATCGCCTGCGTGCCTTGGCTGAATTCCAGCGGGCAGGCATAGGGCGCCCCGGTGCGGATCGAATTGCCAAAGGCGGTGACTTGCAACTGGTAATGGTTCACGGCAGAAAACCGTTCTATGACAGTGGTTTGACCGGCGCGGTGCAGTTCAAGTTGCGCCTCTCCGAAGACACGGGGATTGAAGGGCGCAGTGAGGCGGATCAGCCCCTTATCCCCCTGAAACACCATTTCTTGGCGCGGAAACAACCGCATCGAGGTGATCGCGGAATAGGTAAACCGCCCCCCCGGCCCGGCCATGATCCCCGTCACCTGCGCCCAGGTATCGACGCCGTTTTCAAGGATCATCCGGGATTGCAGGCTGACAGGCTCTGCCCCCGTCACAAAGCGGGTGGAGCCATAGGTATAAACGCCGATATCGCGAATGCCGCCGCCACCCATCGCGGCCTGATTGCGAATATTTCCGGTATCGGCGCGATTGTCATAGGTGAAGGCACCGTCCACATGAGACAGGGTTCCGATGGCCCCGTCCTGCACCAATTGGCGCACGCGCTGCCATTGCGGGTGATGCAGGATCATATAAGCCTCGGCGGCCAAAAGCCCGCTGGCATCGCGCGCCGCGATGATCGCATCGATCTCGGCGGCATTCAGGGCAATCGGCTTTTCGCACAATACATGCTTGCCCGCCGCCAGGGCCTTCAGGGTCCATTCGACATGCAAATGATTGGGCAAAGGAATATAGACCGCGTCGACGGAAGGGTCAGCAAGCAGCGCCTCATAGCTGCCGTGAACGGTCAGACCGGGGCAAAACGCCAAAAACCCATCCGCCTTGCTGCGGTCAGAGGTGGCGAGGGCCGCAAATTCAGCCCCATGCGCGGCATGAATCGCCGGGCCCATATGTTCGCGTGCGAATTTGGATGCGCCCAGGACACCCCAACGGATCGGTTTGGTCATCGTTTTCCCCCTCTTGCTGGCCGCAAGACTAGCCTGTTCCGGGGATCTGTTGAACAGCTATTCCTGTGCCGCGACATGGCGGGCGAAATTGTTCAGGATCGCCTGCCAACCGTCGCGCTGCTGATCGAGGGAATGGGTATCCTCGGCGTCGAAGGTTTCGCGCACCATCACCACGCCATCCGCGCCTGCGATGAAGTCAACGCGCAAGGCACGCCCGCCAAAGAGGCATTCAATCAGATGCGGGGCCTCTATCCGGATGTATTCCCCCGCAAAATCAAAGCCCATGCTGCCATCCTTCGCCTCCATCCGAGAGGAGAACCCACCCCCCACGCGCAGATCCACCGTGGCTTTGGTCGTGTGCCAATCGTCAGAGGCGGCATTCCATTGCACGATGTGCTCAGGCGTTGTCCAGCAGCGCCAGATCAATTCCTGCGGGGCCTTGATCTGGGTTTCGACCACGATCTGCATCGGCTTTCCTTTTCCAGAAGCGGGACGTCGCACGAGACTAGCCTGCCTTGGCCAAGCCGCCAAGCCTTGGCAAACGCCGCCCCACGGAAACAAACACCCCCGCCTCTTTTCGGGGAAAGAGACGGGGGTTTTGACGCTTGGCGCGTGGTTTAACCGGGAATCAGGATACCCTTTTCCTTGGCCAACTCGCGCATCCGGTCTTGCAGCTTTTCAAAGGCCCGCACTTCGATCTGGCGGATCCGCTCACGGCTGACGCCGTAGCTTTCCGACAACTCCTCCAGCGTGACGGGGACATCGTTCAAACGGCGCTGCACCAGAATGTCCTTTTCGCGGTCATTCAGCACGGCCATCGCCTGCACCATCATCTCGCGCCGCGTGTCCATTTCGTCTTTTTCGGCGTAATCATTGGCCTGATCGCTGTCTTCATCTTCCAACCAGTCCTGCCACTGGGTCGAGCCATCCTCGGACCCGACCATCGCATTCAAGGACGCATCCCCCCCCGACAACCGCCGGTTCATAGAGATCACCTCATCCTCGGTGACGTTCAGATCCTTGGCGATCTGGGCCACGTTTTCGGGGCGCAAATCGCCTTCCTCCAGCGCGCCCAGCTTGGCCTTGGCCTTGCGCAGGTTGAAAAACAGCTTTTTCTGCGCCGAGGTGGTGCCCAGTTTCACAAGGCTCCAGGATCGCAGGATATATTCCTGAATGGAGGCCCGGATCCACCACATCGCATAGGTCGCAAGGCGAAAGCCCTTTTCGGGGTCAAACCGCTTGACCGCCTGCATCAGGCCGACATTGGCCTCCGAGATGACCTCGGCCTGCGGCAGGCCGTAGCCGCGATAGCCCATGGCGATCTTGGCCGCGAGACGCAAGTGCGACGTGACCATCTTATGCGCGGCCTCAGTGTCCTGGTGGTCCACCCAGCGCTTGGCCAGCATGTATTCCTCTTCGGGTTCCAACAGCGGGAACTTCCGGATTTCCTGCATATAGCGGTTCAGGCCCTGTTCGGGGCTCGGTGCGGGAAGATTGGCATAGCTGCTCATGGTCTTACGTCCTCCTGCCCTTTGCGGCGCTGTGCCGCGCGGGGACTGGCAAATCTAATCGGTCAAATCACCAGTCGCAAGCGGGCTGGCTATCATACCTGAGTAAACGAAAGATGATCATCCTTCCGTCGCACCGCCAGATTTGTGTCGCCCCAATCACGGCTTTGTCAGCTTTGTGACGTTATTTCCCACCTTGAACGGGTCTTTGTGCTGCCCATGGCGGCAGATGACGCTATTGCACGTCGCCCTGATGGCCAAAGCCCGCAAGCAACTCGGCCATGTCCGACGGCAGAGGGGAGGCGAATTCCAGCATCTCGCCCGTCACGGGATGTTCAAACCCCAATGTGGCCGCATGCAGCGCTTGGCGCGCAAAGCCTTCGCCCGCAAGGGCTGCGGCCTCTCCCACCGCCTTGGCAGAGATCCGGCGTTTGCCGCCATAGACCGGGTCCCCCAAAAGACCGTGCCCGGCATGGGCCATATGCACCCGGATCTGATGCGTGCGCCCGGTTTCCAGCCAGCATTCCACCAAGGAAACCGAGGGCGGCGTGCCATAGGCCTCCAGCACGCGCACACGGGTCACGGCATGGCGGCCGCCGCCTTCGAACAGAACGGCCTGACGCTGACGGTCGGTCTTGTGACGCGCCAGATTGGTTGCGATGCGCAGAATGCCGCCCGCCTCGAAGGTGACGCCCCGAATACCGCGCAGACGCGGGTCGGCGGCGTCCGGCACACCATTGACCACGGCCAGATAGCGGCGATTGACGGTGTGACGCTCAAACTGCTGGGCAAGCCCCTGATGCGCCTTGTCCGATTTCGCCACCACCAAAAGACCCGAGGTTTCCTTGTCGATCCGGTGCACGATACCGGGGCGCTTGGCCCCTCCGATCCCCGAAAGCGTATCGCCGCAATGATACAGCAGCGCATTGACGAGCGTTCCCGTCCAGGATCCGGGGGCGGGATGCACGACCATGCCTGCGGGCTTGTCCACCACGATCAGATCGGCATCCTCCCAGACGATCGACAGCGGAATGTCTTCGGGCAAGGTGTCGATATCGGCGGCGGGGGCCACATGAAGCGCAAAAACCTGCCCCTCTGTCACCTTGGCCTTGGGGTCGGTCACGGCCATGCCGTCACATAACACCACCCCTTCCGCGATCATCTTCATCAGACGGGAGCGCGACAGGGACGCTTCTTCTGGCACATCCCGCGCCAGCGCTTTATCAAGGCGGTCAGGCGGGTCTTCGCCAATGACAACATACAAGACAGGCAAGGATAACTCGGCCATGGATCAGGCTCCGGAAGAGACAGGGCTGCCGCCCGGCCTGCGGTTTCTTAAAGCATTGGTGATATTGCTGACGCTCACCATGATTGTGGGCGTGATAACCGTGGTCGCGGTGATTGTCACCCGTATGCCGCAAGCCATCCGAACAAGCCCGCAGATTCCGGCGGAAATCGCCCTGCCCGAAGGGGCAAAGGCCCAAGCCGTCACCTTCGGGGCTGGCTGGACCGCCGTAGTCACGCAGGATGACCGGATTTTGATTTTCGGCGCGGATGGTGCCTTGCGTCAGGACGTGGCCATTCTGCCGGAAGTTGTGGAAAAACCTTGACGCCCCGCCTGCCCCGCGCATCATGAAGCGGAGGCGGGACGGCATCGGGCCTGCGCCCGCGCATCCCACGCGGGATTGAGGACCACTGCGGCAATGCAACCATCAAGGCGGACGGGGGCCAGATGACAGACCACTCCCAAAGCCGCCATGAGATCAAACGCCAGCTCGATCTGTTCTGGGGCGAACGCTGGGGCAGAATAGCGGTTGCCACTGGGTCCTTGTCTTTGACAGCAATTTTTCTGCCGTGGTGGGTCACGGTGTTTTGCATCGTGCTGGATATCGCGGCCGAATTCATCGGCTTGCATTACATGCGCGCGCTCGAACCAAAGCGCCATCCGAAGCGATATTGCGTGGTTCTGGGGTGCCAATTTGCAGTGGAATTGGCCTATTCCTTGCCGGCCACATTGATCTGGCATTCAGACCTACCCTACTGCCGCGCCTTTGCGGTCGGGCTTGCCATGGCGGCCCTGATGTCGATGGCCTCCACCCGGTCTATCCACATTCCCTTCGGTCTTGCCGGGCTTGTCGGGGTGGCCCTGCCCATCTTTGTCGGCAACACGGTATTTTGGCTGCCTTCGGGGGATTACATCGGGCTTTTGGTCTCGACGCTTTGTATCGGGGCGGTCATCGGCTACACGCTGCTTGTGATGCGATCGAACCACCGGCTGCATCTGGCCTCCGCCGCTGACAAGACCGCAGCCCTCGCGGCAGAGCGGGCAAAAAGCCGGTTTCTGGCGCAGATGAGCCACGAATTGCGCACGCCTTTGAATGCGATTCTGGGCATGGGCCATGCTGAATTGGGGCGCAACAAGGATGCGTTGAGCCAGTCGCGCTTGTCGGTTCTGATTTCAGCCGCAGACGGGCTGAGCGCCATTCTGGACGATATTCTTGATCTTTCAGCCATTCAGGCCGGGCGCCTACCGATCCGCCCCACCCTCGCCTCGCCCAGCGCCGAGATCACGGCGACCCTGTCGCTGTTCCAACCCGGCATTGAAGCCGCACGGCTGGCCCTGCGCAGCGACATCGCCCCGGTCCTGACCGAGCACAGCCTGTTCGACACCCAGCGCCTGCGGCAATGCCTCTCAAACATCCTGTCCAACGCGCTGAAACACACCAAGGAAGGCGAGATCCGCCTGCGCGCCCGCCTTCTTGAGCCGGAACGCGGCCGCAAGATCCTGGAAATCACCATCGGGGACACCGGACCGGGGGTCTCTGGCAAACGCCGCGAAACCGTGTTTGAACCCTTCTCGGGCATTTGGGGGCGATCTGCGGCGGCGATAGCCTCGGGCCCGGACAGCAACGGGCTTGGCCTCTCGATCTGTCGGGCCATGGCACGGCAAATGGGTGGCGATGTGGTTTTGGTCACCGATCCCGCCCAAACCCTGACCACAGGCGCGAATTTCATCCTGACACTGGCGCTGGAGACCCCAAGTGCAGAGGATGCAGCCTCTGCCATTCTGGAACCAGAGGCCGAGGCCGAACCCGACGGCCCGACGGGGCCGATCGCCGCCGGGCTGCAAGTGCTGGTGGTGGATGATATCGCCACCAATCGGCTTGTTGCCTCTACCTATTTGCGCATGCTGGGGGCCAGCAGCCTTGAGGCCAGTAGCGGCGATGAGGCCATGAGCATCCTTGCCACCTCCCGCCCGGATCTGGTGTTGCTGGATATAAACATGCCGGGGATCAGCGGGTTGCAGACCTTGGCCCTGATCCGGGGGCTTTCGGGGTCGGCCAAGACCATTCCCGTCATCGCCATGACCGCCGACACCTCCGACGAAAACCAGCGCCAATATCTGCAAAGCGGCATGGACGGGTTTTTGCCAAAGCCGCTGAACCCGGCCCGGATGGAAGCCACGATCCGCAAGGTGATGGAAAAGCGCAGATCAGAGGCCCGCGCGGCCCTTGGCCCCTTGCACAGCGCCCCATCTTTGCCCAACGATACCCCCTGACCCTGCCTCACAGAAGCGAGACATAGCATGAGCCTTGGCCCCTCCGATCTTGTCGGACTTGACGCAACCGCGCTGGCCGCCGAACTGGCACGGGGGGCGGTTAGCGCCGAGGAACTGCTCGATCAGGCGCTGGAGGCTGTGGCACGACTGAACCCCCGCCTGAACGCGGTTGTCCATCTTGCCGAGGCCCCGGCCCGCGCGGCCCTGCGCGCAGGCTTGCCGCGCGGGCCGTTTCGCGGGGTGCCCTTCTTGCTTAAGGATCTGGGCTGCGAGGCGGTGGATTACCCGTCGCACAACGGCTCCAACCTGTTTCGCGACACGAAATACCCGGTGGATTCAGCGATCTTTGCGCGGCTGCGCGCCATGGGGCTGGTCACCTTCGGGCGGACAACCGCCCCCGAAGGCGGCATCGGTCCCGCAACCGAGGCGGCGGTTTACGGCGGGCCGACCCGCAACCCGTGGAACCTTGATCACACGCCCGGAGGCTCTTCCGGTGGGGCGGGGGCGGCGGTTGCCGCAGGGATCGTGGCGATTGCCCATGGCTCTGACGGCGGCGGGTCCGTCCGGATCCCGGCCTCCTCCTGCGGGCTTTTCGGTTTCAAGCCAACGCGCGCACGGCTGCCCGATGGCCCCTATGCGGGCGAAGGCTGGGCCGGAATGGCGATTGACGGGGTGCTGACCAGATCCGTGCGGGACACGGCGGCGGTGCTGGATGCCTGCGGCGGCCCCGATCTGGGCGCGCCCTATGTCGCCCCTGCCCTTCTGCGCAGCCATGCCGATGCCATCAGCCGCCCCCCGAAACGCTTGCGGATCACCCTGTGCGAGACCAACTTTTCCGGCGCGCCGATCCATCCCGATTGCGCCCGCGCGGTGCGCGAAACCGGCAAACTGCTGGAAAGTCTGGACCATCATGTGACCGAGGGCCGCCCCAGCGCCGATTTTGAAGGCATGTTTCGCGCCTGGACCGATATCGTCGCGATCGGCACCGCGCTGCCACTGACCAAGGGCCTGCGCGGCGCGGCCCCCTCGCCCGACCGCATCGAAGGCGTTGGCCGCGGCGCATTGCGCCATGCGGCCACGCTTGCCCCCACGCGCTATCTGGAGGCCGTCAACCATATCCACGCCTTTGGCCGCCAAATGGCCCGCTGGTTCGACCCGGAAGAGGGCACGGGGACAGATATCCTGCTCTCGGCAACTCTGGCCGACCCGCCTGCCAAAATTGGCTGCTTTTCGCATCAGACCGAAGATTATGTCGCCTATCGCACCGGGCCCGAGGGCGTGTTTGCCTATTCGCCCTTCTGCGCGGTGTTCAATGCCTCGGGGCAGCCTGCGGCCTCGCTGCCGCTTGGCTGGTCGGAACAGGGTTTGCCCATCGGCGTGCATCTGGCCACCCGCTTTGGCGCAGATGAAACCCTGATCGCCCT
>JAQWYA010000137.1 GCA_029254215.1 Pseudorhodobacter sp. | reverse complement strand
GCCTCTACCGCGGCTCTTACGAAGTCGGCGAAGAGGGGGTGGGGGGCGAAGGGTTTGGATTTCAGTTCGGGGTGGAACTGGACGCCGATGAACCACGGGTGGTCTTTGACCTCGACGATTTCGGGCAGGCGGCCGTCGGGGGAGATGCCGGAGAAGATCAGCCCGCAGGACTCCAGTTTGTCGCGATAGGTCATGTCGACCTCATAGCGGTGGCGGTGGCGTTCCTCGATCTGGGTGGTGCCGTAGACCTCGGCCACTTTGGAGCCTTCGGAGAGGGTCGCGGAATAGGCCCCTAGACGCATGGAGCCGCCCTTGTCATCGCCCACCTTGCGGCTGACGACATGGTTGCCCTGCACCCATTCCTTGAGGTGGTAGATCACGGGGGTAAAGCGCTTGGCCCCTGCCTCATGGTCGAATTCTTCGGAGCCTGCGTCGGGCAGGCCTGCAAGGTGGCGCGCGCTTTCGATGACGGCCATCTGCATGCCAAGGCAGATGCCCAGATAGGGCACGCCACGGGTTCGGGCGAATTCCACCGCCTTGATCTTGCCTTCGGTGCCGCGTTCGCCAAAGCCGCCGGGCACGAGGATCGCGTGGAAGCGTTGCAGATGCGGGGCCGGGTCTTCGCGCTCAAAGATTTCGGCGTCGATCCATTCGGCCTTGACGCGGGTGCGGTTGGCCATGCCGCCATGGGTCAGGGCCTCAGCGATGGATTTATAGGCGTCTTCCAGCTGGGTGTATTTGCCGACGATGGCGATGCGAACCTCGCCTTCCGCATTGGTCATGCGGTCCATCACGTCTTCCCAGCGCGACAGGTTCGGGCGCGGGGCGGGCGCGATGCCGAAAGCGTCCAGCACGGCTTGATCGAGGCCTTCGCGGTGATAGGCGAGGGGGGCCTCGTAGATGGTTTTCAGGTCATAGGCGGCGATCACGGCCCCCTTGCGGACGTTACAGAAGAGCGCGATCTTCTCGCGTTCCTTTTCCGGGATCGGGTGTTCGGAGCGCAGCAAGAGGACATCGGGGGCAAGGCCGATGGATTGCAGTTCCTTGACCGAATGCTGGGTGGGCTTGGTTTTGAGTTCGCCGCTGGCGGCCAGATAGGGCAGCAGCGTCAGGTGCATCAGGATGCATTCGCCGCGCGGGCGTTCGTGGATGAACTGGCGGATCGCCTCGAAAAACGGAAGGCCCTCGATGTCGCCGACGGTGCCGCCGATCTCACAGAGCATGAAATCAACCTCATCTTCGCCTACGCGGAGGAAGTCTTTGATCTCATTCGTGACATGGGGGATGACCTGAATGGTCTTGCCAAGGTAATCGCCGCGGCGTTCCTTCTCCAGCACGGTGGAATAGATACGCCCCGAAGAGACCGAATCCGTCATGCGGGCGGATACCCCGGTGAAGCGTTCGTAATGGCCAAGATCAAGGTCGGTTTCGGCGCCGTCATCGGTGACGAACACCTCGCCATGCTCAAAAGGCGACATCGTGCCGGGATCAACGTTGAGATAGGGGTCAAGCTTGCGCAGGCGGACTGAATAGCCGCGCGCCTGCAACAGGGCCCCAAGGGCGGCCGAGGCAAGCCCCTTGCCCAGAGAGGAAACCACCCCACCCGTGATAAAGATGTAGCGCGCCATAGCTGGAAGCCTCCCGTGAGAAATCAATGCGATCTTGTATGCGATTCGGACCCTCGGAATCGCACCACCACGGGAAACGAGGCATAACCGCTTTTTGCCCGTTCCGCAACGGGACCGCTAGATGATGGTTGGAAATAAGCGCGGCCCCCAAAAGATGGTGGGCCGCAGCAAGGATCAGTTGCCGGTGGCCGGTGCTGGGGTCGGGGCCGTTGCCGGGGCGTCCGGGGCCGGGGGAACCGCCACATCATCCGCACGGGGCGGGGTCAGCGGGGCATCGGTCGGAACCGGGGGCAGAAGATCGGTGCCAAGCGGCGCTTCGGGCGCTGCCGGCGAGGGCTGGCTGCCGCCGAACTGGTTGATGACCGAAGAGCCAGAGGCATTGCCCGCGGCGATCAGCGTCAGCGTCAGCGAGGTTGCGATGAAGCAGATCGCAAAGATCCATGTCAGTTTGGTCAATGCCGTGGCTGCTGCGCGGCCCGACATGGCCCCGCCACCGCCACCACCACCCATGCCAAGACCGCCCCCTTCGGAGCGCTGCAACAGCACGACGCCGATGAGGCAGAGCGCGAGGATCAGGTGGATGGTGAGAACGACATTTTCCATAGGGCCTAGGCTTCCGCTTTGCTGACGGGTCTACTTAGGCGCTGTTTGCGCCGGGGGCAAGCCCTAGCCGCGCCGCGGGCGCTGCGGCGCTGCCCTCTGCGTGTCGTGGAACAGGGGGCCTCAGGTTTCGACGTCATCCACCGAGGCTTGCCCCGACATCTTCTGCCACAGGATCGACCAAGACAGCCCGACGCCCAGCACCAGCGACAGGGCGAGGATGCCCAGCCAGATGTTCAGGCTGGAATTGCCAAGCGCCAGAATGCCCCAATCGATCAGCACCCAGATCAGGGCGGCAAAGATCGCCCCCACCAGCACCATCCCGAACGGCCCCAAAGAGCGCAGCGTGGCCCCGATATAGACGATATAACCAACCGCCAGCAAAAGCCCCAACAGGACCACCAGCGGCATCTGGCTTTGCCAATTGGCATCGGCCCAGCGGATGTAATTGAACTGGGTCGGGTTGAACGTGGCGGCGAGCAGCGCGAAAGCCCCGAACCAGCGCATGAAAATTCCCATGATACCCCTTACCGCTGTGACCGCGCCCCTTGGGGCTGTGGTTTTGGATGCGTTGCGATTGGTGCCATGCGCGGCGGGGCGCATCAAGAGGTTGTGAGAGGTTCCCCCTGCACAGGCCAATCGGTGCCAAGGGGGTAGGAGAGGCCCGCGCTTTGGAGTATACTGGCGGAATTGAAACGGGTGGTCTTGCGGTGATGCGCGGACCTTGCGTCTAAACTCTATTTGTCAGGAGCGGTTCCATGAAGGTTTTGAGTGTTATTCTGATGGCCTCTGTCGGGATGCTTGGCAGCGTCGCGGCGAGTTTTGCCGAACCTGTCGTTGTGGCGCGCTGCAATGTGCATGAAAGCGGGTTGACGTTTAAGCCGGGTCTGACGGTGATCAAGGCGGGAAAACGTGTGCATTACGGCATGGACGACAATGGGCTGACCCGAGACATCGTGTTCAGTGAGCGCAAGGCCTTGGCCTGGGCGCGCGATACGTTGGGCTTGGGCGGGACTGCCTATCAACTCAGCTATAACCCGAATTGCGTGGATCAGCAGAAGCTGGACGATCTGGCCGAAGAGGCGCAGCGCGAGGCGGAAAGCGAGATTGAGGTCGAGATCGTCAACTGATCTGACGCGCTCGGTCTATTATTGCTGATCTTGTCGCGCGCCGCGCGGCTGGCGCCCGATGGCCCCGTTTGGTTTTTTCCGGTCGGGGCCTTTTGCTGCCGGGGCGGGGAGTTTTTGCGCTTTGGCCCGGCCTTGGGCCCCCTGCGCGCATTTAGCTGTTTCGCCCCGCCGGGGACGGGGCTATACCGCTGGCGGGTTTTCAACCGGACCGCAGCTTGAAGGGATCATCAGCATGGCCAATGTCGTGGTAGTCGGCGCACAATGG
Organism: Pseudorhodobacter sp.; assembly: GCA_029254215.1. Taxonomy (GTDB): domain Bacteria; phylum Pseudomonadota; class Alphaproteobacteria; order Rhodobacterales; family Rhodobacteraceae; genus Pseudorhodobacter. Next base: position 9,317 of record JAQWYA010000137.1, on the reverse strand, counting down.
GGTGACGAGGGGAAAGGCAAGATCGTTGATTGGCTTTCCGAACGCGCCGATGTGATCGCGCGCTTTCAGGGCGGGCATAACGCCGGTCATACGCTTGTCATCGGGGAAAAGGTGTTCAAGCTGAGCCTGCTGCCCTCGGGGATTGTGCGCGGCGGCAAGCTGAGCGTGATCGGCAACGGGGTTGTGCTGGATCCGTGGCATCTGGTGACCGAGATCGAAAAGCTGCGTGGGCAAGGCGTGGAGATCACCACCGACAACCTGATGATTGCCGAAAACGCTCCGCTGATCCTGCCGGTACATGGCGAGTTGGACCGCGCCCGCGAAGGGCAGGCCAGCGTGGCCAAGATCGGCACGACCGGGCGCGGCATCGGCCCGGCCTATGAAGACAAGGTGGGGCGTCGCGCGATCCGCGTGGCCGATCTGGCCGATGAGGCGACGCTGGAGCTGCGCGTTGACCGTCTGATGGTGCATCACGATGCGCTGCGCCGGGGGCTGGGGATGGAGCCGATCGACCGCGCCGCCCTTCTGGCGCAACTGCGCGAGATTGCGCCGCAGGTTCTTCCCTATGCCAAGCCTGTGTGGAAAATCCTCAATGAACAGCGCCGCGCCGGAAAGCGGATCCTGTTTGAAGGGGCGCAGGGGGCTTTGCTGGACATCGATTTCGGCACCTATCCCTTCGTCACCTCCTCCAACGTCATCGCGGGGCAGGCGGCCACGGGCACGGGCCTTGGGCCGGGGGCGATTGATTTCGTGCTGGGGATCGTCAAGGCCTATACGACTCGTGTCGGCGAAGGCCCGTTCCCGGCGGAACTGCATGATGCGGATGGCCAGCGTCTGGGCGAGCGTGGCCATGAGTTTGGCACGGTCACAGGCCGCAAGCGCCGTTGCGGCTGGTTCGATGCGGTGCTGGTGCGCCAGACCTGTGCGACCAGCGGCGTGACGGGTATCGCGCTGACCAAGCTGGACGTTCTGGACGGGTTCAAGACGCTGAAAATCTGCGTCGGCTATGAGCTGGACGGAGAGCGGCTGGATTATCTGCCCACCGCCGCCGATCAGCAGGCGCGCTGCACCCCGATCTATGAAGAGATGGAAGGCTGGTCTGACAATACCGCAGGGGCGCGGTCTTGGGCGGATCTGCCGGGGGCGGCGATCAAATATGTGCGCCGGATCGAAGAGTTGATCCAATGCCCGGTCGCCCTACTTTCCACCTCACCCGAGCGGGATGATACGATCCTTGTGACCGATCCCTTCGAGGATTGAGGCTGATCTACAAAGCGGGCGGCGCGGTTCAGGCCCTGCCGCCCGCTTTGGGTCGGTTTTCCGAGAAGCTGTTGCAAGACAGTGGGTTCGGGGGAAACGGAAGCCCCTAATCGGGGCAAAAGGGGGCGCTATGGCGATCAAACTGTCTTACAAGGCGCGGCGGCGCTGGTCGCTTGTGATCCTGCTGATCGGCCTGCCGCTGTATATCGTTGCGGCCGTGTCGCTGGTGAACTGGCTGGACCGGCCCCCGATCTGGGCGGAGCTTCTGGTCTATATCGGTCTGGGGTTCTTGTGGATGATGCCCTTCCGCTTTGTCTTTGTGGGCATCGGTCAGGCGGACCCGGATGCAGCGCCAAGCGCCGCAGAACCCCCTGTTTCTTCACAGCAAAAACCCTGACCCCGGTTGCGGGATCAGGCTTCTGCAGAGGCTTGTGACCGGGCGACCATGGCTTTTGCCTCGGCCAGAACCGGCGAAGTTGGATCCAGCGCGAAGGTGGTCCGATCCACCTTTTTCAGGCGGCCAGAGCGCAGCAGCACCCCCAAATTGCGCAAAATCGTTTCGCGCCCGTCTTCGCTGTCGGAGAGATGGTCAAGCAGGCGGCGCATGATGGCGGGGCGGGCGACGCTTTCCTTGCCTTCGACGCAATGGGCATAGGCCACGGCGGCTTCCAGCAGATCGGGGAATTCGGTGGCCCCGATCTGGGCGACAAGATCTTCGAAGCGGATTGGGCCGTCGAAGATATTTTCGGCCTCGCTGACAGCATTGTCGTCGTCATCGTCGATATCGTCCGCATCCTGTACCGCTGAAACGGCAAGATTGCCCGAGGCCACGCGGCGCGGGCGAATCGGGGTGACGGTTGCTGCGGGCTTTTGGCTGGGTTGAGCCGGGGCAGCGGGCGGCGCGGTGGCCGTTTTGGGCCGGTCGATCCGCTGCTCCGAGACCAGAACCAGCGGCGGTGGCCGGTCGCCTTGCCGCGCCGGGACGGAAACGCTTGATTTTCCGGGCCGCACGACACGTTCGAGATCCGAGCGGTAGGGGGTCATCCGCTGCTCTTCGCTGTCTTTCTCGTCGTTGCCTTTGGTCTTGCGTTCGGCTTCGGTCGCGGCCACGGCGGCTTTGAGATGCGAAATCGCCTGCAAGCGGCGGCGGTTTTCGGGGCCTTGCATTTCGAGGTTGGTTTGCTGGATCAGGCGGCTGACCGAGGCGCTTTCCTCCTCGCCGGTGATCGCATCGCGGCGGGGGGCCGCTTTGGCGGTTTCGGGTGCTTTGGCGGGTTCGGTTGTCTTGCCGGGCGCGGTGGCATCGGCATGCACGTCTTCCAATTCGCGCATCAAATCGGCCTCTGCCTCAGCCGAGAGGGTCGAGGCGCCCTGATGCGAGGCGGGTTTTGGCGTGGCGCTGGGCTTCGGCTCGGCGCGTTTGATCTTGATGACGCGGGCGCGGGCACGCTCCACCTTGGCGAGGCTTTCGGGGGCCAGACCTTCGGAAGGGGCGGCGGCGGGTTTGGGCGAGCCCGTCGCCGGCTGGGGGACCGCGTCGGGTTTGGCGGCTTTTTTTGGGGGCTTTTGGTCCTGAGCGTCGGCCTCCTCTGCATCTTCCAAGGCGGGAAGATCGAGGTCCTCGTCCTCATCGTCGAAGTCATCCGCCGTTGCTTCGACCTTCGGACGATCCGCGCCCTTGCCCTTTGCGGTTTCGCCTTCAAGGGCGGGGCCGTCGGGCAATGTTTCATCGGCCTTCACATCCGCTTTGGGCGCGGATTTTGAGAGGGTTTCTGCCAGAGCCGCCATCAGGCGATCATCATCGGAAAGGGCGGTGGTGGCCGCGGCCTCGTCCTCAAGATCATCGTCGAAACGGGCGCTGGGGGCGGTGTCTTCATCGGCGAAACGACCGGTGAGACTGGCGATCAGGCGATCGTCATCGTCGGTGGCGGCGCTGGTGGTGACTTCGGGCGTGCTGACCAAGGCTTCGGGCACGTCAAAGCTGGCGTCATCGACGGCGGTTTCGGCCTCTTCGGCGTCTTGCTTGGCTTTTGCTTCGGCCTCGGCTTTGGCCTTGGCGGCTTCGGCTTCCTGTTTGGCTCTGGCGTCGGCTTCTGCTTTGGCTTTAGCGGCCTCGGCTTCCTGCTTGGCCTTTGCGTCGGCTTCGGCTTTGGCTTCTTGCTTGGCTTTTGCGTCGGCTTCGGCTTCCTGCTTGGCTTTGGCCTCAGCTTCGGCCTCGGCGGTATCTGCGGCCTCACTGTCTTCGCTGGCGGCGAGCAGGGCTGCGAGGTTTTGCGGGGGGCGGGTTTTCTCGCCCGAAGTGCGGGCGCCATCCACGGCGCTGCGAATCCGGGAGAGTTTTGCGGCGACGCTTTCGGAAATACGGTCGCGACCTTCCTCCGTGGGATCAGAGAGGTCTTCGTACAGGGCGGCTTTCGGGGCGTGGGCCGGGGCGGGATGGGCGCTGCCGAGCGATGCGCGGGGGGGCGGCTGATCGGCGGACTTGGCCGCATCGCCCTGTTCGGCGGCGCGCAGGACAACGCCGTTATCCTCTACCTTGGCATCGACGCGGCGGTTGATCTCCCGCTCGGCAATCCGGTGGAGCATGGCGGCATCGGGCGTCGGCGGTTCGGCCCCGAAATAGCGGTCATCCGCTGCGAGGTCGCGAAAGTATTCTGCAATGGCCTTCATCGTGCTGAACGGCTCGTCAAAGCCTTCCAACGTGCAAGAGAAGGTTCCGTAAGATACGGTTAGAATTTTACTCGCGCCGACCATAGGGGGGCTACCCTTTCACTTAACTACCCTGTCAATTCACCAGATCCGGTGTTCAATTCCGTGGACATATGGGGGTAATTTAAAGGAGTGATTGTGTCCGATCCAATCAAACCTGCCTTATTCGGGAAAGAGTATCGCCATGAAACAACCATTTGTCGATTCACCTGTTGGCGTTACACTTGTAGCGGGTGGTCCGGTGCTGCGGCGCGATTTTTCGCTGGCGCGGCGGTTTGCGCCGCGGGTTGTGGCGGCGGATGGCGGGGCGGATCATGTGCTGGCCATGGGCGCGGAGCCGGAGGCGGTGATTGGCGATATGGATTCGATCAGCCCCGAGGCGGCGGCGCGGCTGGAGGGGCGGCTGCACCGGGTGCCCGAACAGGAAAGCACCGATTTCGACAAGGCGCTGGGGCATATCGCGGCCCCGTTTGTGCTGGCGCTGGGCTGTCTGGGGGGGCGGGTCGATCATGAACTCGCTGTGTTCAGCGGCTTGTTGCGGCCCGACACCCCGGTTTGCCTGTTGCTGGGGCGTGAGGATCTGGTGTTTGTCGCGCCGCCCCGGCTGGATCTGGATTTGCAGGCGGGCGACCGGGTGAGCCTTTATCCGCTGGTGGCGATGCAGGGGCAAAGCCATGGGCTGCGCTGGCCGATTGATGGCTTGGCGTTTGCGCCCGACCGCAGGATCGGCACCTCCAACATGGCTGAGGGGTCGGTGCGGCTGGAATTTGAGGCGCGCGGGATGCTGGTGATCTTGCCGCGCGCGCGGTTGGGCGTGGCCTTGCGCGGGATGGGGTTGATCTGAGCGCGGGTTGCGCCGCGTTGGCGTTTAGCGTTGGGGGATGGGCGGGGTGACGCGGGTATTGGCGTTCACCCGCTCGCGGTGGATCACATAAAGGCCCGAGCCGCAGATCACGAAAATCCCTGCCCAGGTCATGGCATTGGGGAAGTCGCTGAAGATCAGATAGCCAAGTGCGACGGCCGAGACGATCTCGACGTAATGCAGGGGGGCGAGGGTGGTGGAGGGTGCGAATTTCAGCGCATAGGTCAGGCAGATATGGCTGAGCGAGGCGAAGGCCCCGACGCCAAAGAGCCAGAGCCAGAAAACCCCCTGCGGCATCACCGGGTCCAGCGTGGCAAGCCCGCTGCCATCGGCCAGAACCATTACCGGAAGGCACAGGGCGATCCCGGCCAGCGAGGTGTGCAACTGCATCGTCACGGGGTGCAGGCGGCGCGACATTTGGCGCGTGACCAGCATGTAGAAGGCAAAGAAGAACGCCGTTCCCAGCGGAAAGAGCGCAACCAAGCCAAAGGCCGAGAGCGAGGGCTGGATTACCAGCAGCGCGCCGCCAAAGCCCACGGCGCAGGCGGCGATCCGGCGGGGGCCGACCTCATCTCGGAACAAGAGGCGGCCGAGGATCAACAGCACGAAAGGTTCGACAAAGGCGATGGCGAGCGCGTCTGCGATGGGCATCACGGTGACGGCGGCGACAAAGCAATAGGTGGAGGCGATCAGAAAAAACGCCCGCACGAATAAAAGCCCGGTCATGCGGGCATCGACCTTCATCGGCAGGCGCATGATCAAAGCAACCGGAAGCATCAGCGCGCCCTGCACGATGACCCGCGCCGTGGTGATCTGTCCTGTGGGAATACTGGTGGAGGCGAGTTTTGAGGCCACATCCAGAAGCGGGGCCAAGGCGCAGAAGGCCAGCATCAGGGCCACACCCGGCAGGATGCGGTCAGCGTCGGCGGGGGAGGGCGTGATGCGAAACGGAGCCATGATGCGCCCAGCCCTATCCGGGAAGCGTGGGGGGCGGCAAGGGCAATCTGCGAGGTTGTTTGAGCCGGAGCCTTTGCGTTAGAAGAAACGCGGATGGGTGTGTGTCTGGGGGCGTTTTGCTTATTCTCGGGTCGTCGCGGCTGGTTATTCTGGAAGTGCCAAAGACGGCGTCTTTGGCGCTGCGCGGCATGTTGGAGCCCTTTGCCACGCCGCTTTTGCCGAAAGTGCCGCGCCATATCACCGCCCAAAGCTTTTTGCGCCGGCATAAGGCCGGGGTGGTAGAGGCGCTGGGTGGGCCGGTGGAAACCGTGGCCGTGATGCGCGAGCCGCTGCGGCGCTTGCAAAGCTGGTATCGGTATCGGCTGCGCGATCAGGTGGCCAAGACCCGGATTTCCACGCGGGATGTGAGTTTCGAGCAGTTCATCACCGCCTATCTGAGCGACGCCCCTCCGCCTTTTGCGCGGATCGGGCGGCAGGACCGCTTTGTCGGCTGGAACGGGGTGCGGATGCGGGTGGATCACCTGTTCGACTATCGCAGGCTGGATCTGTTGGTGGATTTCCTGTCCGAGCGCTTGGGGGTGGCGGTGGACTTGCCGCATAAGAATGCCTCTCCGGAGCCGGAGGAGGAGACTTATTTGCTGAGCGATGCGGTGCTGGCGCGGCTGTTGAAGGCGAATGAGGCGGAGTTCAGCTTGTATCGCCAGTTGCGCAAGCAGGGTTGGATTGAGCGGAACCCGGCGCGGCGGCTTTGAGGGGGTCTTTGGGCTGATAGGGGGAGGGGGGCTGTCTGTCCCCCTTTATTGTATCCCATTTTACTCACGCCATCCCATTAACCCTTTTTCTATTGAGAAAAAGAATTGCGCGATATCCCAGATCGTGCCATGTGTACCATGATGTTTGGCTACAGATGGCATACCGATGGCTCTGCGATACAAAGATCTTGAGGTGATCGCCGCCCGACACGAGGAAGCTTGGACGCCTGACGGCACCCCCAACCTATACGCGTTTGCCCGCGCCTCGGGCAATATTTCATGGGTGGCACGGGTCGTTATTGGCGGCAAAAGGGTTAATCTTACTCTCGGATCATGGCCCGAGGTTAAAGCAGAAGCCGCCCGCGCAGCCGCTGCGGCTGTCAAAGGTCTCGTCAAAGCTGGCCACGGGACACAGGCCATCCGCAACGCGCTGGCTATAACCATTGAACCGCTTGCGCTGGCCCGGATCGTCATGGGCGAACGTGTGTCGAGCAAAAGCGCCACACCGACGTTCTCAGCGGTAGCGACCAAGTGGTTTGATGAACATGCCAGCGGCGGGATTACAAACGATGATTATCGTCGCCAAGTCTTTCAACAGGTCCGCGACTATGCGTTTCCAGCGCTGGGTGATCGCCCTGTAAACGCGATAAAACGGGCTGAGATCGTTGATGCCATCAGCGCAGTTTGGTTAAGCCATGAAACGGTCGGCAAGCGCCTGCGCGGCAATATCGAGCGTATCTTCGACTACGCGGTTGATCGTGGGTGGTGTGAGTTCAACTCCTGTCCGCCTGTTCGCTCGATGCCCTCTAAACCGCGGATCGTGCGACATCACGCCGCCTTGGCGCACGAACGTGGGCCTGAACTTTGGGCCTGGATCCAGCAAGCTGATTTGAGTCTAGCGTCATCCACCGCCCTGTCGCTTGCTCTGCTGACGGGAAAGCGCAGCGGCGAAATCCGAATGATGGAGTGGCAACACCTTGATTTTGAGAGGGGTATCTGGGTGACGCCAGCAAGCGGGATGAAGACCCGTAAAGCCCACCGCCAGCCTTTATCGACGCCTGCCATGAAAGTCATAAAGGCCATGCATCCTCTGACAGGTGAGGGCAGATATGTGCTCGGAAAGAAGCCACCATACGAAAACCTGATACATCTCGCCATCAAGAAATTTGACCAAACCATCACAGTTCACGGATTGCGCGCGTGTTTGGGCAGCTGGATGGCCGAGAACAGCGTCCGACCGCAGGTGGCTGACTTTGTTTTGGCCCATCAGCAAGCGGCGTTGGACGCGGCTTATCAGCGGTCTGACCTGCTTGAAGAGCGGCGGGGAGTTCTGGAAAGGTGGGCGCGTTATGTCACGGCTGGGTAATCTACTAGCGGCCTACGAGGCAGAGTATCGGGTCATGATCGCTGGGTTAAGTGGAAATGACCTTGTCGCTCATCTCAGGCATGCGCTGTGTGGGGCGATCCAGACGCAGTTTGAAAATCCTTTTCTTGATGTAGCTGTTGTAAAGAACATGCTGCTAGATGACCCGGCCCTCGCTATGGGTTTAGATTTTGATCCCCGGACCCTGCACAATGCCATCGCCCAGTGCATTAATGAGAGTATTGAATTGCCGCATGCATGCACCTTTCGTCTCGCTAAAGGTGTTGCAGAGCCACAGTCACTGCGCCGCAAGAAGGGAAAAACCCATCAAGTATTACACCATGAAATCTGGCGGCTTTGCCTTGCGTTGAAGGAGTATCGCCAAATACCACTGGCATCTGGTGAGAGCAAACCGACGCGTTCATCAAGTGTGGATACTGCTTTTGGCCTTATAGCGGAGGCGGCAAAAGGCCTTAGGACCACTACCAACCTCAGCGAGGGCCAAGTGCGGGATATCTATTACGAACGAGAAAAGGCCTATAGGGAAAAAGATGAATGAAATATCCCCCCATGATCGGGGGAGATTACATGACTATTGAACGACATGCCAACAAAACCCAAGAGGTTCTGCATGTCGAAAGATCGTATTATCCGCCTACCAGAGGCGCTCCACCGCACAGGCTTTAGCCGTTCGGCATGGTACAGGAAACTGGAGACCGACGCGAGTTTCCCAAAACCGATCAAGCTTGGGGCGAGGTCCGTCGGCTATCTTGAAGCCGAGATCGACGCGTTCATTGAGCGCCTGTCCGCCCAAGCAAACTGAAAACCCGCCCGCATAACGGACGGGTGCAGCAGATGGCGACACGTGATGTGTCGTGATTATCGCCCCCATTCGCTTTCGGCCGTCATCCCGAGGCATTAGAATGAACACCACAAGGCTAACGGTTCTTTCCGCGATCAAACCCGCCCGACTATCCGGCGCGCAACTCCTTGAGGCTGCAAAGGAGGCTGAAAATGCACCACATCCTTCCTGACCGATTCATCCTGTTCCGGCTAGTGGCCAAGCCCGACTCGCCCAAGATGGACAAGATACCCTGCAACGCACAGGGTGAGCCGATCAACCCACACGACCCGTCACAGTGGATGACCCACGCGGATGCGTCGAGTCGCGTCACCAGTGCCGTTTCCGGCGTTGGCTTCGTCCTCAACGGTGACGGCTGGTGGTGCATTGACCTCGACAACTGCCGGGACATGACCACAGGTGGGTGGACCGACGCCGCAACGCTCATCTACCAGTCTTTTCCGGGGTGCATCGGTGAGATGTCGGTGTCAAAGACCGGGCTGCACATCTACGGCAAATGTGATCCGTCGCAGCTTCTGGATCGCCGGAACAAGTGGGATGGGTGGTGCGAGT
>JAQWYA010000115.1 GCA_029254215.1 Pseudorhodobacter sp. | reverse complement strand
TATAATATAAATCAGATTCTTATACCATACCCGTCTGCATAAAACGCCTGCGTCATGAATAATCCGGGTTATATTGTCGAGGCATTTGAGCGCCTTTCGCAGACGCTGGCGATCCATGCCTGATACCCGCACCGACGACTGAAGCGTGGAGTAAGTCGTTGCTCCCGCTCAGGACCTTTCTGAAAATGAAGGTGCGGATGTGAATGATGCCAGTCGACGGTTCGGATATCACACCCCACCCGTCAAGTTCGGCATTCGTCAGGTCGGTCGTGAAACGCGTTCATGCCCTTGTAGGCGCGATTTTATCAGAGGCCCGGATACCTTATCTGGTGTCGGATAAGTTGGGATAAAATCTTCGGCCCTGGCTGGCGCACGCCTGATAAGATGCTCGAAATTGCCTTCGATGATGGTGTCGGAAATCACTCATATCTGGTCGTGAGAAGCAAACGACCGAACGTCGCACGCCTCACATCTCCGTGATATTCGTCGCTCGCGTTGCTCGCTCGATTGAAGCGTTGTGGGGCAAAATTTGGTGCCGCTGAAGGGACTCGAACCCCCGACTCCATCATTACGAATGACGTGCTCTACCAGCTGAGCTACAGCGGCCTGGTGGGGGGCTATTAGCACCCCCCGCCTGCGCTGTGTAGCCCTAATTTGCAGGTTTTTCGTCTGGCGGCACATCGACAACTTCGGCGTCGTCGGGGCCTGTATCTGCCAGGGTCGCGGGCGGTGTCGGCGTGCCGATGATAAGGGGCAGAAGTTCGGTCCCCGTGGCGCTGGGGCCGGTGGCCTCTGCCGGTTCGCGCCAAGAGAGCGTGTCAAACCCGCTGCAATTGTCACAGATCGGCGCCCATTGCGCGTGGATGGCCTGACATTTGTCGCAGCACCATTGCGGGCCGCGCGGCGCGGTCAGGGCACGCGCGAGCCAGCCCCGAACGGCGGCATCATCCGCCCCCTCTCCGCGCTCGATCGCGGCCATGATCGCCAAAGACCGGGCATTCGGTTGTGTGCTGGCCAGATCGCCCAAAGCGCGGCGGGCGGCAGGGAAATCTTCGGCGGTGATGTTCAGTTCCGCCAGAAGGAGGCGGGTTTCAACATGATCCGGGCTGATCGCGGTCAGCAACTTGAACCGCTTCAGCCGCTCTGCCGCTGTTTCATTCGGGGCAATCTCGGCAAAGACGGCGGCAAGATCCGGGTGCGGCTGGGCGGACCATGCCTTTTTCAGAATGCGGGACGCTGCGCGGGTGTCTTGCTTGGCGATCAGACTGCGCGCCGCAGCGGTTGCCGCGGGAATCAGGTCAGGGGAAAGACGGTTAGCCTCAATCGCGGCTTCTCGGGCTTCAACAGATGCGGTGTCATCCATGACATCCTTGGCTTCCTGCAAGGCCAGAACCGCATCCCGGCGGCGGAACACATCGCGCGGCAGGTCGCCGGATTTCAGCTTGGCCCCCAGCGTGACCCGCGCACCTTTCCAATCGGCATGTTCGGTTTGCAGGCTTAGAAGTGTGTCCTGAATCTCGCTATGCTTGGGTTTCAGCGCAAAGGCTTTCTCGGCCAGCTTGAGGGCGGTGTCGGTATCGCCCTCGGCGATCTTCTGGCGCATCAGCCCACGCACGCCAACAAAGCGGGTCTTGCTGTCTTCCAACAGGGATTTATAGGCTTCGGTCGCGCGGGCCGTATCGCCATACATTTCAGCAGCTTGCGCGATCAGAAGGGTCGTCAATTCCGGCCGGTCCAGATATTTGTCGGCTTTCGTCGCGCGGGCCAGTGCAACGCGCCCTTCGCCCGAGGCCAGCGCCATCATGCCATCCGACAACGCGGCATAGCCCTTGCGTTCGCGATTGCGGTCAAAATAGCGCGAAATCGCCGTCTCATCGCCGTTCAGAAACCGCAGCACGGCAACGATCAACCCGATGATCTTGAGCAAAAGCCACATGCCCGCCAGCAAAAGCAGCGTGACGATCACGGCCTGCAACGGCCCAAGCGTGAACTCGATCGCGCGGAAGGAAATGCGGACCCCGTCGCCGGTATCCAGCAGAACCCCAGCGCCATAGGTCAGGCCCGCGATGGCGGCAACAAACAAAAGTACCTTGATAAGTGACCAGATCATGAAATGCCTTATCCTTCGCTAAGGGTGGCCAAAAGGCTGGCCACTGCGGCCTGAACCGCGATGCGATGTTCAACTTGTGCAACCCATCCCGCCATTTCGGCTTGCGCCGGTTCCGACAGGGCTGCGATTTCGGCAAGGCTTTGGGCCATGTTGCCCGCCCGAATGGCCGCTTCTGCCCGCGACAGGATCGCGTCTGCGTCATCCCCCGCGCGCGGTTCAAGCGAGCGCGCACCGGTTTGACTGCGCAGGAAAGCGCCAAGCCGGTCCAAAGCCCCATCGCCCATGTCATTGCGCAGGCTGACGCCAAGGGCAGCACGCGCCGGATCGCCAAAAGCTTCGGACAAGGCCTGAATGGAGGAAACGCCCGTTTCCGCCGTCTCGGACAATAAAGCCGGGATTTCGGCCCCACCCGCCGCCAGAACGGCCAAAGGCTCTGGAAACGGGGCCCCGCTTTCGACAGAGGCTTCAATCTGCGCGACCGAGGCTTTCAGGCGGAGGCTTTGGGCCTGTTGTTCAGCGGCGGCCTTGGCCGCTTCGGCGGCGGCGGCGATCTCTTGCTCCATCTGTTCGGCGGCAGCAGTGGCCGCGGCTTTCTGGGCCTCCATCTCGGCCTGCAAAGCTGAAATTTCGGCTGCAACAGCCGCCAAAGCCTGCGGGTCAGCGCCGCTTTCGGGGGCTGGACGGGTTTCAAGCGCCGCAAGGCGCGCCTCAAGCGCTGCAAGAGCGGGGCCTAGGTCAGTCCCCGCCGGGGCGTCAGACGGGGCGGGGAGTTCTGCGACAGCCGTTTGCGCGGCCTGCGCCTGTGCCAATGCGGATTGAGCCAACTCACGAAGATCGGCGATTTCCGCCTGCACGGGTGCCAGCGGGTCCTCCGACGGGGCGGCCTGCAAGGATGCAAGCTGGGCTTTGAGTGATTCGATCTCGGCGGACTGGGCGGTAATCTGGGTTTGCAAAGGCGAGGATCCCGGCATCGGCCAGCCTTCCGGCACAACAAATCGGGCCAACGCAAAGCCCAAGGCTGCCGCCGCCACACCCCCCATCAAAAGGGCAAAAAAGCCAGAGCCGCCTTTCGCAGGCGGAGGAGCGGGCCGGGAAGGCTCGGCAGGCGCAGTTTCGGCGGACCGCTCAGGCTCAGGCTCCGGCTGGGCCTGCGGTTCGGGATCAGAGGCCGCGGGCGCTTCAGCCTCTTCCGGCGGGGTCTGTGGCTCTGATGCGGGCAAATCTGCGGCGACAACCGGGTCTGTCAGCAATTCTTTCGGGTCTGAGACGGGTTCGGCAGCGGTATCTGCGGCCACCGGGACGGGCAGATCGGGCGCGTCATCGGCGGCCGGCATCGCTGACGCATCCTCCTCGGTCTGCGACGACGCTTCTTCCGACTTTGGCGCAGAGTTGTCGCCTTCCGTTTCCGGATTAGGGTCGGGCACGATCACGGCATCCTCTACATCGCTGCTCGCAGACCCGGACTCCGTCTGGTCCGCGCCGAGTTTGCTTTTATCCGCCCGTTTCCGGGGGCTGCGCGGGGTTGCCATGAATGCCTCTCCGTTCCTTATGCCGGGCTGATACCCGTTAAAACCAGCGTAGCGACTTAAGAAAGAAGCCTCAAGCTGCAGTTCCTGCGTCAAACAGCGCCGCGATCTGTGTGATCATTTCAGAGGCAGTCGGGGCCTGAGCGACCAAAATTCGATGCGCTCCGCCGGGTGGAACTGCTTCTGCCACCGCCGGGCTAAGGGCTATGACCACAATGCGGGCCTTGGGGGCCAGTTCTGCGCATTGACGGAAAAAGATCTGGGCGCTGCGAGGGGAAAACAGAGGAAGCACGATCTCATCTTGTTGCGCCAAAAGGGATCGCGCCTCGGGTGTCAGCGGGCATTCAGCCTGTTCATAAACAACCGCATCAGACAGGGTGATCCCCGCAGGGCGCAGAAGGCTATCCAGATCGCGCCGGGTTTCCTGACCGTGAAGGTACAAAAGCCGCTGTCCGGGAGCGCTTTGTTCCAGCAATTGTGCAAGCGCAAGCGCATCGCCTTGGGCCGAAACAGCCACCAACCCGATCATGCGCGCGGCATCAGCCGTTCTGTCGCCCACGCAATAGGCGAGAGTGGGCAGATTGGCAGGGTTCAGGGCGGCAAACCCCTCCACCCCGGTTTCGGAGGTAAAGACAAGCGCATCAAACGGGCCGGACGGCAAATCCGGGGCGCGGAAGCGTGGCGCGATCACCGGACTTTCGCAAATCCGCAGCCCCGCGCCAAAGCGCTCGGCCAGTTCCGCGACAAAGCGCTGGCTTTGCCGGGGCGGTCGCGTCAACAGAAAGGCGGGTCGGCGGGATTGTGTGACCATCTGTCGGGTGTTACCTGCAAGGCATCCTTCTGACAACTGGCGAGCCATGGGCCAAACGCTGACACTTCTGGGAATCGAGAGCAGCTGTGACGATACAGCCGCCGCTATCGTCCGCGATGGGCCGGATGGTGCGCAGATCCTGTCATCCGTCGTCGAAGGCCAAACCGCGCTGCACGCCCCTTTCGGCGGCGTCGTGCCAGAGCTTGCGGCCCGCGCCCATTCCGAACGGATCGATCATTGCGTCGAACAAGCGCTGGCGGCGGCAGGTCTTGGCCTGTCGGATCTTGACGCGATTGCCGTGACAGCCGGGCCGGGACTGATTGGCGGGGTTCTTTCAGGCGTGATGTGTGCCAAGGGGCTTTCGGCGGCCACCGGGCTGCCCCTGATCGGGGTGAACCATCTGGCAGGCCATGCGCTGACCCCTCGTCTGACCGATGCGCTGGCCTACCCCTATCTGATGCTGCTGGTCTCGGGCGGGCATTGCCAGTTTCTGTTGGTTGAGGGGGCGGATCAGTTTACCCGGATCGGCGGCTCTATCGACGATGCCCCCGGTGAGGCGTTTGACAAGGTCGCCAAGGTTCTGGGGCTGCCGCAACCCGGCGGCCCGGCGGTGGAGGCTACTGCACGGGCAGGCGATCCGACCCGATTTGCCCTGCCCCGTCCTTTGCTCGACAGGGCGGGCTGCGATATGTCATTTTCGGGCCTGAAAACCGCCTTGCTGCGCGCCCGCGATGCAGTAATCGCGGAAAAAGGCGGGCTGACTCTGGCCGACCGCGCCGATCTTTGTGCCGGGTTTCAGGCGGCTGTAGCAGATGTTCTGGCCGAAAAAACCCGCCGCGCCCTTGCCGAACACCCCGTTGCGGCGCTTGCCGTCGCAGGTGGCGTTGCGGCAAACAGCCTGATCCGGGCGCAGCTTCAATCCGTTTGCGCGGCTGGCCAAACCGCCTTTCTGGCCCCGCCGCTGGCGCTTTGCACCGACAATGCCGCGATGATCGCCTGGGCCGGGATCGAGCGTTACCGCGCAGGCGGGCGCGATGACCTGACGCTTTCTGCCCGGCCGCGCTGGCCGTTGGATCAAACCAGCCCGGCGCTGATCGGCTCTGGCAAAAAAGGGGCCAAGGCATGAGCATCGCAGTTCTGGGAGCAGGCGCATTCGGCGGGGCATTGGCAATCGCTTTGGGGCAAGAAACGCCCGTGCGGCTTTGGGGGCGCGGCCTGACCGGGTCAGGATTGGCCGGGTCGGGCACAACTGGCCGCACCCTGCCCCGGCTTCCCGGCGTTATTTTATCCAAAAACGTCTCTGTCCTTGCGGAAATAGACGAGATTGATGCCGTTCAGACAGTGCTTTTGGCCCTGCCCACGCAAGCGCTTGGGGCCTTCCTGCAAGACCATGCTGATCTGTTGAACGGGCGCGCTCTGGTCGCCTGCTGCAAGGGAATTGACCTGCAATCGGGGCTTGGCCCCAGCGGCTTGATCGCACGGGCCTGCCCAGAGGCGACGCCGGCGGTCCTGACCGGGCCAAGCTTTGCCGCTGATATCGCGCGGGGCCTGCCGACCGCCTTGACGCTTGCCTGCGCCGAGGAAGACCTTGGCCGACAGCTGCAAGAACAGCTTTCCACCGTCAGCCTGCGGCTTTATCGCACGACGGATGTGACGGGTGCGGAATGGGGCGGGGCGCTGAAAAACGTGATCGCGATCGGGGCGGGCGTCGTGATGGGCGCGGGTCTTGGCGAAAGCGCACGGGCGGCCCTGATGACCCGCGGCAATGCCGAAATGTCGCGGCTTGCGACGGCCTTGGGCGCGCGGCCCGATACGCTTGCAGGGCTGTCGGGCTTTGGCGATCTGGTGCTAACCTGCACCTCAGATCAATCGCGCAACTTCCGCTATGGCCGCGCCTTGGGCCGAGGAGAGGGGTTTGACCCGTCCATCACGGTTGAAGGGGTCGCCACGGCGAAGGCCGTGACAGCGCTTGCCCGCAAACATCAGATCGACATGCCGATTACCGCCATGGTTGCGGCGCTGACTACCCAATCCATCACGCTGGACGCCGCCATTCAGGCGCTTATGTCCCGCCCCCTCAAACAGGAGTAATCCCATGCGCGTCGCCCTTATCTGCCAGGACAAACCCGGGGCCCTGCAAACC
>JAQWYA010000081.1 GCA_029254215.1 Pseudorhodobacter sp. | reverse complement strand
ATGTCGGTGCTGGATGTCTTCCGCTCCACCGTGGGGGCGGCGGCGCTGGGCTTTGCCCGCCGCGCGATGGATGAGGCTTTGGCCCGCGTGCAGCGTCCGCGCGCCAGTGGCGGCAGCCTTGCCGATCTGCAAATGGTGCAAGGCCATATCGCCGATATGGCGCTTGAAATTGATGCCGCCGCCCTTCTGATCTACCGCGCCGCCTGGACCAAAGATCAAGGCACCCCCCGCATCAGCCGAGAGGCCGCAATGGCCAAGCTTTACGCCACCGAAGCCGCCCAACGCGTGATCGACACGGCCTTGCAACTGCATGGCGGCGACGGGGTCCGGCAGGGGTTTGCCGTCGAAAGCCTTTACCGAGAAATCCGCGCCCTGCGCATCTATGAAGGGGCAAGCGACGTGCAGCGCGTCGTCATCGCCAAGGCCGTGCTATGAGCTATTCTCGCCTCATCCCCATCGAATTCAACCACTGCGACCCGGCGGGCATCGTCTTCTACCCGCGCTATTTCGAGATGACGAATTCGGTGGTGGAAAACTTCTTTGCCGATGTTCTGCACTATCCTTTCGCCCGGATCGTGATGGAGGAAGGCTTCGGCACCCCCACTGCGCGGATCGAGGTGAATTTTCTGGCACCCTCACGACTGGGCGAAAAGCTGGAGTTTACGCTGACAGTCCGGCGGTTGGGCCGCGCCTCGGTCGCGGTGCGGATTGTCGGGGCTTGCGCGGGGCATGACCGTCTGACCGCTGATCTGACGCTGGTCTGGGTCGATCCGCATGGCAAGGCGCAGCCGTGGCCCGACGTATTGCGCAGCCGTCTGACCGCCCAATTGCAGCCCGAGGAGGGGCCTTCCACATGACTTCCCCCCATGAATTCCTGCACCCGAAAAACTGGAAACCCGCCTTGGGCTATTCCAATGGCATGGCCGCCTCGGGGCGGATGGTGTTCACGGGCGGCATTGTCGGCTGGAACGCAGATCAAGAGTTTGAAACCGATGATTTCGCAGGGCAGGTTGCCCAATGCCTGTCCAATATCAAGGCCGTTCTGGCCGAGGCCGGGGCCGAACCACACCACCTTGTCCGCCTCACCTGGTATGTGACCGACAAGCACGAATATCTTGGCGCATTGCGCCAGATCGGTCAGGCGTACCGCGCCCATTTCGGCAAGCATTTTCCGGCCATGGCACTGGTGCAGGTCGTGGCCCTCGTCGAAGACCGCGCTAAGGTCGAAATCGAGGCCACAGCCGTCATTCCTCAGCAGCCCTGACCCGACACCCCAATCGCCCCATTCCCAAGCGGAGCTTCCCATGACCCTCGGACCCAGCGGACATAGCGACAGTTTCACCCGCGACCGGCTTCCCCCAGCCGATCAATGGCCCGATATGCCGCGCGCGGCCTTTGTCTATCCGGACTGGATCAATGTCGGGGTTGAACTGACCGATGCGATGGTTGCACGCGGGTTTGGCGATCACACAGCCCTGATTGGGAATGGGCGCATCCGCACCTATAAGGAACTCAGCGACTGGACGAACCGGATCGCCCATGCGCTGGTTGAAGATTATGGCGTCAAGCCGGGGCATCGGGTCCTGATCCGGTCTGCCAATAACCCGGCGATGGTGGCCGCTTGGCTGGCGGCAACAAAGGCGGGGGCGGTGGTGGTCAATACCATGCCGATGCTGCGGGCCTCTGAACTGACCAAGATCGTCGATAAGGCCGAAGTCTCGCTGGCCCTGTGCGACACAAGGCTGATGGAAGAAATGGTCACCTGCGCCAAATCCTCAGCGCATCTGCGGCATGTCGTGGGGTTTGATGGCACGGCCAACCATGATGCCGAACTGGACCGCGCCGCCTTGGGCAAATCCGTGCGCTTTGCTGCGGCCAAGACGGGGCGTGATGATGTGGCGCTTTTGGGCTTCACCTCGGGCACGACCGGAGAGCCGAAAGCCACGATGCATTTTCACCGCGATATTCTGACCATTGCAGATGGCTACGCGCGCGAGGTGCTGGGCGTGGTGCCGGAAGATGTGTTTGTCGGCTCTCCGCCTTTGGCGTTTACCTTTGGGCTGGGCGGGCTTGCGGTGTTTCCGCTGCGCTTTGGGGCGGCGGCTTGCCTGTTGGAAAACGCCTCCCCGCCCAATCTGATCGAGATCATCCAGAAATACCGCGCGGCCGTCTGCTTTACCGCGCCCACGGCCTACCGCGTCATGCTCAAGGCGATGGAGGAAGGCGCCGATCTGTCGTCCCTGCGCGCGGCTGTTTCAGCGGGGGAAACCCTGCCCGCCCCGGTCTATGAAGAATGGATCGCGAAAACCGGCAAGCCGATGCTGGACGGGATCGGCGCGACAGAGATGCTGCATATTTTCCTCACCAACCGCTTTGACGACCATCGCCCCGCCTGCACCGGTCGCCCTGTCGCGGGCTATGAGGCGAAGATCGTGGATGAAGACGGGGCCGAGATGCCGCGCGGCTCGGTCGGGCGGCTGGCCGTTCGGGGGCCGACGGGATGCCGATACATGGACGATACGCGGCAGGTCAAATATGTGCAAAACGGCTGGAACCTGACGGGCGATGCCTTCTGGCAGGATGAGAACGGCTATTTCCATTTTGCCGCGCGCACCGATGATATGATCATCTCATCCGGCTATAACATTGCCGGGCCGGATGTGGAGGCGGCGCTTTTGGCCCATGCCGATGTGCTGGAATGCGCCGTTGTCGGAGAACCCGACCCTGAACGCGGCCAGATTGTCGTGGCGCATGTGGTGCTGGTCGAGGGCGTAGCCCCCACCCCGGAAACCGCCAAGCGCCTGCAAGATCACGTCAAAGCCAGCATTGCGCCCTATAAATACCCACGCCGGGTGGAATTCGTGGCCACGCTTCCCAAGACTCAGACCGGTAAAATTCAGCGCTTCCGTCTGAGGACGGCGGAATGACGCGCCGGACCACCTTTTTGCGTCGGCGCGGCGTCTGGCTGTCCGCACCCGCTTGTGACTGTGAAAGGGCAGGATGACCAAGGCACCCCCCTCTGATCCGTGGATGGGCCGCGCCATGCCCCGGCGCGAGGATGACCGCCTTTTGCGGGGGCAGGGGCGTTTTGTGGATGACCTCTCTCCTCCCGATACCTTGCATCTTGCGTTTCTGCGCAGCCCTTTCGCAGCGGGCGAGATCACGCAGTTGGATGTCGCCGAAGCGCGGGAGGCCCCCGGCGTCATTGCTGTTTTCACCGCCGCCGATCTGGCGGGGCTGGGGGTGTCGGCGGTCAATCCTTTGCTTCCTGATGTGCCGCCCGTGCCGATGCAGCCGCTAGCCGCAGGCAGGGTTGCCGCCGCCGGGCAAGCGGTTGCGGCCATCGTGGCGCAAAGCGAAGCGGCGGCGCTGGCAGCGCTGGATCTGATCTTGCTTGATGTGACGGAAAGCCCCTGTGATTACCCCTCGCACCCCGCCCATTGGGGGCAGCGGCTGGAGGGCTTTTCCGCGTCGGTGGTGGCGCAGGTCTCTCATGCGCTTGTCGCCCCTTTTGCGCTGGAACCGCGCGCCGTTCTGGCCGTGCCCGAGGCAGAGGGTCTGACGGTCTGGCTTGCCGTGCAAACCCCGCAGCGGGCGCGCGATGATCTGGCCGCAATTCTCGCCCTGCCCAAGGATCGCCTGCGCGTTGTGGCCCCCGATGTGGGCGGGGCCTTTGGCGGCAAAGCCTCGCTTATGCCCGAAGACGTGGTGACCAGCTTTGCCGCGATGACCCTTGGCCGCCCTGTCAAATGGCGCGCCACCCGGTCCGAGGAGTTCTTGGCCGCAACCCAAGGCCGCGGGGCCGAGAGTTCAGCCGAAATGGGTCTGGCGGCGGATGGCCGTGCAACCGGGCTGCGCGCCAAATTCGGCTTTCCGCTGGGCCATTGGATGCCTCATTCCGCCCTTGCCCCGGTGCGCAATGCCGGGCGCATCCTGCCCGGCCCCTATGCGATCCCCGTTGATGTGCAAGCCAGCGTGGCTCTGACCGAAGGGCCTGCCGTGAACATCTATCGGGGCGCTGGCCGCCCCGAGGCCGCGATCCTGATGGAACGTTTGATGGACCGGGCCGCGCAGTGGTCGGGGCTTGATCCGCTGGAGATCCGCCGCCGCAACCTCGCCCCGGCACCGCAAGGGCCACCTGTGCCCGACCGCCCCTGCTCGGCCAATTTCAGCGCGCTTCTGGACCGATTGGAGGCGGAGACGGATTACACGGCCCTGCGACAGGCCCAGTCTGACCGCCGTGCCGCAGGGCAGGTCTGCGGCCTTGGCCTTGCGCTTTATGTCGAACCCTGCGGGCAGGGGTGGGAGACCGCCCGCATCAGCCTTCTGCCCGATGGACGTTTTCAGGCGCTGACCGGGTCTTCCGCGCAAGGGCAGGGCCGTGAAACCGCGATGGCCCAGATCGCGGCGGATGCCTTGGGCGTTGATCCCGCGCGGATCATCGTCTCGCAAGGCGACAGCGCCGAGATGCCCGAGGCGATCGGGGCGCTTGCCAGTCGCTCTACCGCGATTTGGGGCACGGCGATGTGGAAGGCCGCGTCCGCGTTGCGCGCAAAGGCGCAAGCCCTTGCAGGGGGCGCGCCGGACTGGGTCATGCTGGCGAAAACCCTTGCCGAAGGGGGCGATACTCTGACCGCCGCGCATCGCCATATGGCCGAGGCAGAGGCCTGGGCCTCGGGCGCAGTGCTGGCCGAAGTGAGCATCGATGCCGAAACCGGCGTGATCGGGCTGGACCGTGTGACATGGGTGGATGATGCAGGCCAGATCATCAACCCGCTGCTGGTGGCGGGGCAGTTGATCGGTGGCGCGGCGCAGGGCATCGGGACCGCGCTGATGGAGCGGATCGTCCGTGACAACGGCCAACTCCTGACCGGGTCCTTGATGGATTATGCCGTTCCGCGCGCCGCAGACATGCCGCCCATTCGCCTGTTCAGCCAACCAACCATCAGCCCGGCCAACCCTTTGGGCGTCAAAGGCGTGGGCGAGGCGGGCTGCATCGGCGTCCCCGCCGCCATTCTGAACGCGGTGATGGACGCCCTTCCCCCCGACACCCCCGATCTTTCCTTTCCGCTGACCTCTGAACAGGTTTGGCGCGCACTAACCGGAGCAAAGCCATGAACTACAGCCGCGACACCGCCAAAACCCATGCTTTTGAGACGATGCGGGGCATCTGGGCGGCGGCCCTCATGCCGTTCAAGCCAGATGGCGCGATCGATGAGGATGGTTTTCGCGCAAATATGGAACACTGGATCACCGATCTTGGCATCGACGGGTTCTTTATCGCAGGCAAGCAGGGCGAATGTTTTGCCATGTCGATAGAAGAGCGTAAACGCTGCTTTGATCTGGCCGTTTCCGCAGCCGGTGGGCGGGCGCAGACGATCATGTCCTGCTCGGATCAGAACATCGACACAGTGATCGAACTTGCCCGCCATGCGCAATCCTGCGGGGCCGATTACATCGTGGTGCACGCCCCGGTGCTGCATTTCCAGAAGGCGCAGGATGAAACGCTGGTCCGCTATTATGAGACCATCGCCTCGAAAGTCGATATAGGCATGGCGCTCTGGTCGCATCCCGACAGCGGCTATCTGATGTCGCCGCGCCTGTGTAATCGGCTGGCCGATATCGACACGGTTGTGGCGATCAAATATTCCGTGCCCCGCCCGATGTACCGCGAGTTGACCAAGATGGCGTCAGACCGGATCATCGTGTCCACCGCCTCAGAGGAAGAGTGGCTCGACAATATCATCGAGTTGAACTGGCGGCTTTATCTGTGCTCCTCCCCGCCCTATCTGATCCAGACCGCGCGGGACCGGCGGATGCGCGACTATACCGATGCGGCCTTCGCTGGCGACATTGAAACCGCGCGCGCAATCAGTGCCAGCCTTGAGCCGGTGCGCGAGGCCCTGCGCAGCACCCGCCCCGCCGAAAAACCGCACTCGCATCAGAAATACTGGCAAACGCTGCTGGGTCAGACCGGCGGGGCGGTGCGTGCGCCGCTGCTGGAACTGACCGAACGGGAGAAAACCCGCACCCGCGCCGCATTTGACGAATGCGGTTTGCTTGCGCCATGATGACCGAAGCCACGGAGGATAAGATGACCAGACTTTCCGCCTTCAATTTCCAAAAATGGATCGACGAGCATAAGCATCTGCTGAAACCCCCGGTTGGCAATCAGATGGTCTTCAAAGAGGCCGACCTGATGGTGACCGTCGTGGGGGGGCCGAACAAGCGCACCGATTATCACGACGACCCGGTAGAGGAATTCTTCTACCAGCTCAAAGGCGATATGCTGCTGAAGATCCATGATACCAAAAGCGGCGAATTCTATGATGTGCCGATCCGCGAGGGGGATATCTTTCTGCTTCCGGCGCATGTTCGCCATTCGCCGCAGCGGCCGCAGGAAGGGTCGATCGGGCTGGTGATCGAACCCGCCCGTCCCGAAGGCGCGCTGGACGCGATCGAGTGGTATTGCTTTGAATGTCAACATCTTGTCCACCGCGCCGAGGTGGATCTGGTCAGCATCGTCGATGATCTGCCGCCGATCTACAAAGCCTTCTATGCCGATGAGGCTGCGCGCACCTGCGATCATTGCGGCGCCTTGCATCCGGGCAAAGAACCACCAGCAGGCTGGGTGCAGCTCTAGATATTTTAGGCTTGAAATAAATCCGGATTGCCCCCAGACTTGCCCGGCAATCCAGACTTCCAAAGACAATAACAAGGCCACAAAGGCCAGACCCAACCCAGATCCCAACAAGGAGTAACCCATGAAAAAGCTACTTACCGCGGTCGGAATGGCCGCGCTGATGGCCACAGGTGCACTGGCCGAACCGCTCAAGATCGGTGTGATCACGACGCTGTCCGGCCCGGCGGGCTATCTGGGCGCGGATGCCCGTGACGGCATGTTGCTGGCCTTGGAAATGGGCGGCGGCAAGCTCGGCGGGGTTGAGGTGGAGTTTGTGGTCGAAGACGATGGCCTCAAGCCCGCCAACGGTCGCCAGATCGCTGAAAAATACATGCAGAACGATGGCATCAAGCTGCTGACGGGGATTATCTTCTCGAACGTGGCGGGGGCAACCGTGCCTGATATCGTGGATAATGGCGCGATTTACATCAGCCCGAATGCGGGCCCCTCGACCTTCGCGGGCGCGGGCTGCAATGAGAATTACTTTGTCGTCAGCTGGCAGAACGATGCCTTGCACGAAGCGGCTGGTGCGGCTGCCAAAGAGCTTGGCTACAAAACCGCCGTCGCCCTTGCGCCCAACTATCAGGCGGGCAAGGATGCCATCGCCGGGTTCAAGCGGATGTTTGGCAGCGACGTGACCGAGATCTACACCCAGCTTGACCAGACCGATTTCGCCTCGGAAATGGCACAGATCCGCAGCGCTGCGCCGGAAGTCGTGTTCCAGTTCCACCCTGGCGGTCTGGGGATCGCTTTCCTCAAGCAGTACCAGCAGGCGGGCCTTTTGGGGCAGATCCCGATGGTTCTGTCAGAGCCGTCAACGGACGCCGTCGTTCTGGGGGCCGTGGGTGAGGCCGCGATTGGCATCACCGCCACCGCGCATTGGAACCGGGATTTCGACAATGCCGCGAATGCCGAATTCGTGGCCGCATGGGATGCGAAATACGCGCGCCCCATCACCTATTACGCAAGCCAGGGCTATGACACCGCGCGTCTGATCGCCTCGGCGCTTGCCAATACCGGCGGGCTGGACGATCTGGATGCCTTCCGTGAGGCTGTTCGTGCTGCCGATTTCGAAAGTGTGCGGGGCAAGTTTTCCTTCGGGCAAAACCAGCATCCCGTCCATGACTGGTATGTTCTGAACATTGTCTCTGATGGCAATGGCGGTGCCAAGGCGGTGACGGATCGTGTGATCCTTGCCGATCATGGCGACAGCTATGCGGCTGACTGCAAGATGTAATCGGTTTGCGGGCTGGGGCGCTTTCCTCAGCCCGCGCCATTGCGCCTCACGGATCTTGTCAGGGCTACGGCTCCGGCGTTCCCCTTTTCCCTTCTTCTGACAGGCTCGGGCAGGCAGATGATCCTGATACTCGAACAATTGCTGAACGGGCTGCAATTCGGCGTCATGCTGTTTTTGCTGGCCGCCGGGCTGACCCTGATCTTCGGGATCATGGGGGTGATCAACCTGGCACATGGCTCCCTTTACATGGTGGGGGCTTATGCGGGCACCTATGTCGCGACGGAAACGGGCAGCTTCTGGCTGGGCCTTCCGGCGGCTTTGGGGGCCGCCGCGCTGACCGGCTTCGCCATCGAGGCGCTGGTGGTCCGCCGCCTTTATGCACGCGATCATCTGGATCAGGTCTTGGCCACTTTCGCGCTGATCCTGATCTTCAACCAATTGATCGTGCTGGGCTTTGGCCGCCAGCCGGTGTTCACGGCTCTGCCTTCGGGCTTCGGCGGCTCGGTCGAGTTGCTGCCCGGTTTGCCCTATCCGACCTATCGCCTTTTGATCATTGCGACGGGCCTGTCGGTGGCGCTGGGCCTGTACCTTCTGATCAACCGCACGCGGATCGGGATGCTCGTGCGTGCGGGGGCGACCAACCGGGACATGGTGCGCGCCCTGGGCGTCGATATCCGGCTGCTCTACACGGTTGTCTTTGGGCTTGGCGCGCTGCTTGCGGGGCTGGCGGGTTACATGGCAGGCCCGATTTCCGCCGTTCAGGTCGGCATGGGAGAGCAGATCTTGCTGGCCACCTTCGTGGTCGTCGTCGTAGGCGGCGTTGGCTCGATCAAGGGCGCCTTTGTGGCGGGGATCGTGCTGGGCGTCGTCGATACGATGCTGCGAGCTTTTCTGCCGGGGCTCTTGCGTCTGGTGATGGCCCCGTCAGATGCGGATGCCATCGGGCTTGGGGTCGCCTCAATGGGGATTTATCTTTTGATGGCGCTGGTGTTGCTGGTGCGGCCCAAGGGCCTTTTTGCGGCGGGGGGCTAGCGGGTGCGGCTATTGGTTTTTGCCCTTGGGTTCGGATTTCTGCTGGCGGTGCCGTTCCTCACCCAATCCATCGGCCAACCGGCGCTGTTGACGCTGGCAAGCCGGATCCTGATTTACGCCATCGCGGCCGCCAGCCTGAACTTCATCCTTGGCTATGGTGGGATGGTCAGCTTTGGCCATGCGGCCTTCTTCGGGATCGGGGCCTACACGGTCGGCATTCTTTTCGCTCATCACAGCAGTGCAGAGCCGCTCTTTGGCCTCATCCCCGGTTCCAATCAGATGCTGATCACCTTGCCCGCCGCCGTGCTGGTCGCAGGTCTGTTTGCCGGCCTGATCGGGGCGTTGTCGCTGCGCACCGGGGGCGTGCAATTCATCATGATCACGCTGGCCTTCGCGCAGATGCTGTTCTTTTTCTTCGTCTCGCTGACCCCTTATGGCGCTGAGGATGGCATTATCATCCGCCGCACGAATGAGCTGTTTGGCCTCAATATGCGCGACAAGACGGTGCTTTATTATGTGATCCTTGCCATCGCGCTGGTGTTCTTTCTAGCCCTGTGGCGGGTCGTGAATTCTTCCTTCGGCGCCGTCCTCAAGGGCATGCGCCAGAATGAAAGACGCATGGCGGCGATCGGTTTTGCGCCCTATCGATACAAGCTCTTTGCCTTTGTGCTGGCCGGAATGGGGGCTGGGCTGGCCGGGGCGCTGATGGCCAATTTCCTGCGCTTTGCCTCGCCTGACATGATGCATTGGACCAAGTCGGGCGAATTGATGATCATGGTGATCCTGGGCGGGGTCGGATCTTTCTTTGGGCCGATCTTCGGGGCGGCGGCGTTCCTGATCCTTGAGACCTTTCTGGCAGGCTGGTCCGAACATTGGCCGCTGGCGCTGGGGCTGATTCTTCTGGTGGTCGTAATGGGCACCAAGGGCGGAATATCGGGGTTGTTCGACAGGTTCGGAGGGCGCGGCAAATGACAGATGTGTTGCGGGTGGAAGGGCTGGTCAAACGCTTCGGCGGCTTGTTGGCCACCGATCATGTCAGCCTGACCCTCAGGGCCAAAGAGGTGCACGCCCTGATCGGCCCGAATGGGGCAGGCAAATCCACCCTTATCAATCAGCTTTGCGGCGAATTGGCCCCTGACGAAGGCCGGGTCTTCATCGGCCCCCATGATGCGACCCATCTGTCGGTTCCGGCCCGAGTGACGCTGGGGCTCGGGCGGACGTTTCAGGTCACCAGCCTGCTGGATGACGCCACCTTGCGCGAGAACATCGCCCTTGCCGTACAATCGCGCGCGGGCCACAGCTTTCGGATCTGGGACAGGGTGCTGGGCCGGGCCAGTATCTGGGCAGATACGCAGGCTTTGCTGCAAGGCTCCGGGCTGGAGGATCGCGCCGATCTGCCCGCCCATGACATCAGCCACGGTGAGCGCAAGCAACTCGAACTGCTCGTGGCGCTGGCCCGCAAGCCGAAGTTCCTGCTGCTGGATGAACCGATGGCAGGCCTCGGCCATGTCGAAAGCCAAGAGATGATCACCCGCCTTCAGGCCATCGCCCAGACGACGCCGATGCTGCTGGTCGAACATGACATGGATGCGGTCTTTGCACTCGCGACCCGGATTTCGGTCTTAGTCTATGGCCAGATCATTGCCTCTGGCAGCGCCGATGAAATCCGCGCAAACCCGGCCGTGCGCGAAGCCTATCTGGGCGCGGAGGATGAGCTGTGCTGAGCATCACCAATCTGCAATCCGCCTACGGGGCCAGTCAGGTTCTGTTCGACGTCTCGCTCACCATCGCCGAGGGAGAGGTCGTGACCCTGCTGGGGCGCAATGGAATGGGCAAGACGACCACGGTCAAATCCATCATGGGCTTGCTGCGGCCAAAATCCGGAGAGATTGCCTTTGCCGGGCAGCCGATTGCGGGCCTCGCCCCCGAACGGATCGCGCGGATGGGCGCGGGTCTGGTGCCAGAAGGGCGGCAGGTCTTCCCCACGCTGACCGTCCGCGAAAATCTGGTCGCAACCGCAGCAAACCCGCGCAAGCGGGCCGATCCTTGGGTTTTGCAATCGGTCTATGACCTGTTTCCGCGACTGGGCGAACGCGCCAGCCAGCGCGCAGCGACCCTATCCGGCGGAGAGCAGCAGATGCTTGCCGTTGGCCGTGCGCTGATGACGAACCCCCGGCTTTTGATCCTTGACGAAGCGACCGAGGGGCTCGCCCCGACAATCCGCACCGAAATCTGGCATGTCATCGAGAAACTGAAGGCGCAGGGGCAATCCATCCTGTTGATTGACAAGAACCTTTCGGTTCTCAAGCGTCTCGCTGACCGGCATTACATCATCGAGAAAGGCCGCACCGTCTGGCAGGGCAATCGCGATGATCTGGACAATGACGCAGCGCAGGTGCAGTCCTATGTTGGCCTGTAAAGGGCGGCTGGCGCGATGGATGCGGGCGGCGGTGATCTGATGCCAAACCCCATCGCCGCAGAGGCCAATTGGCCGCGCTCCCGTCTCGACCCCGACTATACCGCCCGGAATGCGACCACCGAGGCCGAGTTCACGCGCATCCTGCAGGCTTACAAAGACCGATCCCTTGCAGCACGGGATCTGCCCGGCGCACGCATGGACCTGCGCTTTGACCCCCAAAGCGCCGAGACGCTGGACCTTTACGCGGCGGGCAACGGGGCACCCGTGCTCCTGTTCATTCATGGCGGATACTGGCGGCTTCTGGACAAAGACTGTTCCGCCTTCATGGCGCCAGCGCTGGCCGCAAAGGGCATCGCCACGGCCGTGCCGAATTATACGCTCGCCCCCGCGGCCTCCCTGACCGAGATCACGCGCCAGATGCGCGCAGCCCTCGTCTATCTTTGGCAGAATGCGGCGGATCTGGGCATCGACCACCACCGCATTGTGGTCTGCGGCAGCAGCGCGGGCGGGCATCTGGCTGCAACCCTCGCCATGCCGGGTTGGCAGGCAGGGTTTGGGTTGCCAGCGATGGTGCCCCATGCGGCCCTGCCGATCAGCGGGCTTTATGATCTTGCGCCGATTGCCGCCTGTTTTGCCCAAGACTGGCTCTCGTTGACCCCCGCCGAAGTGGCGGCGCTAAGCCCCTTGCGGCATCCGGCGGGCACCGCCCCGACCCTTGTTGCGCTGGCCGAGGCTGAAACCGCTGGCTTTCAGCGCCAATCCGCCGCCTATGCCGCAGCATTGTCCGCCCCAATGCTCACCATCCCCGATCGCAATCATTTCGACGTGATCCTTGATCTGGCTGATCCGGGCAGCCGCCTCTTTTCCAGCCTTTTGGACCTCTTTGCACAAAAGCCCCGCCTTGCCCCTTTTCCCGGCCCCGAAATCGGATAGCTTGGCGCCATGTTGCGGATCAATGATCAGATAACCATCGCCGATTGGGAGCTGTCGGAAGGCTTCTCGCGCTCTTCGGGGCCGGGGGGGCAGAACGTCAACAAGGTGGAAACGGCGGTGGAATTGCGGTTCGAGGCGGAACGCTCTCCGAATTTGCCCGGCCCCGTGAAAACGCGCCTCAAGCGTCTTGCGGGGCGGCGCTGGACGACCGAAGGGGCCATCGTGATCCGCGCCGAAGAAACCCGAAGCCAGATCCGCAACCGCGAAATCGCCCGTGATCGGCTGGTAGAGCTGATCCGGCAAGCGCTGGTTGCGCCAAAGCTGCGGATCGCCACGAAGCCAACCCTTGGCAGCCAGCGACGCAGGTTGGCGGCGAAATCGCAGCGTGGAACGGTCAAGGCGATGCGTGGCAAAATCGAGGATGAAGAGTGATGGAAAGCCTGACGGATCGCCGCACCCGGCTTATGGGGCCGAATATCCCGACCTTTTACCGAACACCCGTTCATATTGTGCGTGCCCAAGGCGTCTGGCTTTGGGATGCTGCGGGAAATCGCTATCTTGATTGCTATAACAACGTGCCTCACGTGGGGCATTGCCACCCGAAAGTGATCGAGGCGATCACCCGGCAATCCGCGATCCTGAACACGCACACCCGTTACCACCACGACCTTGTGCTGGACTATATCGAGGCGTTGACGTCCCGGCTTGGCCATGGCGTTTCGCAGGCGATCATGGTCTGCACCGGGTCCGAGGCGAATGACATCGCGCTACGGATGGCACAAGCGATGACCGGGCAGACCGGCATTATCGCAACCGACAACACCTATCACGGCAACACCACGGCCACCTCCGCCCTGTCGTCACGAAGGCCCCCGATCGGGGGCTATCCGCCCCATGTCCGGCTGGTGCCTGCGCCCGACAGCCTGCGCAATTCCGATCCGGACGGCCAGATCTTTGCGGGTCACATCGCCGCGGCGATTGCCGATTTGCAGACGAAGGGCTTTGGCTTTTCGGGCATGATGCTCTGCCCCGTCTTTGCGAACGAAGGGATCCCCAAAGTCTCCCCCGGCTTTTTTGCGGCGGCGGAGGCGGTGATCCGCAAGGCGGGCGGGCTTGTTCTTTGTGATGAGGTTCAGCCCGGTTTTGGTCGGATGGGCAGCCATTTCTGGGGGCATGAATGGCTTGGCCTGCGCCCCGATGTGGTGACCGTTGGCAAGCCCATGGCAAACGGTCACCCCGTTGCGGCGGTCATTGCGCGGCCCGATATCATGGACGGGTTTCGCAACGCCTTTGGCTATTTCAACACGTTTGGCGGCAACCCTGTTTCGGCTGCAGCTTGCCTTGCCACCTTGCAAGTTATTGATGAAGAAGGGCTTCAACAGAATGCGGCCGAGGTGTCAGCCTATCTGATGGCGCGCTTGGCCGATCTGCGTCACCCTCTTCTGGCAGCGGCGCGCGGGGCGGGCATGTTCTTTGGTCTGGAATTTGTGCTGGACGAAAACCAGAGCCCCGCAACCGCTTTTGTTGAGGATCTGGTCGAGGCAATGGTGGCGCGCGGCTTCTTGCTGAACCGGATTGGACGGGCAGGCAATACGCTCAAGATGCGCCCGCCGCTGCCCTTCTCGCGTGAGAATGCCGATTTGCTTTGCGATGCTTTGGCCGAGACGCTCGCCGTCACCCCGGTGCCGCAATGACCCTGATGGCGCAAGCGCAAGCGGCCGCGGATCTGTGGGGCGGCCGGGTTCTGGCGCTGATCCGCAACCGCGAAAATGCGGTGTTCCGCATGCAAATGCCAGATGGGTCGGAGGCTGCCTTGCGGCTTCACCGCCCCGGTTATCAGGGCGCGGCGTCCATTCTGTCGGAACTGTGGTGGTGCAGCGCGCTGGCCGATGCGGGCTTGCCCGTGCCGCGTCCCATCCCCTCGCGCAGTGGCGATCTGTTGGACAAGGCGGGGGACCGCCCGGTCTCGGCGCTGACTTGGCTGGCCGGTGCGCCTTTGGGCGAAGCGGGTGTCCCCCTTGCCTTTTCGCCGGACGAGCAAGCCGCTCTCCATTCCAAACTGGGCGCCCTTCTGGCGCGCGTGCATGACGCAACCGACGCGTTGGAGCTGCCCGAAACCTTTGTGCGGCCTCGTTGGGATACGGAGGGGCTCTGCGGAGATGCCCCGTTCTGGGGTCGCTATTGGGAGCATCCATCCCTGACGCCGCCCGAGGCGAAGCGTCTTGCTTTCGCCCGAAACGCCCTTCAAAGCCGTCTGCAGAGGCTTGAGAAAACCGAAACCCTTGGCCCTATCCATGCTGATGTGTTGCGAGAGAACATATTAGTGAACAAGGGTTCACTATCCTTGATCGACTTTGACGACTCGGGGATCGGCTTTCGCGCCTATGACCTTGGAACGGTGCTGTCTCAGAACCTGTATGAACCATCATTGGTAAATATCAGAGAGGCGTTGATCGCAGGCTATCAATCCTTGCGCCCCATCGATCCGGAGGTGGTGGACCTCTTCACCCTTGCCCGGACGCTGGCATCCGTCGGCTGGACGATGCCGCGCCTTTCGCCGGACGACCCGATCATGCGCAGCCATATCGCCCGCGCCTTGCATTGTTGCGATCTGGTGCTGGGTTAGACCACGACCTTTTGCGCGACCTGTGCGCCCACATCGAACACCCGCTTGTAGCGCGCGATCTCTTCCTTCGGGCCCATCGCCTTGTTCGGGTTGTCGCTTAGCTTGACAGTCGGTCGACCGTTGGCCGCAATCGCCTTGCACACAAGGCTGAACGGGGCCAGACGGTCGCCTGCAACCAAGCCCCGGAAATCATTGGTCAGCATCGTGCCCCAACCGAAGGACACCTTGACCCGCCCGGCAAACTGCCGTTGCAATTTTTCGATGATCTCAACATCCAGCCCGTCCGAGAAGATAACCAGCTTGTTGCGCGGGTCTTCCCCGCGCGATTTCCACCAGTTGATCGCGGTTTCGGCCCCTTGCGCGGGGTCGCCGCTGTCAATTCTGATGCCCGTCCATTTGGCCAGCCATTCCGGCGCGCGTTTCAGGAAGCCCTCGGTGCCGTAAGTGTCGGGCAGGATGATCCGCAGATTTCCATCGTGTTCCTCATGCCAATCGGCCAGAACCTGATACGGGGCTTGCGCCAGTTCGGCGTCGGTTTCGGCAAGCGCGGAATAGACCATCGGCAGTTCATGCGCATTCGTCCCAATCGCCTCCACCTCGCGGCGCATGGCGATCAGGCAGTTGGACGTGCCTGCAAAAGCGCCCCCCAAGCCCTCCTGCATCGCCTGAACACACCAATCCTGCCACAGGAAAGAATGCCGCCGCCTTGTTCCGAAATCGGCAATCCGCAGGTTTTCGACACTGCGCAACCGTTCAATCTTTTCCCAAAGCTTGGTCATCGCGCGGGCATAGAGAACCTGCAACTCAAACCGCCCCATGTCGCGTAAAACCGCGCGGCCGCGCAATTCCATCAGAACGGCCAGAGCGGGGATTTCCCACATCATGACTTCTGGCCAGCGGCCTTCGAACGTCAGTTCATATTGACCGTCGCGCTTTTCAAGATGGTAGGGCGGCAGTTGCAGCCCCTCAAACCATTCCATGAAATCGGGCCGGAACATCTGGCGTTTGCCGTAGAAGGTGTTGCCGCGCAGAAAGGTGCTTTCGCCCCGGCTCAGGCGGAGCGTGCGGATATGGTCAAGCTGCTCGCGCAACTCCCCCTCATCCACCAATTCGGCCAGACGGATGGATTTTGTCCGATTGATCAGGCTGAAGGTCACGGTGGTGTCGGGGCGATTGCGAAACACCGACTGGCACATCAGCAGCTTGTAGAAATCAGTGTCGATCAGAGACCGGACAATCGGGTCGATTTTCCATTTGTGATTGTGAACGCGGGTAGCGATATCGACCATCATCGGCTCCGATACGGGAAGAATTCGAACAAGGCTAGCGGGCCTTGCCTCCTGCCACAAGCAATCACCCTAGCTTGAGATGAGAGTGACGCCCTTGGCGGTCATCTGCGCTGTCATAGCGGCAAGCGAGCCGTCCATGTCGATGGCGCGGCAAAGATCCAGGCGCAGCGTCACCGCATAGCCGAGGGCGGCCGCATCCAGTGCGGAATAGGCCACGCAGAAATCGGTGGCGAGGCCCGTCAGCACGAGGGAGTTAAAGCCCCGGTCCTGCAAATAGCCATGCAGCCCCGTCGGGGTTTTGCGGTCATTCTCGAAAAAGGCGGAATAGCTGTCGATGGCGGGGCGATAGCCTTTGCGCAAGATCAGATCGGCGGGGTCCAGCCGCAGATCGGCGTGAAAGGCGGCCCCCGCGCTGCCTTGAACGCAATGGTCGGGCCACAGAACCTGCGGGCCGTAAGGCATGTCCGTCAGGCTGAACGGGTCTGCCCCTGCGTGCGAACTGGCGAAGGAACTGTGCCCGGCGGGGTGCCAATCCTGCGTCAGGATCACCGCCCCAAAGTCATCCATCAGCGCGTTGATGCCCGGAACGATCTGATCGCCTCCGGCGACGGCCAGTGCGCCTCCGGGGCAAAAATCATTCTGGACGTCGATCACGATCAGGGCTGTCTTGGCGGCGGTCATGGCGCGCTCCTGTGTTCCGGTCCCTTCTGCCTAGAACCCGGTATTGCGGGCGTCAAGCGCGGCCTCTTGCATTTTGGCGGCGTTGAGGCCAAGAGAGCGCCCATGTTTACAATAGCCGCCCTGTATCATTTCACCCGCTTCACGGACCCTGCCGCGCTGCAAGGCCCGCTTTTGGCGCTTGGCCGGGCCGAGGGTATTCGCGGCTCGCTGTTGCTGGCCTCTGAAGGGATCAATGGCACGATCGCGGGTCCCGCAGAGGGGATTGCCCGGATGCTGGCCCATATTCGGGCTCTGCCGGGCTGCCGGGACCTTGAGCATAAGGAAAGCTTTGCCGCCGAGCAGCCCTTTGGGCGGCTGAAAGTGCGGCTCAAGCGTGAGATCGTGACGATGGGGCAGCCCGATATCGACCCGAAAGCGCGGGTTGGGCATTATGTGGCGCCGCAGGAGTGGAATGCGCTGATTGCCGCGCCCGACGTTGCTGTGATCGACACGCGCAACGATTATGAAGTGGGGATTGGCAGCTTTCAGGGGGCGGTTGACCCGCAGACCGGATCGTTCCGCGAATTTCCGGCCTGGTGGGAGGCGAACAAGCATCGCTTTCACAACAAGCGGATCGCGATGTTCTGTACCGGGGGCATCCGCTGCGAGAAATCCACCAATTACCTTCTGGGGCAAGGGGTCGAAGAGGTGTTCCACCTGAAAGGGGGGATCCTCAAATATCTGGAGGAGGTCCCCGAAGCGGAGAGCCTGTGGGAGGGCGAATGCTATGTTTTCGATGGCCGCGTCTCGGTCGGTCATGGGTTGAAGCCCGGCCCCTACAGCACCTGCCACGCCTGTCGCCGCCCCTTGGCGGAAGCCGACAAATCCAGCCCGGCCTATGAGGAGGGCGTGTCTTGCCCTGCCTGCGTAGACGAGCATGACGAGGCCGACCGCGCTCGGTTTCGCGAGCGTCAAAAGCAGATCGCCCTGTCCCGCGCCCGTGGGGAGCGGCATCTGGGCGAGGGCTGAACTTTTAAGAGACGGGGAAGGGGGGCTGTCTGCCCCCCTCTTTGCCTGACGGCAAATTCACCCCCCGAAGGTATTTTTGCCAAAAAGAAATGCGAAAGGCAGGCTTAGCGGATCCGGAGCCCTGCCTCATCTGCGGTGAAAACCATGGCTTGGCTGGCATCTGGGGCGAGGCCGACCTTCGCGCCGGGGCGCAGTTTGCTGTCTTCATGGAGTTCGACAACCAGTTTTTCGCCGCTGGGCGCGCGCAGATGAATGAAGGACACGCCGCCGAGGGCTTCGATCATCTCGACGCTGTGGCTGGTGCCTTCGGTGATGCGCAGATGTTGCGGGCGCAGGCCGAGAATGATCTTTGCGCCCGCGCCGGGAAGGGCGACCTGTGTTGTGAGGGTCGCGGAGAGGCCGGGCGCCTGAAGTTTTCCGGGCGCTTCGACCACGGCTTCGACGAAATTCATCGCCGGGGATCCGATGAAGCCCGCAACAAAACGGTTGTCAGGGTCATTATAAAGGTCGAGCGGCGCGCCGACCTGTTCGATGCGGCCCTTGCGCAGGACCACGATCTTGTCGGCCAAGGTCATTGCCTCGACCTGATCATGGGTGACATAGATCATGGTCGCGCCGATTTCCTTGTGGAGCCGGGCGATTTCCACCCGCATTTCCACCCGCAATTCCGCATCGAGGTTAGAGAGGGGTTCATCGAAGAGGAACACCTCGGGGCCGCGCACGATGGCGCGCCCGATGGCCACGCGCTGACGCTGGCCGCCTGACAGGGCCTTGGGCTTGCGCGACAGGTAATCGTCGAGTTTCAGGATGCGGCTGGCCTCGGCGACTTTCGCGTCGATCTCGGCGCGGGGGTGGCCTGTCATCTTCAGCCCGAAGCCCATGTTTTCGGCGACCGTCATATGGGGGTAGAGCGCGTAGGTCTGAAACACCATCGCGACCCCGCGATCGGCAGGGTCATCATTGGTGACATCACGGCTGCCGATCCGGATCTGGCCACCGCTGGTGTTTTCCAGCCCGGCGATCATCCGCAGCAGGGTGGATTTGCCACAGCCCGAGGGGCCGACAAAAACGCAGAATTCGCCATCCTCCACCGTCAGATCGACACCGTGGATCACCTGAATTTCGCCAAATTTCTTGGCCACGCCTTGCAAGTTTACGCCGGTCATTGCCTTGGCCCTCCTTTGATGTGCCGCTATTGCTGTTCGGGAAAGCGCCAGTCGCGCGCTTCTTTTGCGATCAGGGTCGCTGTGGTCTGAATCTCGGGGGCCAAAGCCTCCAGCGCGTCAAGCGTGGTGCGCGCCAGTGTGGATGTGACCGAGAGGGCCCCGATCACCCGCTGTGCATCGGTCAGGATCGGGACGGCAACGCAGATGATGCCCGGTTCATGCTCTTCACGGTCAAACCCGTAGCCCCGTTCGCGGATCGCGGCGAGTTCATCCAACAACGCAGATTGGGTGTCCAGCGTGTGGGGCGTAAAGCGGTGGAAGGATTGGCGCAGAAGGGCCGCCTCCAGCGCCTCCTCGGGGAGATAGGCGAGCATAGCCTTGCCCACGCCGGTACAATAGGCCGGGCCGACCTTGCCCGCTTGCGAGAACATTTCGACCGGGCGGGCGGCGTTTCGCTTGTCGACGTAAAGCACCTGACCCTGATCAAGCTGCGCAAGGTGGATCGTTTCGCCCAGCTGTGCCGACAGCGCGTCCAGATGCGGGCGGGCCAGAGGGGCGAGGCTGGATTGCGACCAGGCCGCATGGGCCAGCCGCACCAGCCGCACCCCCAAGGCATAGGTCTGACGGTCCGGATCGTAAGACAGCATCCCCTGATGCGTCAGCACCTGCAGGAACCGATAGAGCGTTGCCTTGGGGTAGGGTGACGTCGCCAAAAGCTCGGTGAAGCGGACGGGCCTACCGATGGCCGCGACCATATCCAGCACATCCAGTGCTTTTCCGACCGTCCCGTCATTGTTCCCCTCGACGCCCATATGGCCTGCTCCGTTTCCGGCCTCGCAGAGATTGCGAGCCTGTTGACAGCCTAGCCGCCTTTGGACATACTTTCAACATTCAAAACTAAGTTTTAAATAATGGAACCAAAGGGAGGAAACCATGGTCCATCTGAAAACGGGCGCTTTGGCGTTGACGGCGGTGCTGCTGGCGACAACGGCTGTGTCGGCGCAGCAGCGTGAGTTGAAGTATTACGGCGATTTCGACCCGATCCCGCTGGCGGCGATGGAGGCGCTTATCGCGGATTTCGAGGCGGCAAACCCCGATATTGACGTGGTTTTCCAGAACTTTGACCATGAGGGCTACAAGACCGCGATCCGCAACTTCCTGACCGCCGACAGCCCTGATCTGGCGAACTGGTACGCCGGAAACCGGATGGCCCCCTTTGTGGCGGCGGGTCAGTTTCAGGATGTCTCGGACGTGTGGGAAGCCAATGGCCTGAGCGATTCGCTGGGCTCGGCCAAGGCGTCGATGACGATTGACGGCAAGCAATGGGGCGTTCCCTACACCTACTACCAGTGGGGCATCTACTTCAACAAAGACGCTTATGCCGCTGCCGGTGTCGAAGTGCCGACCGACTGGGCGGGCTTTGTCGCCAATTGCGAGAAGTTCTCGGAAGTGGAGATCGACTGTCTGACCACCGGTACGAAAGCGCTGTGGCCCGGAGCCGGGATCTTCGACTACATCAACATGCGGACCAATGGCTATGAGTTCCACATGGACCTGACCGCAGGCAAGGTCGAATGGACCGATCCGCGCGTGAAGGCGACCTTTGCGGAATGGGCAAAGATCGCGCCCTTCATCACCTCGAATCACGCGGCCATTGACTGGCAGGATGCGGCGGCGCTGTTGATTCAGGGCAAGGCTGCGAACTATGTCATGGGCAACTTCGCCGTGGGCGTCTTCAAAGAAGGCGGCATGACGAATGACAACCTCGGCTTCATGGTCTTCCCCGAAATCACCCCCGGAATCCCGCGGGCGGAAGAAGCTCCGACGGATACGATCCACATTCCGGCAGGTGCCAAGAACGTCGAGGATGCCAAGACCTTCCTCGCCTTTGTCGCCAGTGCCGATGCGCAGACCAAGCTGAACGGCGCGATCGGGCAGCTTCCGACCAACAAGAACGCCACCGTCGACACCTCGGACCCGTTCTTGTCTGCGGGCTTTGAAACGCTGTCCACCGCCTATGCGCTTGCGCAGTTCTTTGACCGTGACGCTCCGGCGGAAATGGCCAAGGTTGGCATGGAAGGCTTTCAGGAGTTCATGGTGAAGCCGGATCGCATCGATGCCATTCTGGAGCGGCTCGAAAAGGCCCGCCAGCGCATCTATAACTAAGCGATAACAGCCGGGCGGCGCTGATCGTGCCGCCCGGCTTTTCCACCTTTCCGGTCTGGTTCTGTGCTGCGGGGTGCAGATAAGACAGAGGCACCCTTGGGCCTTCCCCCCCCCTGTCGCGAATGAAAGAGGTTCCGATGTCACGCTATTGGAAACGCAATCAGCTTCGCCTTGCGCCGTGGTTGTTTCTGGCCCCCGGTCTGGCGATGTTCGCGGTCTATGTGATCATCCCGATCTTTCAATCGCTTTCGATTTCCTTCTACGACTGGGACGGGCTGGGCGAGGCGGTGTATATCGGCACCGATAACTATGTCGAACTTATCGACGACGAGGCGTTCTACATCTCTCTCAAGAACAACGTGATCTGGCTTGCGCTTTATCTTCTGGCCGTGCCTGCGGGGTTGTTCATCGCGATTTTCCTCAATCAGACGGTGCGGGGTATTCGCATCTATAAATCCTTGTTCTTCTTTCCCTTTGTCATCAGTCAGGTCGTTGTGGGTCTGATGTTTTCATGGTTCTACGCGCCGGATTTCGGCCTGTTCTACAAGCTGATCGAGCTTATCACCGGGCAGGGCATAGCCATTCTGGCAGAGGAGGATTACGTCACTTACGGCATCATCGTGGCCGGGCTTTGGCCGCAGATCGCCTATGTGATGATCCTGTACCTGACGGGGCTGAATAATGTCGCCCCCGATCAGGTGGAGGCTGCGCGGCTGGACGGTGCCAAAGGCTGGAAGATGCTGTGGTATGTGATCCTGCCCCAACTGCGCCCCGCTACCTTCATCGCGGTGGTGGTCACGGTCATCGGCGCGCTGCGCAGCTTTGATCTGGTGTCGATCATGACCGATGGCGGCCCTTGGGGGTCCAGCCGCGTGCTGAGCTTCTACATGTATGAACAAGCGCTGAGCGAATACGGGTTCCGCATGGGCTATGGCGCGGCCATCGCCGTGGTTCTGTTTGCGATCATGATGGTTTTCATCTCGGGCTTCATCTGGAAGATGTGGCGCGACGAGACGGAGCGTTAAGCCATGTTTCCACGTCCTATCCAGCAAACCAGCCTCACCGCCCAATGGATGTACAAACTGGCGCTGCCGGTTGCGCTGATCCTGTGGCTTTTGCCCTTGCTTGGGGTGGCGATGACCTCGGTCCGCCCGGCCATGGATCTGGCGCAGGGCAATTATTTTGGGATACCCAGTTCCTTCGCCTTTGAGAACTACCTCGACGTGTTCCGCAATTCCGATATCGGCAGCTATATGCTCAACTCGTTCAAGGTGACGATCCCGACGGTGATCGGGGCGGTTGCGCTGTCGACGATGACGGGGTTTGCGCTGGGGATTTACAAGTTCCGGTCCAACCTTCTGGTGTTCTTTTTGTTCGTGGCGGGCAATTTCGTGCCTTTCCAGATCCTGATGGTGCCGGTGCGCGATCTGACGCTGGACCTTGGCATGTACAACACATGGTATGGGCTGGCACTGTTCCACATTGCCTTTCAAACCGGGTTTTGCACGCTGTTCATGCGCAATTTCATCAAGGCGCTGCCGTTCGAGTTGATCGAGGCTGCAAGGGTCGAGGGCGTCGCGGAGTGGCGGATATTCTGGTACATCGTGCTGCCCTTGATGCGGCCTGCGATTGCGGCGCTGTCGGTGCTGATCTTTACCTTCATCTGGAATGACTTCTTCTGGGCCACGGTGCTGACCACCTCCAAGGAAACGCAGCCGATCACGGCGGGGCTGTCTTCGTTGAACGGGCAATGGGTTGCGGCTTGGCATCTGGTTTCGGCAGGTTCGATCATCGCGGCGCTGCCGCCGGTTCTGATGTTCTTTCTGATGCAAAAGCACTTCATCGCGGGCCTGACGCTTGGGGCGGTAAAATGACACGGGTATGGCGATTGGATGACGGCCAGCAGACGCTGGTTCTGGCGGCAAAGGCGGATTTACTCCCGCAATGCATGTATTGGGGCCGGAGTCTTCCCCGCGGGGAAGATTTGACGGCGCTGGCGGCGGCTCATGGGCTGGATGTGACCGGGGGGATGCTGGATGAAAACCCCGATCTGTCGCTTTGCCCGGAAGCCTCGCACAGTTTTCCGGGCCAGCCGGGGATGATTTTGCGCGATGCCTTGGGTCGGGGGGTGCTGCCTCGGTTCCGGTTTGAGGCAGAAGACAGCGACGGAAACAACCTGCGGCTGCGCTATCGCGATGCGGATCTGGGCCTTGGGCTGGCGTTCCGGTTTCAGACCGATGCGCAAACCCATGTCATCACCTGCGATACAGCGCTGACCTCGGATCAGCCTGTGCATCTGGATTGGCTGGCCGCCCCCGTTCTGCCCGGTCCGCAGCTTTCGGATGAGGTGATGGATGTTTCCGGCCGCTGGTGCGGCGAATTTCAGGTAAACCGCACGCCGTGGTCCGCCGGGATCAGGCTGCGCGAAAGCCGTACCGGGCGCAGCGGGCATGAGCATTTCCCCGGCCTCCTGATCCCTGCGCGCGGCACGACCAACACCAGCGGAGAGACCTATGCCTTCCACTACGGCTGGTCAGGCGGGCACCGGATGCTGGCCGAAGAACTGCAGGACGGCCGCCGCCAGATCCAGTTCGGTCATGCGGTGCAAACAGAAACGGCCCCCGGCACGGCCTTTCACACTGCGCCTTTGTACATCACCTATTCCGCCGCGGGGCTGAACGGATGCGCCGTGGCTTTTCAGCGCCATGTCCGCGACCGGATCGTGCAAATGCCAAAGCCCGACCGCCCGCGCCCCGTGCATTACAACTGCTGGGAGGCGGTGTATTTCGACCACAAGCTTCCCGTTCTCCAAGAGATCGCAGAGAGGGCGGCGAAGCTGGGCGCCGAACGCTTTGTGCTGGATGACGGTTGGTTCGGGCAGCGTGATGATGACCGGCGCAGCCTTGCCGACTGGACCGTGGATCCGCGCAAATACCCGGACGGGCTGATGCCGCTGATTGACCATGTGCAGGCGCTGGGCATGACCTTCGGCATCTGGTTTGAACCCGAAATGATCAACCCCGACAGCGAGACCTTTCGCGCCCATCCCGAATGGGTGCTTGGCCCGGAGGGTCAGATCCTCGGGCGACAGCAGATGGTGCTGAACATGGCACTGCCAGAGGTGCAGGGCTATCTTTATGACCGGATTGCCGCGATCCTTTCTGCTTACCCGATCGATTACATAAAATGGGATCATAACCGCTTGCTGCCCGCGCCCGATGCCGCGCAGACGCGGGGTTCTTACGCGCTGCTGGATCGGCTGCGCGCCGATTTCCCGCTGGTAGAGATTGAAAGCTGTGCCTCGGGGGGCGGACGGATTGACTTCGGCATTCTGCAAAGGACCCAGCGGGTCTGGCTGTCCGATAGCAATGACGCACTGGAACGGCTGCGGATTCAGCATGATGCGGCCTTGTTCCTGCCGGGGCTTGTGACGGGGTCACATGTCGGGCCGCGCCATTGCCATACTTCAGGGCGGGTGCTTGATATCTCGATCCGGGCTTGGGTGGCGGCGCAGCGGTATATGGGGTTTGAAATGGACCCCCGCGAGCTGACCGAGCACGAGGCGGATGTGCTGACCAAGGTCACAACCTGGTGGAAAGCCAACCGCGACTGGATGCGGCGCGCCGATATCCTGCGGCTTGATAGTGCCGATCCGGCGGTCATCGCCGAACAGCAGATCGCCGAAGACGGCGCGCGCTTTGTGGTGTTTGCCGGTAAGGCTGCGACCTCGGCCCAGATCCTGCCACGCCCCTTGCGGCTGACAGGGTTAGACCCAGCGGCGCGCTATGCCGTGCAGCTTTTGAACCGCGATACTGCGCCGGGCCTGTCGCGCGGATCGCCTGCCTTGAAAATGGACCCCTTGCACCTGTCGGGGGCCTCGCTCATGCAGATGGGTGTGAACCTGCCGTGGCATTTTCCCGAAACCATGTGGGTGCTGGAAGGCACCCGCTTAGAGACTGCGATCTGATATGACGATACCCCCCTCTGCGACCTATCCCGACCTTGCGGGTGCTTCTGTGTTCATCACCGGCGGCGGGTCCGGTATTGGCGCGGCCCTGACCGAGGCGTTCTTGCGGCAGGGGGCAAATGTGGCCTTTGTTCAACGCTCTGACGCGTCGGGTTTTATGGCCGAGATGGAGCGGAAGACCGGGCGCGCCCCGCTATTCCTGCCCTGTGACATCACCGACATTCCGGCCCTTCAGGCCGCGATCAAGACCGCTGCCGAAGCCCATGGCCCTATCACGGTTCTGGTGAACAATGCCGCCAATGACAAACGCCACAGCACAGCCGAAGTGTCCGAAGACTTCTGGAACTGGATGCTGGATATCAACCTGAAGGCCTATTTCTTTGCGGCGCAGGCCGTGGTTGGCGGCATGAAAGCGGCGGGCGGAGGCGCTGTCATCAATTTCTCATCGATCAGCTATATGATGGGACTGGCTGGCTTTCCGCTTTATACGGCCGCCAATTCGGCGATCAATGGGATGACGCGCAGCCTTGCCCGTGAATTCGGTCCGGACCGGATCAGGGTCAATGCAATCGCCCCCGGCTGGGTCCTGACCCAGAAGCAAAAAGATCTGTGGGTGACGCCCGAGGGGTTATCGGCCCATCTGGATCGCCAATGTCTCAAGGATGCGCTGATGCCCGAAGATATCTGCGGCGGTGTCTTGTTTCTGGCCTCAGGCGCGTCGCGGATGATGACGGGGCAAGCGCTCGTGATCGATGGTGGCGTCGTGGTGACCGGATGATGACACCGACCGCTGACATCCTCGCCGGATTGGAATGGATCGCCGTTGATTGGGGCACCACGCATCTGCGGGCCACGGCAATGGGCGCCGAGGGCCCGATTGAAACGCGCCAGTCCGACGAGGGGATGGGGCGGCTCACGCCCGCCGAGTTTGAACCCGCTTTGCTGCGGCTGATCGGGTCATGGCTGCCGCCGGATCGGGTGACAGATGTGCTTGCCTGCGGGATGGTTGGATCCCGGCAGGGGTGGGCAGAGGCGAAGTACCGCAAGGTTCCCTGTACGCCGTTGGATCAGACGGGCCTGCGTACCGTTGTAACGACAGATAAACGTATAAACGTTCATATCTCTCCGGGTCTTTCGCAAGCAACCCCCGCTGATGTCATGCGCGGTGAGGAAACACAGATCGCCGGGGCGCTGCGGCTTCATCCCAGTTTTGACGGGGTGATCTGCCTGCCGGGGACCCATTCAAAATGGGTCCATGTCAGCGCGGGGGAGGTCGTCAGCTTTCAGACCTTCATGACCGGAGAGATGTTTGACCTTTTGTCCCGCAACTCGGTTCTGCGCCATGGCATGATCGGCGAAGGTTGGGATGATGCCGTGTTCGAGGCCGCCGTTTCAGAGGCGTTATCTCGCCCCGAGCGACTTGCCGCACGATTGTTCACATTGCGTGCTGAAGGGCTTTTGACCGGGCTTGCAGCGGGCCAAGCCCGATCTCGCCTGTCGGGCTTGCTGATCGGGACAGAGCTTGCGGCCTCAAAACCCTATTGGCTGGGACAGCCCATTTTGATCATTGGCGCTGAAAGCCTGACCAAACTTTATGCCAAAGCCTTGGAAATGCAGGGCGTTTCACCTCGATCCATTCCCGGCAATGCCTGCACGATCGCAGGCCTCGCCAGCTTGCGGAGCCCCCGATGACAAGACCATTGATCGCTATCCTGCGCGGCGTCACCCCAGCCGAATGCCTTGCCGTGACCGAGGTGCTGATTGACGCCGGGATCACCAAGATCGAGGTTCCTCTGAACTCCCCAGACCCGCTGCGGTCCATAGGGGCGATGGCGAAACGCTTTGGCGGTGATGCGCTGATCGGGGCTGGCACGGTTCTGACGCCGCAAGAGGTGGCTGATGTCGCAGAGGTTGGCGGGCGTCTGATCGTCTCTCCGAATGCGGATCTTTCGGTGATCGGGGCCACGGTGGCTGCAGGATTGGAAAGCTGGCCGGGCGTCTTGACGCCGACGGAATGCTTTGCGGCGCTGGGGGCTGGGGCGACTGGGCTCAAGATTTTCCCGTCTTTTCTGATGGGTGCAGAGGGGTTGCGCGCGATCCGGGCCGTTTTGCCCGCGCAGGCGCAAGTCTATGCAGTGGGCGGAGTTGGGCCCTCGAACTTCGCGGAATGGCGGTCTGCGGGCGCGTCCGGGTTTGGGATTGGCACCGCCCTTTATGCGCCCGGATTAAGCGCGGCGGAGGTTTCGGCCAAGGCGCATGCGCTTGTGTCGGCTTGGGACGCCTTGACGCAATGAGCCAGATTTTTGACAGCCGCGTCTGTGGATTGGGGGAAGGGCCGCTTTGGCACCCCATTCGTGAACAATTGTTCTGGTTTGACATTACGGGCAAACGGCTTTTGTCACAGCTTGGTGGCAAAGCGCTTGAATGGTCCTTCAAAGAGCATGTGTCGGCGGCAGGCTGGGTCAGCCGAGCGCGGCTTTTGATCGCCTCTGAAACCGCGCTGTTTCTGTTTGATCTGGAGACTGGGGCCTCAAAGCCTCTTTGCGCCTTGGAGGCCGACAAGCCTGCAAACCGTTCGAATGATGGCCGGGCGGACCCGTATGGGGGTTTCTGGATCGGCACGATGGGAAAATCGGCCGAAAATGGGGCGGGGGCGATCTATCGTTACTACAGGGGGTTGCTGACGCCTTTGTATGAAAATCTGTCTATTCCCAATGCGATATGCTTTTCGCCGGATGGGGCGCAGGCCTATTTTACCGATACGGTGACGGGCTGTGTGCAACGCGTCGCGCTGGATGCGCAAGGCTGGCCAACGGGCGCGCCAGAGGTATTTTTGGATCTGCGCGCGGATGGGCTAGCCCCCGATGGCGCGGTTGTGGATCGGCTCGGCAACATCTGGATCGCGCAATGGGGCGCGGCGCGGGTGGCCTGTTATGATGCGGCGGGTCGATTTGTGTCCGCGGTGGCG
Source organism: Pseudorhodobacter sp. (assembly GCA_029254215.1). GTDB lineage: Bacteria > Pseudomonadota > Alphaproteobacteria > Rhodobacterales > Rhodobacteraceae > Pseudorhodobacter. The sequence goes on along the minus strand of JAQWYA010000081.1, from coordinate 20,795 downwards.
ATGCCCGCGCCCCATACGACATGCCCTGCCTTCGGGGGGGCGGATTTGCGGACGTTGTTTTGCACCTCGGCCACGCAGGGGCTGTCGGAAGCGGCCATTGGATCGGCGCCGGACTCGGGGAAAGTGTTCCGTGAAGGGATGCAAATCATGGGTCAATATGAACATCAGGTCATAATTGATCCGGCGATCATGGAAGGTCTGTCATGACACCAGCACTTGGCGTTTGTTACTACCCCGAACACTGGCCCGAAAGCCAATGGGCCGAGGATGCAGCCCGCATGGCAGAGATCGGGCTTTCATGGGTTCGGATCGGAGAATTCGCCTGGAGCCGGATGGAGCCGCGCCCCGGCCAGTTTGACTGGGGCTGGCTGGACCGTGCGATTGACACTTTGGGGGCCGCGGGGCTTCGGGTTGTCTTGGGCACGCCAACGGCTACGCCGCCGCGCTGGATGCTGGAACGTCACCCCGATATGCTCGCCTATGATGCCGAGGGGCGGGTGCGGGGCTTTGGCTCGCGTCGGCATTATTGCTTTTCGCATCGGGGGTATCGTGCGGAATCTGCGCGGATCGTAACGGCTTTGGCCGAACGCTATGGCCGCAACCCGCATGTTCAGGCGTGGCAGACGGATAACGAATATGGGTGCCACGACACGGTGCTGAGCTATTCGCCCGCTGCCGAGGCCGCCTTTCGCGACTGGCTGGCACAGAAATACCAGTCGCCCGAGGCGCTGAACCGGGCTTGGGGCAATGTGTTCTGGTCGATGGACTATGACGAGTTCAGCCAGATTGGCTTGCCGAACCTGACCGTGACAGAGGCCAACCCGGCCCATGTGATGGATTTCCGGCGCTTCGCCAGTGATGAGGTCAAAGCCTTCAACAAGATCCAGACCGATATTCTGCGCCGTCATTCGACGGCCCCGATCTCGCATAACTATATGGGGCGGATCACGGAGTTTGATCATTTCGCGACCGGTCAAGACCTCGATATCGCGACGTGGGATGCCTATCCTTTGGGCTTTCTGTCTGACCGGCTGGAGGTGTCGGACGATCATCGCCGCCGCTTTGCGCGGCAGGGCGACCCGGATTTTCAGGCGTTTCACCATGATCTGTACCGGGCTGTCGGTCGGGGCCGCTGGTGGATCATGGAGCAGCAGCCCGGCCCGGTGAATTGGGCCCCGCATAACCCGGACCCGTTGCCCGGAATGGCGCGGCTTTGGGCGGCTGAGGCTTTTGCGCATGGGGCCGAGGCGGTATGCTATTTCCGCTGGCGGCAAGCGCCATTCGCCCAAGAACAGATGCACGCGGGCCTGTTGCGCCCCGACAGTGCCCCGGCCCCGGCCTATCATGAGGCGGCAGGCCTGGCCGCCGAACTCGCCCAGATGGGAGAGATTAAGCTGCAGCCCGCCCGCGTGGCGCTGGTGTTTGATTATGCCTCGGCCTGGGCGTGGCAAACGCAGCCGCAAGGGCGGGGGTTTGACTATTTCCGGCTGGTTTTCCATGCCTATAAAGGGCTGCGCAAGCTGGGGCTTTCGGTGGATATTCTGCCCCCCGATACGGCGGATCTGGATGGATACGCGCTGGTGCTGGCGCCCGGTTTGGCGACGATCAGCGCGCCTTTGATGGCGGCTTTTGCGGCTTTCAAAGGGGTGGCGCTGATCGGGCCGCGCAGCAATGCCAAGACGGTCGATTTTGCGACGCCTGTGCCTTTGCCTCCGAACCTGCCGGGCCTTGCGGCGGTCGTGGCGCGGGTGGAAAGCCTGCCCGCCGACTTGCCTGTCGCCCTGCGCGAGGGCGGTCATTTCGAGATCTGGCGCGAAAAATGCGAAACGGAAATCGCGCCGGAGGAAGAAACGCTGGACGGTTGGCCCGCGCTTTTGACGGCGGGGGGGATCAGCTATCTGGCCGGATGGCCGGATGAGGTGGCTTTGCAGCGCATCCTGACAAAGCTCTGCGCGCGGGCCGGAGTGGGGACGGAAACCCTGCCCGAAGGCCTGCGGCGGCGAGAGACGCAAAGCCATGTGCTTTGGGTTAATTATAACGCCGAAAGCGTGGAGTATCAGGGTATTAACCTGCCCGCCGCCGGTGTTTTATGGCAAGAGAAATAGCCCCGCTGAGACTCGCCTGACCATCAGGATCTGGAATTGTCACCCGGACAAAATGGTGATTGACGCTGCCCCGCATGGCGCGCAGGTTGCCGCCATTGTCAGGGAGACGAGCATGATACGATCCCGCCTTATCACTCCGCTCTTGATCGCCGGGTGCCTTATTCTTGTGGTGAATTTCGGGATCCGCGCCAGTTTTGGCGTGTTCCAGATCCCGATTGCGACCGAGTTTGGCTGGCTTCGGGCCGATTTCTCCATGGCGATTGCCATTCAGAACCTTGCCTGGGGCATTGGCCAGCCGCTTTTCGGCGCGATGGCAGAGCGGTTTGGCGACCGGCGGGCGATCATTGTCGGGGCGTTGATGTATGCGGCGGGGCTGGTGATGTCGGCCTTCGCGGTGACGCCCTTGCAGCATCAGATGTTGGAATTCGTGGTGGGTTTCGGCATTGCCGGGACGGGCTTCGGTTTGATCCTTGCGATTGTGGGGCGCGCCTCCAGCGCCGAGAACCGGTCGATGGCGCTTGGGATTGCGACGGCGATGGGATCGCTTGGGCAGGTGTTTGGCGCGCCGATCGCCGAGATGCTGTTGCAGGTGATGCCCTGGCAGTCGGTGTTTATCGTCTTTGCGGCTGCGATCCTGAGCACGCTTTTGCTGCTGCCCTTCCTGCGTGTGCCGGAAATGGCCAGCAAGGCTGAGTTGGAGGAAACGCTTGGGCAGGTCCTGAAACGAGCCTTCCGCGACCCCAATTACATCATGATCTTTCTGGGGTTCTTTTCCTGCGGCTATCAGCTTGGGTTTATCACGGCGCATTTCCCGGCCTTTGTGACCGAGGTTTGCGGCCCCATCGGCGCGGATAGCTTTCTGGCGGGGCTGGGTGTCACCTCGACCTCGATCCTTGGGGCGCTGGCGATCTCAATGGTGGGGCTTGCCAATATTGGGGGCACCCTGATGGCTGGGTGGCTTGGGAAATCCTACAGCAAGAAGAACCTCTTGGCGGCGATTTATCTGGGGCGCACCATGATTTCGATTGCCTTCATCATCACGCCCATGACGCCCGCAACGGTGGTGCTGTTTTCGCTGGCGATGGGGTCTTTGTGGTTGGCCACGGTGCCGCTGACCTCGGGGTTGGTCGCCTATCTGTTTGGCCTGCGCTACATGGGGACGCTGTACGGCTTTGTGTTTCTGAGCCATCAGATCGGGTCGTTCCTTGGGGTCTGGCTGGGGGGCAAATTGTACGATTTGTCCGGCGATTATACGGCTGTCTGGTGGATCGGGATCGGCGTCGGGGCTTTTTCGGCGCTGGTGCATTTGCCGATCCGCGAGAAGCCAAGGGGTTTGCAGCCCGCCTGAAGCGATTGGGGCTTTGGCGGGAGGGGCCGCGCTTGGGGCCATCGAGGCCCCGCGCCCGGCATTGCCATGGACCTTGATCGACCGTAGAGGATGGGCTGCTTGGGGACGCAATTTGTGAGGGCCCAAGGGGAGAGACAGAGATGAAAACCGGGATCGCCTGCCTGATCATGGCTTATGTTCTAAGCCAGTTTTACCGCGCCTTTCTTGCGGTGATGTCGCCTGCGCTGAGTGTGGATCTGGGCGCGACCCCGACGGATCTTGCCTCTGCCTCGGGTTATTGGTTTTTGACCTTTGCGATCATGCAGATCCCTGTCGGCGCGGCGTTGGACAAGATCGGCCCGCGCCTCACGGCCTCGGTCCTGCTGGGGCTGGGCGGCGGCGGCGGGGCGGCGCTTTTTGCGGTGGCGGGCAGCCCGACCGAGATCAAGCTGGCGATGGCCCTGATCGGGATCGGCTGTTCTCCCGTTCTGATGGCGACCTACTATATTTTCGCGCGACTATATTCGCCGGTTGTGTTTGGAACGCTGGCGGGCGTGGTGATCGGCATCGGGAGCCTTGGCAATATCGGCAGCTCTTTGCCGCTGACCATGGCGATGGAGGTTTTTGGCTGGCGCGGTAGCCTTTGGGCGCTTGCGGCGGTCAGCTTTGCGGTGGCGGTGGCGATTGGGGTGTTTCTGCGGGACCCGGAGAAAGTGGCGGGCGGGGCGAAAGGCTCTGTGCTGGACCTGTTGAGGATGCCCGCGCTTTGGCTGATCTTCCCGCTGATGGCGTTCAATTACTTGCCTGCCGCCGGTCTCCGGGGGCTTTGGGTCGGGCCTTATTTCACCGATGTGTTTGCAGCAGATGCGGCACGCATAGGTCAGGTGACCCTAGCTATGGGCTTTGCCATGGTGCTGGGCAATTTCGCCTATGGGCCGCTGGATCGCGTGTTCGGCACCCGTAAATGGGTGATTTTCGGCGGCAACAGCCTTGCCTTGCTGTGCCTTCTTGGGCTTTTGGCCTGGCCTGCGGCGGGCGGTATGGCCACGACTTTGCTGATCTGTGGTGTCGGGCTGTTCGGGGCGTCCTTCCCGATGATCATGGCGCATGGCCGGGCGTTCTTTCCGCCGCATCTGGTGGGCCGGGGCGTCACGCTGATGAACCTCTTTGGGATCGGGGCGACCGGGGTCTTTCAGATGATCACGGGGCGGCTTCATGCCGCGACTTCGGGCGGAGCGGCAGAGGCGCCTTATGTGGCGATCTTCGGGCTTTATGCGGCCGTGCTGGCGATTGGTCTGCTGATTTATCTGTTCTCGCAAGACCGCAGGGACTGACCCGCCGCCGCCTTCGCACCCCGCATCGCCCGACAGAACGCTGACTATTGCGGCTTTTTGGCCGCGTGGGCGTGGATTGCATCACGCCCTCTTTCCCCCGTCCGGACCTTGCGCTAAAGGGGCGGCACGTTAAACAGGAGGCCATGATGGGCTATAGAGTCGTTGTCGTCGGCGCCACGGGAAATGTGGGCCGCGAAATGCTGAATATCCTCGCCGAGCGCGAGTTCCCGGTGGATGAGATCGTGGGCCTTGCCTCGCGCAAATCCCTCGGCACAGAAATCAGCTTTGGCGACAAGACTATCAAGACAAAGGACCTTGAGACATTTGATTTCACGGGCTGGGACATGGCGCTTTTTGCCGTCGGTTCCGAGGCCACCAAGGTTTACGCCCCGAAGGCCGCAAGCCAGGGCTGCGTCGTGATCGATAACTCTTCGCTTTACCGCTATGACCCGGCGATCCCGTTGATCGTGCCGGAGGTGAACGCCGATGAGATCGTGAACTACAAGAACAAGATGATCATCGCGAACCCCAACTGCTCGACCGCGCAGATGGTTGTGGCTCTCAAGCCCTTGCATGACCGCGCGCGGATCAAGCGGGTCGTCGTGTCCACCTACCAGTCGGTCTCCGGCGCGGGCAAGGAAGGCATCGACGAGCTTTGGGATCAGACCAAGTCGATCTACAACCCGGTCGATGAAAAGCCTGCCAAGAAGTTCACCAAGCAGATCGCCTTCAACGTGATCCCGCATATCGACGTTTTCCTTGATGACGGTTCTACCAAGGAAGAATGGAAGATGGTGGCCGAAACGAAGAAGATCCTCGACAAGTCGATCAAGGTTACGGCGACCTGCGTCCGGGTGCCGGTGTTCGTCGGCCATTCCGAAGCGATCAACATCGAATTCGAGGATTTCCTGGATGAGCATGAGGCCCGCGATATTCTGCGCGAAGCGCCGGGGATCATGGTCGTCGACAAGCGCGAGAATGGCGGCTACGTCACGCCGATCGAATGCGTGGGCGAATATGCGACCTATATCAGCCGCATTCGTCAAGACAGCACGATCGACAACGGCCTGAACCTGTGGTGTGTTTCGGACAACCTGCGCAAGGGCGCTGCGTTGAATGCCGTGCAAATCGCTGAATTGCTGGGCAGCCGTGTCCTGAAAAAGGGCTGAGGCGGCGTAAGTCGCAACGGTTGCTCAGACCCGAAATTGAAAGGCCCCGCCGAATTGGCGGGGCCTTTTTGGTTCTGTCAAACGGGGCGGATCAAACCCCGACAAAGCCACCGCGCGCGGGGTCGTATTGTTCCAGCCCGCCTTCGCCCACATCGGTCCAAAGCCCGTGCAGGGTCAGCATGTCTTCCTCGACTGCGGTCTTGACGAAAGGGAAGCTGAGCAGGTTTTCAAGGCTGATGACGACCGCCTCTTTTTCCAACGCGCGGGTGCGCTGGGCTTCGTCCACCGACAGCACACGTTCATATCCGGGGCGCAGGATATCCATCCAGCGGCCGACGAAGCTGGATTTCTCCTCCAGTTCCGGCGCATTGCCGGAACACATGTCATGGCAGCCCTTCACGCCGCCGCAATTGGAATGCCCCAGCACCACGATATGCGAGACTTTCAGCGCCGTGACCGCATATTCCACCGCCGCCGACGTGCCGTGATATTCGCCGTCCGGGTTATAGGGCGGCACAAGGTTGGCGATGTTGCGGTGAATAAAGAACTCTCCCTCATCCGCGCCGAAGATCGAGGTGACATGCACGCGGCTGTCACAGCAGGAAATCACCATTGCACGGGGGTGCTGGCCCGATTCCGCCAGCCGCCGATACCATGCCTTGTTGTCATGATAGGTTGTGGCCTTCCAGCCGTGATAGCGCTGGATGAGATAGGCGGGCAGGGGGCGGGCATGGTGCATAATCGGCTCCTTTTCGGGTCGCTCCGCCTGACTAGGCCGGAACTGATGAAAATTCGAGGGGTTTCCTGCCTCCGCTTCAACCTTTTCTTCAGCACGGCGGCCCAGAATGGTCTCGGGTGTGAACGGAGGTCGGGTGTTATGAGTGGAACCGTATTGGCTTTGCGGCCAAAAGATCGGGTGCGGCAGGATTCTGAGCCGATTGCCCAGATCTACAGAACGATGGGAACGCATGCGGCGGAACAGGTGGTCACAAGGGCTTTGGCCGAATTGGGGCTGACCGTTGCCGGGCTGGCGCAATTGATGGCGGAACAGGATCTTGACGATCTGCCACGCCGGTTGCGCCGTTTGCAGCGGATCTCGGAACAGTTGGGCGTCACCAGTCTTGCCACTGTCGCGGCGGATGCGCGTCTGTGTCTTGAGCAGGGGGAGGCTGTGGCTTTCTCGGCGGTTTGGGCGCGGCTGTTGCGGGTGGCCGAGCTGTCACTGTCAGGCGATCTGGGTTTGCACGACAAAACCCCGTGATTTTGGGCTGATCGGGCCGGGGTTTTGCGTTTGCGACGGGGGGCAGCAGGTCCGGGGCCTTGCGGCCTGCGTTGGAATGGTTACGCTTTGGTAAAAGTTTTTTATGCCGGAGATGCCGATGCCCTCTTTCGCCCCCGCAGATTGTCGCAGTCTGCCGCTTTACGTTATCCCGGCAGACGGCTTGGGCGATTGGATCGCGGGCCAGCCCGAGGTGACAGCGACTTGGGTGAAAGCGGCGGGATTCGCCGCCGGTCTGGGTGAGGTTTGCCTGCTGCCCGGCCCTGCGGGCAAGATCGCGGGGGCAGTGCTGGGATATGGTGCGCCCGAAGCGCGGCGCAGAACGCGCTTTGGCCTGTCGCGCGCGGCCACGGCCTTGCCCGCTGGCGACTGGCATCTGGAGGGCGCGCTGGACGGCCAAGAGGCAGAGGAAGCGGCCTTGGGCTGGTGCTTGGCGCAATACCGTTTCGCGCGCTATCGCCCCGGCACTGAACCCTCTGGCCTTGCGCGGCTTAAGGCCCCGGCAGGGGTTGATGCCGCCCGCATCGAGGCGATTGTCGCTGGTGAATTCCTGACGCGGGATCTGATCAACACGCCGGCCTCTGATATGGGGCCGGACGAACTTGAGACGGCTTTTCTGGCACTGGGGCAGGAATTCGGCGCGGCAACGGCCGTGATCCGGGGGGATGCGCTGTTGGCGCAGAATTTCCCGATGATCCACGCCGTTGGCCGTGCCTCTGACCGGGCGCCGCGTCTGTTGGACATGCGGTGGGGCACGGCGGGGCCAAAGCTTGTGCTGGTGGGCAAAGGCGTGTGCTTTGACACGGGCGGGCTGGACATCAAGCCCGCAGGCTCGATGCTGCAAATGAAGAAAGACATGGGCGGTGCTGCCACAGTCATGGGCTTGGCGCGGATGATCATGGCGCTGGGCCTGCCCGTGCAGCTGCGCGTTCTGGTTCCGGCGGTGGAAAATGCGATTTCGGGGTCAGCGATGCGGCCGCGCGATATCCTGGCCTCTCGCAAGGGCTACACGGTGGAGGTGAACAATACCGATGCCGAAGGGCGGCTGGTTCTGGCCGATGCGCTGGCGCTGGCGGATGAGGAAGAGGCGGATCTGATCGTCTCGATGGCGACGCTGACGGGGGCCGCGCGGGTGGCGGTTGGCCCCGATCTTGCGCCCTATTTCACCGATGATACCGGGATCAGTGCGGCGCTGCAAAAGGCGGCTGTTGCGGTGCGCGACCCGGTTTGGCAGCTTCCTTTGTGGCCGGGATATGAGGCGATGATCGAGCCGGGGATTGCCGATCTGGACAATGCCCCCACGGGTGGGTTTGCCGGATCGGTGACGGCGGCGCTGTTCTTGCGCCGGTTTGTGGCCAACCCGCGCTATCTGCATTTCGACATCTACGGCCATCAGCCCGCAGATGCGCCGGCCCGCCCGAAGGGGGGCGTCGGGCAGGGCGCGCGCGCCTTGCTGGCCGCCTTGCCCGAGATGTTGGGCCTTGCGCCGTGACCCCTGACCGCCGCCTTTTTCTGGCCAATGACCGCGTGGCCCATGTAGGGTTGCGCGATAGGGTCGCCGCCCCGCGTTACGCCGAGACAACCCCGGCAGAGGTCGCCTACCCGGTCGTGGATCTGTTGCGCGCGCCTGATGGCCCGCGGGAACGGCAATTATTGCTGGGCGACGGGTTTGAGGTGCTGGAGCGGCATCTTGGCTTTGCCTACGGGCGCGCCAAACGGGATGGCTATTGCGGCTATCTGCCCGAGGCCGCGATCTGCGACCCCACGGGCGTCAGCCATTGGGTCGCCTCACCCGCGAGCCATCTTTATTCTGACCCTACGATCAAGGCGGCGAACACCATCCCCATCAGTTTTGGCACCAAGCTGCGGGTGCTGGGGCAATCGGGCAGCTTTGCGCAAACGCCGCAGGGCTACGTTCCCGCAGGGCATTTGCAACCGCTTGGCACTTGGTATTCCGACCCGGTGGAAGTGGCGGGCCTGTTTTTGGGAACACCCTATCTGTGGGGCGGCAACAGCCATACGGGGCTGGATTGCTCGGGCCTTGTGCAGATGGCGTCGCTGGCTTGCGGTCAGGCCTGTCCCGGCGACAGTGATTTGCAGCAGGGGTTGGGGCACGCAGTCCCCGCCGGAGAGCCGCTGTCCCGTGGCGATCTGGTGTTCTGGAAGGGGCATGTGGCGATGATGGTGGATGCCGAATTGATGATCCATGCCAACGCGCATTTCATGGCCACGGTGATCGAGCCTGCTGCTGATGCGATCCCCCGGATCGCGGCACAGGGTGGCGGTGATGTGACCGCTAGGCGCAGGGTGGCGGCTTCGGGCTGACGCTTGTTTTTCAGGCATGAAGCCGTCAGCGCAGGGAAAGGCGGGCCCGGCGCAGGCTCGGCCCTTGCGCGACTGTAAAAAGCGTATATTGAAGGGGTGTGCTGCGATGGCGTCGCGGCTGGGAGGCCAAAGCCCCCCTGCTTTTCCACCCTGTACGCCGGGGCCTTTTGGGGCCAATCCCCCTTTAAATGAGGTCTGACATGACGCTTTCCCGTCCTGAGAATTACCGTTTCCACAATGGCACAAAGGATGCGCTTCCCTTTGCCGCGTCGGAATATGAAGATCGGCTTGCCGGGCTGCGCGACATCATGGAGTTGCACTCGCTTGACGCGGTTGTGCTGACATCCATGCATAACGTCGCCTATTATTCGGGGTTCCTTTACTGCTCATTCGGGCGTCCCTATGCTTGCGTGGTCACCGCGACCCAATGCGTGACGGTGAGCGCAGGCATTGACGCGGGCCAGCCTTGGCGCCGCTCAATCGGCGATAACATCACCTATACTGACTGGCAGCGGGACAACTTCTGGCGCGTCGTCGCCGGGGTGATCGGCAATGGCAAGGCCGTGGGCTGCGAGGCCGACCATCTGACGATGATGCAGGCGGACAAGCTGAACGCCTTTGTGAAGCCGTCGCGCGGGATGGATATTGCGCCCGCAACGATGCAGCAGCGCATGACGAAATCCGCCGCCGAAATCGCGCTGATTCGTCATGGGGCGCAGGTGGCCGATGTGGGTGGCTATGCGATCCGTGATGCGCTGATTGCCGGCAAAGGCAAGGCGCTGCGCGAGATTGATATCGCCATGGCAGGCCGCGACGCGATGGAGATGGAAATCGCCAAGCGCTTCCCCGATGCCGAATACCGCGACACTTGGGTCTGGTTCCAATCGGGGCTGAACACGGATGGCGCGCATAATCCGGTGACGGGCCGTGTGATGCAGCAGGGCGATATCCTGAGCCTCAACTGTTTCCCGATGATCTCGGGCTATTACACCGCGCTGGAACGGACGATGTTTCTGGGCTCCTGCGATCCGGCCAGCCTGAAAATCTGGGAAGCCAACGTGGCCGCCCATGAATATGGGATGAGCTTGCTCAAGCCCGGAGCGACCTGTTCGGGCGTCACAGCACAGATCAACGACTTTCTGGCGGAACGCGATTTGCTCCAATACCGGACCTTTGGCTATGGCCACAGCTTCGGCATCCTGAGCCATTTCTACGGCCGTGAAGCCGGGCTGGAACTGCGCGAGGATATTGACACGGTGTTGGAGCCGGGGATGGTGATTTCCATGGAACCGATGCTGACCCTGCCCGAAGGCGCCCCCGGAGCAGGTGGCTACCGCGAGCATGATATTCTGGTGATCACCGAAGACGGGAATGACAACATCACGGCCTATCCCTACGGGCCAGAGTTCAACATCGTCGGCTGATCGATCCGACATGCATAACACAGGGGCGCGTCCATCCAGGCGCGCCCTTTCGCATTTTGGCTCAAGGGGCTGATCGGGGGCTTGGCCCCTCTGCCCCCGTGGCGATCACCGGATCGTTAGCGCCAAATCAACACGCCCCCACAACAGATTGCGCACAGGCCTTTTCCAGAAGCGCAGGCCCATGTTAGGAGTGATTGATTCGTTCTTTTCAAGGTATGCCATGACCCTTTCGCTGTTCAGCCGCCGCACCTTCTTGTCGATGTCTGGCGCTGCCCTTGTCGGGGCTTGCGCATCACCGGATGCAGGGGAGCAGGCGGCTCCGGTCGCGGCAGGGTTTCTGCCGGGCTATGGCCCCATCTATGACAGCGGCTATATGCTGCCGGGGATCCCTTCGGAATTCGTGCAGGGCGTGAACCGCAGGATCACGGGCCAGTATCTGGGGGAACAGCCTCCGGGGACGATTGATGTCGATCCCTATTCCAAGTTTCTGTACGTCGTGCGCGAAGGGGCAGACTCGGTCCGATTTCCGGTCGGGGTTGGCCGTGCGGGGCTTAGCTTTGCGGGCAACGGGACAATTCAGGTCAAGAAGAAATGGCCCGGCTGGACGCCGACGCGTAACATGCTGCGCCGCGAGCCCGAGATTTATGGCCCCTTCGCACGGGGCATCCGGGGCGGTTTGCGCAGCCCCTTGGGGGCGCGGGCGCTTTACCTTTATAAAGGCGGGCGCGACACGTATTTCCGGATTCATGGCACGAATGACATGCAATCCATCGGCAACTCCAGTTCTGCTGGCTGTATTCGCATGTTCAACCAAGACATCATCGCGCTTTACGAGATGATCGAGCTTGGCACCCCTGTCCATGTGCGTGGTGAGGCCGAGGCCCTGCGCGTTGACCCCGAGAATTTCAACCGGGGCGTCGAAATTCCGGCGCGTCAGGTCGACCCGGAGTTGATTTACAGCGACGAGGCGATTGCCAATGACCCACCGCCGATCTTTGACGATCCGCGCGACGGGCTGACGCCGGGCATGGATGAAAGCAACGTCCCGCTTTGATCGGCCTTAGCCGGGCAGCTTGATCACATAGTCTTTCAGCGTGGTTTCCAGCACTTCCCATGTGCCGGAAAAGCCGGGCCGGATGATCCAGCTATCCCCGGCCCGAAGCGTTGTGACCGTTCCTGCGTCATCGGTCAGAACCGAGGTGCCCTCGATCAGGCGGAAATACTCCCATTCGTCATAGGATACGCTCCATTTGCCGGGGGTGGACTGCCACAGCCCGCAATAAAGCCCGTCGCGATCCTCCAGATTCCACGTGGTATGGACCGGATCGCCCGCAAGGCATTTGGCCGGGTCTGGGCGGCTGATCTCTGGCTCCACGCCGGATTGGGTCACTTTTTCCAGCAGGGTCATGGGCGGATCTCCTTTAAAGGGCGTGTGGGAATTCGGGACTGGTGCGCCGAGGGGTGGCCCGGTATACAAAGCTATCCATTCCTCTTGAGGGAGAGCAAGAGCGACATGAGCGCGAATACACCTGTCCGCCCGGTTTTGCCCGCTGATATCTTGGGTAAAAAAGGCGCAACACCTCTGGTTTGCCTGACCGCCTATACCACGCCCGTTGCCCGGCTGGTGGACCCGCATTGCGATATTGTGCTGGTGGGCGACAGTCTGGGAATGGTGCTGCATGGCCTTCCCTCGACCCTTGGCGTCACGATGGAGATGATGATCCTGCATGGCAAAGCCGTGATGCGCGGGATCAGCAAGTCGATGCCGGTGATCGACATGCCCTTCGGGTCTTATGAGGAAAGCCCGGCGCAGGCCTTTCGCAACGCGAGCCGCCTGATGGCCGAAACCGGGATGCCCGCCGTCAAACTGGAAGGCGGGCAGCATATGGCTGAAACCATTGCCTTTCTGACCGCACGGGGCGTGCCCGTGATGGCGCATATCGGCCTGACGCCGCAATCTGTGAATACGCTGGGCGGCTATAAAGTTGTCGGGCGCGACGACGAGGCCGCCCGCGTCATGGCGGATGCGAAAGCGGTGGAGGCTGCGGGCGCTTTCTCGGTCGTGCTGGAGAAAACGCCGGAGGGTCTGTCCTCGCGGATCACCGAGGCGCTGCGCATCCCGACGATTGGGATTGGCGCGGGCGTGCAGTGTGACGGGCAGATTCTGGTGGTGGATGACATGCTGGGGCTGTTCACCGATTTCCGCCCGAAATTCGTCAAGCGCTACGGCAATCTGGGCGAAGCGGCGGATGCTGCGATTGGCGCCTATGCCGCCGAAGTGCGCGCGGGTGCGTTTCCCGCGCCGGAACACAGTTTTGCCGATGTGCTGACCAAAGGCCCCAAACCGTGAGGCCCGAAATCATCCGCCATGTGCCCGCTTTGACGCAGCGCGTGACGGGATGGCGCAAGGGCGGTCAGGAAATCGGGGTCGTTCCGACCATGGGGGCTTTGCATGAGGGGCACCTCAGCCTTGTGCGGGCTGCCAAAGCCGATTGCGACCGGGTGATCGTCACGATTTTTGTGAACCCCAAGCAGTTCAACAACCCTGCCGACCTTGAAAAATACCCCCGGACCGAAGCCGAGGATGTGGCGCTTTTGGCAAGTTTGGGCGTTGATGTGGTCTTTATGCCTTTGCCCGCCAAGGTTTACCCCGAGGGCTTTGCGACCTCCGTCTCCGTTTCGGGTGTGTCGGGGCCGCTGGAAGGCTCGCACCGTCCGGGGCATTTCGACGGGGTGGCAACGGTGGTGGCCAAGCTCTTTGGCATGACGCAGGCCCATCGCGCCTATTTCGGGCAGAAGGATTGGCAGCAGTTGCAGGTCGTGCTGCGCATGGTGGCCGATTTGAATATGCCGGTAAAGATCATCGGTTGCGAAACGATCCGCGAGGCGGACGGGCTGGCGATGTCGTCGCGCAATGCGCGGCTGGATACGGCCTCGCGGGCCAAGGCCCCGGCGCTGTACAACGCCATGCAGCGCGCGGCAGCAGCGATCCGGGGGGGAATGCCGGTGCCTGCCGCGATGAAGCAGGCGCGGGCAGAAGTTCTGGCGGCTGGCTTTGACGAGGTGGATTACATCGAGCTGCGCTCTGCCGCCTTGCTGGAACGGGTCAGCGATCTGGAGGCCCCGGCCCGGATGCTGGCGGCAGCGGTCATTGGCGATGTGCGCCTGATCGACAATATCGCGGTTTAGCGCGCCGAAAAGGGGCTGGCTCAGGGCGCGATAAGCTCTTGCAACACCAAGGCCATCACCTTGGCGCTGTCTTCCATATCCTGAATGCCGACCCATTCGTCCGGCTGATGCGCCAGATGCAAAAGCCCCGGCCCATAGGCGATACAGTTCTTCAGCCGCCCGATCCGGTCGATATGTTTCTGGTCATACGTCCCCGGAGAGACGACATATTCCGCCACCCGCGCCAGAACCCGTTCAATCGCGGCGGCGGTCGCGGTGACAATCGGCGCCGCGCGGTCGGCCATGGTTGGCTGGACTTCGAACAGATCCCGGATCTCGTAGGAAAAGCCGGGGCGTTGGTGTTTCACGCGCTCCAGCACCTCGCGGATTTCGGATTTCACCTCGGCGAGGTCTTCCTCGATCAGAAAGCGGCGATCAAGGATGATCCGGCAGCGATCGGCCACGCAAGGGGCTGGCAGGCCGGTATAGCCGGCTTCGGGCTCAGCCTCGCCGCCGTGGATGGAGTTGATGTTCAGCGTCGATTGGCGCGCCCCTTCGGGCACCACGGGCATGGCGGTTTTCTTGCGCTCCAGCAGGGGGTACAGCCGCTCTTCGATTTCGGTCAGAACCGCGCCCATGTGGCGGATCGCGCTATCGCCCAGAAAGGGCATGGAGCCATGGGCGATGCGCCCGTGGGTTTCGACCTCGGCCCACCAGACGCCGCGATGACCAAGGCAGATCCGGTCTTTGTGCAAGGGTTCAGGGATGATCACATGCTGCACGCGCTCTGGCGCGAAATAGCCTTGCTCGGCCAGCCATGCCACGCCGCCAAAGCCCCCCGATTCCTCATCCGCGGTGGCTGAAATCTCGACCGTTCCGGGATGGTCGGGGAAGGTGGCGACAAAAGCCTCGGCGGCGATGATGCTGGCGGCCAGACCGCCTTTCATGTCGCAGGCCCCGCGCCCGTAAATCCGGTCGCCTTCCACCGCGCCGCCAAAGGGGTCGCGGGTCCATCCGTGGCCGACCTCGACCACATCGTGATGGCTGTTGAAATGCACGCAATCCCCCGGACGCCCGGTGCTGTGGCGCGCAATCAGGTTCCACCGCGGATAGGTTTCGCTATCGCCGGGGGTGCCATGGGCGCGCAGCAGTTTGACGGTGAAGCCGCCCTTTTCCAGCCGGTGGGCGAGATGCTCGCAAATCTCGCGGTAGTGGCGGCCGGGTGGGTTGAGCGTGGGGATGCGGATCAGCTCTTGCGTCAGCGAGACCAAGGCCGCGCGGCGGCTTGTGACGGCGTCCAGCAGGGGGTTCATCTGTGACATGGCGTAAACCTAGGGCTTGGCCAAGGCTGGGGCAATCCCGTGCCGGGTATTTTGAAATTGCAAATCCTTGGCCCCTATCGCAGGTTGAAGCGCACGGCTTTGACGTCGTGACAGATTATTTCATGGTGCCGGGACTGGATTCCTCAGCCGGGACACCCAATATGTAAATCGTGTTTACATCGGAGGCCGAAATGGCAGATTTCGAAGCGCAGATTCGCAAAAGTCAGGATGAAGTGGGCAAGGCGCAGGCCAAGATCAGCGCGATCACCAGCCGGATTGAGGCTGCGCGCCAGAAGATCGAGGCGGGCGAGCCTGAGATCGATGTGGAAAACGCGACGCTGGAAGATGTGCACAAGCACACCGACCTGATGAACGCCAATATCGCCGAGCTGATAATGGGGCTGGACGATGTTACCGCCGGATTCTCGCGCGATTTCGACGAGATGCGCAACAAGACCGGGATGGAGAGTTTCATCGGTATCTTCTCCAAGGGCAAAGCCGATTCGATGCGGCAAGAGCGGATGCGCTCGGCCTCGATCGATGACAAGTTGCAAGATCTGATCTCTAAATCCGATATCATCGTGAAGCTGTTGCAAAGCCAGTTGGACATGCTGAACAGCCAAAAAGCCAGCGTCGAAAGCAACCTGACCGGGACGTTGGATGAACGCGAAAGCACGGTCGGCACGCTGGAGCAGTTGCGCGCCGAGATTGCGGGCATGGACCCTGCGATCATCGAGATGGAAAACAAGATCAGTGTCGAACAGGATGCCGCCGCCCGCACCAAGCTGGAAAGCGCACTGGCCGAGTTGAACACCCGCTACAACGCTTTGGTGCAGCAAGAACAGGTCATGCTGGCCAAGTCGCAAACGCTGGAGCGGTATATCGAGAAGGGCAAGACCTGGATGGACAGTCTGCAAAATCAGGCGGCCACCCAGATGGTGCTGATCAACAAGCTGCAGACGGACACCAAGCAGCGGGTGGTTTTGTACGACGCGCTGTCCTCCAGCCTCAAGACTGCGCAGCAACAGGACGTGGCGCATCGCATCAATGAAATCGGCGTGAAAACCGATCAGGAGGCGCAGGCCGCCATGGCCGCGATTGGCACCGCGACCAATCAGAAGATGGCAGATATGATGGAAAAGCACGAAGACCACATGGTCTATGCCCGCAAGGTGTTGGAGGCGAAAGCCAAGGCCGATGAACGGTTTGCCCGCCGTTTCGCGGCGATTGTCGAGAAGCACGACAAAAACCAGTATGGTGAGTAAGCGGTGGAACGCGGCCCGAAAACTCCGCTGACGGATGATCATACGCAGCTGCACGACACCAATGTCGTGCGGCGCTACTTCGCGAAGTTCGATCAGATTACCGGCCATCTTGGCCGTGTCGCCGTCGAACTTGAAACCGAAGGCAAGCTTACCCGAACCGAGTCGCGGATCATCGGCGGCTATGTGCAGCGCTTGCAGGCGACGTTTCGCGCGCTCAGCTACAAATATCTGATGACGGGGCGGGTGGATGGCCCCTTGCCCGGCAACCTGACCTTTGACCGCCATGAAAGCGGCTTTCCCATCGCACAAGAGCTTCTGGTGATGGCGAATGACGCGCTTCAGGCGCGGCGGCATCTCGCGGCGCTGGCGACAGAGCCGGAGCTGAAAGACGCGATGATCCGCCAGATCGTGGGTGAGTTGACGATTCCGACAAAGCTGCAGTTCAGCCTGTCGCAGCGGCTTTACTATGAAAGCCTTGCCGCAGAGCCGCAGTTCTGGGCGCGAAATGACCCCGATGTGCAGTGGCTGGGCGAAAAGCTGGGCCGCAAGGTCTGGCTGCTGCATTGGGCGGTTTATGACACGCAAACCAATCTGCCCGTGATCTATCTGATGAATGTCGAAGACAGCAGCAATAACAGCCTGCCGCGCGATGATCGGCGCTGGCCACAGGTGCAGGCGCATCTGATGGCACAAAGCCTCAATGGCTTGAAATTGCTGACAATCGCCAAGGGGTTCGACGATGATTTCGACGATCTGCACCCCAAACGGCTGCGACGGATCCATATCGGCCCGATGTATTCGCACAGCTTCACCGAACAGTCCGGCCCGATCTCAGAGGTGCTTTCCGATGCGCGCGCCGAGGCGGGGCAGGATTGGGCGCTGGTCTGGACAATCGAAGACTTGCTGGCGGAACGGGAGGAGACGGTGAAAACCGGCTGGTTCTCGACCGCAGAGCGTCAGATTTTCGCGGCCAGCCCGTTTTCGGGGCAGGGGCTTGCCGATCATGGGGCGACGTCTCTGGAACGGATGATCGTTTTGCCGGAACGGCCCTATCAGGCGCTGGCGGAAAAGAACCCTCCGGGTTTTGCGGCGGTGCGAAAATTTGTGGTTGGGGCCGGTGGCCGCATTATTAGCCAGAAGTAAGGATTTGCGATGACGACCCGTGACACGATGGAACTTCGCGAAGAAACGATCCGGGCGCATTACGACGCCGCCCTTGTCCTGTTGACGGGCTTTGACCATGCCCCGCGCCTTGCCAAACCTTCGGTTGAAGCCCCGCAGGCCGAACGCAGCCCCGGTATCGGCACGCGCCCGCGCTTTCGCTCCACCACTCCCGGATTGGTGACGCGCCCCACGGTGCGGGCGGGCGGTGTGCGTCTGGTTGAGCGGGTGGAGGCGCAGGCCGACGGGCTTTTGTCGCCGGTTCAGGCCTCGGGGTTGCACGCGCTGCGCCGGGCTTTGGCGATTGCGCTGGCGATGGGGGCGACATTTGCCGAACAGACCGGGTTGGTGGAGTTGAAGAAAGCCAATCTGGAGGGGCGGCTTTCCGACGCCAAGCGCGCCGAGTTTACCGAATTGCTGGCCGCCGAGGCGCTTGTTTCCTTGCATGTTTTTGCCAATGCCACCGCCTTTCTGATCGCGCCGCATCTGGGGGAAACCTCGGTTGAGATTGGCAGTGTAGAAGAGGTTCTGACGGATAACGCGCTGCTCGCCCTGCAAGGGGCCCTGTGGGAGTTGGATCAGGATATCGCCCTGTTTGGCGAGGATGAACCGCGGCTCAGCGCCACCATCGCGGGCTTTGCCGAGCAGTTGATGGCCAAGGTCGCAGCCCGCGCCGAAACGGCGCCGCGCGTGGCGGGCTTTGCGGGCGCAAGCTGGCGGGTGGAGGCGGATAGCCTGACGCTTTCCGGGTTCAGCCCGGCCCGTGCCGCCAAGGGCAGCACCCTGACGATGACCTTCAAGAAGCCGAATGAGGTGGTGGGCAACCATATCGCCAAATATCAGGCGCTGCGCTTGGCCAAGATGCTGATGGCCTATGATTTCGACCGAAAGCTGAACCCTTTTGCCGAAATGGGCGGCTTCATCTTCACCTTCATGGGTGATGGCGCACCGGGTACAGGCAAAACCACGCTGATCCAGATGATGGCCGGGTTGCTGAACGACTACTGCAAGGCGGCGGGCTATCCTTTCCGTTATCAGAATTTCTCGATCGACCAGATCGACAGCTATCAGGGCAAGTCGGGCCAGAACGCTAAGGCTTTCGTGACCAACGTGCTGGACCCTGCGGTGATCGGTTTCGGCACTATCGACGATATCGACCAGATCGCAGGCAAGCGGGGCGACCGCCAATCCAGCGCGGGCCAGCAAGAAGTCACCGCCGTCTTCATGGAGGCCTTTGCCGGGGCCAATACCGTTGTGCGCGGCAATTGCACCTTTGGGATGTTTTCCAACTTCCCCGAGAATGTCGATGATGCGCTGCGCCAGCGGGCAGGGGCGCGGTTTTTGGTGGATGGCCCCCAGACCCGCGAGGATTACATCGACATTCTGGCCCTGCTGATGGGCAAGAACCACGCGATCCCCTTGGGCGCGCATGAACTTTTCGCCGCGCAAGAGATCAAGCGCGCCGTCGCCGCCAGCTTTGAAGGCCATTCCCGCCCGCATGAGCCGGGCCTGCTGGCGGTCTGGGACAAGGTGTCAAAAGACATCGGCCCACTGGATACCATCGCCAAGATCGGTGGCTATCTGAAAGCGATCCAAGAGGCGGATCCCCGCTTTACCGGTCGCGCGATCAAGAACATCACCGATGCGGTGAAGGTCCGCGCGATGGATTTTGAGCTGCCCGATGAGTGGATGGAGAACCCCGATCTGTTCCTGTTCAAGGCCTATGACGAAAAGCTGGCGATGATCCGGTGCATGACCCAAAAGATCACGGTGGAGATGGTTATTCAGGAAATCAACCGCTACGCCGACAGCGAATTCCGCTATGCCGACAAATCCGATGAGGTGGCGATTTCCAACATGATCCGCGACTTCGGCCGTCAGGAAGAAGCCAAACGGCGGTATCTGGAGGGGAAGGGATGACTGTATTCACCTGCCTTAACGGGGTTCGGGCCATGCGCTTTGGCGCCCCAACATGGGGACGGCATATATGAAACGCCTCATCCAAAAAGGTTTGATGTTCGGCAATCTGATCGAGGTGTCTTCGCCCTCGCTGGTTGAACGCTATAACCGTGCGCTCAAGGAGTTGACGGGCAAAGAGACCAAGCTTGACGATTTTCACATTGATATCTCGGGCTATTCGCCGGAAATCGGGGATGAGTTGGGCGATGATCTTTACCTCAACCCCAATGGCTGCAACCGGCAGTTCATTCTGCTGACGACGGCGCAGAAAACGGCGCCCTTGCTGAATGCAAAGTTCTCTACCTCGCGGGGGATTTTGCGGCAGTTCATCGCGGCGAATGAGGCGCAGCTTTTTGCGCTGACGGCGCGGGATGCGGTGGCGGGAGAATTGGCGAATTCGGTTTATGAGGTGTCCAGCCCCGCCCGGCTGCTGGATATTCGCCGCGTGACGGTGGAGGCCGATACGATTGGGGGCCATGTCGCCGATGCGGCCAAGCTGGCGCAAAAGATCGACAGGTTCCGCACCGCGCCGGATGGCTGGCGCGATGATGTTCTGATTGCCGAGATGATCGGCCTTGCCAAAAAGACCGGCGACGTGACGCGGGTGCCGATTGCCCTGCCGAAGATGGGGTTCGAGCAGCCCAATTTCTGGACCTCGCATTTCGGCGGGCTTTATGTGTTTCGCAGCACCAAGACGCCGGCGGTGATTTCGGTTCTGCCGCGCTCCTCCTTGGGGGAGGTGCCGGTGGACACGGTGATGGGGCTGGCCAACCGCAATCAGATTGCTGACTGGCTGGAAAAGAACGGGTTGGTGGAACCCATCGTCAAGGCGCGTGGCATGGATGCGGCGGCGGTGCTGCGCCAGAAGATGGATTTCATTCTGGTCGATGCGGCGGATGCGCTGAACCTCGATCTGGGGGAGGCGACGCGGCAGGATTTGCGCAAGATCGCGCATCG
>JAQWYA010000151.1 GCA_029254215.1 Pseudorhodobacter sp. | reverse complement strand
AAGGCCAGCGCATAGCGGTCTTCGCGGGCGGCCAGTTCGGCCACGAGTTCGGCCACGGTGGTGGCCTGCGTCTCAAGCTGTTCGCGTGGCAATCCGATGCGCTCGCGCATCCATGCGAAGTAAAGAACGTCGATCATGGGTCGTCTTTCAGATAGGGCAGCGCCTTGCGGAAATACTCCCACCCCGTCACGGCGGTCAGAATCGCTGCGATCCAGATCAGCGCCATTCCGGCATGGGTGGCCATCGCGGCGGGCGAGATCACCTCGCGCAGCGTGCCTTCACCCGCACGCGGAGGGCGGCCATCCTCGATGAATGCAAGTCCCGTTCCTAGAAAGAGAACGGCGATCGCGACCATCTGCGCGGTGGTTTTCCACTTGGCCAGCTTGGTGACTTTCAACAGCCCGGCGCGGGCGCCAAGATATTCGCGCAGGCCCGAAACGAACACTTCGCGGAACAGGATCACGGCCGCGGGCAGGATGAGCCAAGGGTTCATGCCCGAATATCCCGTGATGACCATGATCGCGATCACAACCATCGCCTTATCGGCAATCGGGTCCAGCATCGCGCCGAACTTGCTTTCCTGTTTCCAGAGCCGGGCCAGATAGCCATCGAAGAAATCGGTGATAGCGGCCGTGATGAACAGCGCCAGCGCGAACCAATCCGCCAAAGGGCGCTGAAAATACAGGAACATCACTGCAACACCGGGCGCGGCGAGCAGACGAAGGACGGTCAGAATGTTTGGTATCGTCCATTTCATGCCCCGATTGGTAGCGCAGATCAGGGGGCGGGGGAAAGGGGCATTCGCTTGGTGCGTCAAGCCGTGCCGTTGGCTTTCAGCCTATTGCGGCACGGGCACCCAGATCACATCGTCGATGCGCGGCGCGGCGGTGGCGAGCATCACCAGCCGGTCAAATCCAAGGGCAATGCCAGAGGCGGCGGGCATCTGGGCCAAGGCTGCCAGAAAGTCCTCATCCAGCGGGTAGCGGTGGCCATAGACGCGCTGCTTTTCGTCCATCTCAAGGCCAAAGCGGCGGCGCTGTTCGGTGGGGTTGGTCAACTCGCCAAAGCCATTGGCCAGTTCAACCCCGCAGGCGTAAAGCTCGAACCGTTCAGCGACGCGCGGATCGTCAGCGGTCGGGCGCGCAAGGGCCGCTTCGGCCACGGGGTAGCGATCCAGCACGGTGGCGCGGCCAAGGCCAAGGTTCGGTTCGATCTTTTCGACCAACAGCCGTGAGAGCATGTCGGACCATGTGTCATCCTCGGCCAGCCTGATGCCTTTGGCCAAAAGCTGTACGCGCAGGGCCGCTGCATCGGGCGTGCCATCGGCATTAAGCGTTGCCAGCAGGTCGATACCGGCATGGCGCTGGCAAGCCTCGGCCACCGAGAGACGTTCCAGCGGGGCGAAAGGGTCGCAGACCCGATCCCGAAAGCGCAGCATCTTGGCCCCGGCGGCGCGGGCTGCGATGGCCAAAAAGGCCGCGCAATCTTCCATCAGAACGGTATAATCCTCGGCCACGCGGTACCATTCGAGCATGGTGAATTCAGGACTGTGAAGGGGGCCGCGTTCGCGG
The DNA here is from genome assembly GCA_029254215.1 of Pseudorhodobacter sp. Lineage (GTDB taxonomy): Bacteria > Pseudomonadota > Alphaproteobacteria > Rhodobacterales > Rhodobacteraceae > Pseudorhodobacter. Next base: position 49,290 of record JAQWYA010000151.1, on the reverse strand, counting down.
TTGCGCCAGACATGGGCAAAGGCTGCGATGCGCTTCTCTCCGGCGGCGAGGAGTTTTTTCATCGCGAATTCCGGCGAGGTGTGCAGATACATCGCCCGCGCCTGCCCGTCATTTCCAATGGCAGAAGTCGCAAAGCCGTGCAGATGCGCCTCATTGCCCGGCGACGTCTGAAGGGCTGCGGGATCGACTTCGGTGAAGTCCTGCGCGGCAAGCCAGACCCGGATCTGGGCCTGAATCCGGTTGCGCGCCAGAAGGATCGGGCGGCGATCGGCATGGCGCGAGGCCTGCCACCATGGGCTTTGCAGATCCGACACGTTGATACGCCTTTCATCTGGAGATTTGGCCCAAGATGGGTTAGAGCCAGCCGCAACGGTCCGCGCTTTACGCCGTGGACGGGCTGAAAACAAGGAACTCTCCGTGAAAGTCATCGCTTCTTCCCTTCGCAAAGGCAATGTCGTCGAGATGAATGACAAGCTTTATGTCGTTCTGACCGCACAGAATTTCCACCCCGGCAAGGGCACTCCGGTGACGCAGGTGGATATGCGCTGCATCTCGGACGGGGTGAAGACATCCGAACGCTGGCGCACGACCGAGCAGGTGGAGCGCGCGCATGTGGATGAGCGCAAGTATAATTTCCTCTATGCCGATGGTGAGGGCTACCATTTCATGGAGCCCGAAACCTATGACCAGATCGCGGTGACGGAAGATGTTATCGGGGATGCGAAGGTGTTTCTGAAAGACGGGCTTGAGGTGTTTCTCAAGACTTTCAACGGGATCTGTATTGCGATTGAACTGCCGATGCGGGTCACGGTCGAGGTGATGGAGACCGAGCCTGTTGTGAAGGGGCAGACGGCCTCGTCTTCCTACAAGCCCGCGATCTGTGATGAAGGCATCCGGGTGATGGTGCCGCCGCATATCGGGGTTGGCACGCGGATCGTGATCAACACCGAAGACAACACCTATCAGGAGCGCGCCAAGGACTGATCTGGTCTTTCGGGCGATGTCAGGGGCTCTCCGATCCGGGGGGCCCTTTTTTGTTGCCTTAGTCGCGTTTCAGGGTCAAGGCCGGGGGCGCAGCCCCCGGACCCCCGAGGTATTTGGGCCAAAAAGAAGTCGGGTTCGGACGGGGTTTGGGTTCTGGCGCGGGTGGGGGGGGCTATCCCTTGGCGTTGAAGAAGTCTGAGATTTTGCGGGCGAGCGGTTCTGAGATACCGTCCACGGCCATCAGATCGGGGATCGCGGCACGGGAGACGGCTTTGGCGCTGCCGAAATGGGCCAGAAGCGCGCGTTTGCGGGCCGCCCCGACGCCGGGAATATCATCCAGCGGGGTGGCGGAGACCGCTTTGGCGCGCTTGGCCCGATGGGCGCCAATGGCCCAGCGATGCGCCTCGTCGCGCAGGCGCTGAACGAAGTAGAGCACCGGGTCATTCATCCGCAGCGCGAAGGGGCGCTGGCCGGGGCGGTGGAATTCTTCCTTGCCATGGTCGCGGTCCACGCCTTTGGCGACACCGATCATAGCGATGTCATCCACGCCCAGATCGGCCATGATCCCGGCCACGGCGGAGACCTGCCCTGCCCCGCCGTCGATCAGGAGAAGATCGGGCCAGGCATCGGTCTTGCGATCCGGGTCTTCGGTCAAGAGACGTTCAAACCGGCGGGTCAGCACCTCTTTCATCATGCCGAAATCGTCGGAATTTGCGCCAGCCTCGGACTTGATGTTGAACTTTCGGTACTGCGATTTCAAAAAGCCATCCGCACCGGCGACGATCATGCCGCCGACCGCATTGGTGCCCTGAATATGGGAGTTGTCATAGACCTCGATCCGTTTGGGGGCGGCTTCAAGATCGAAGGCCTCGGCCAGACCGGCCAGGAGTTTGTTCTGGGTGGCGCTTTCCGCCATTTTCCGCGCGAGGCTTTCACGGGCATTTCGGGCGGCATTTTCGACCAGTTCGGCCTTTTCACCACGCTGGGGGACGGCCAGCTCCACCTTGCGACCGGCGCGGGCGGAAAGCGCCTCGGTCACCAGATCTTCGTTGTCGACGGGGTGCGACAGCAGAACGAGGCGGGGCGGTTCCTTGTCATCATAGAACTGGGTCAGGAAGGCTTCGAGGATTTCGGGTTCTTCTGCGCCTGCCCCGGTGCGGGGGTAGAAATCGCGGTTGCCCCAGGACTGGTTGGCGCGAATGAAGAACACCTGCACACAGGCCTGCCCCCCTTCAAGATGCAGCGCCACGATGTCAGCCTCGGAGACGCCGCGCGGGTTGATCCCTTGTGCCGATTGCACCTGCGTCAGGGCCTTGATCCGGTCGCGCAGGGCGGCGGCACGCTCAAAGGCAAGATCTTCGCTGGCTTTCGACATTTCTGACGCCAGATTCGCCTGCACATCCGTTGTCTTGCCTTCCAGAAAGCGTTTGGCGTCGGCCACAAGCGCCGCATAATCGGAGGGCGAGATTTTGTCCACGCAGGGGGCCGCGCACCGCTTGATCTGATACAGAAGGCAGGGGCGCGTGCGGCTGGCATAGGTGGCATCGGTGCAGGTGCGCAGCAAGAACACCCGTTGCAACTGGTTCAGCGTTCGGTTCACCGCGCCTGCGCTGGCAAACGGGCCGAAATAGGCCCCTTTTTCCGACCGTTTGCCCCGGTGCTTCTTGATCATCGGGAAGGGATGATCTGTCGGGATCACGATATTCGGGAAGCTTTTGTCATCCCGCAACAGCACATTATAGCGGGGCTTGAGTTGCTTGATCAGGTTCTGTTCCAGCAACAGGGCCTCTGTCTCGGTCCGGGTGGTCAGAAACATCATCGAGGCGGTTTCCGAAATCATCCGCGCGATCCGGCCTGAATGCCCTGAGGGGCGCGCATAATTCGACACCCGCGCCCGCAGATTGCGCGCCTTACCGACATAGAGAACCTCGGCCTGAGCGTTCAGCATCCGGTACACACCCGGAGAGCCGTCAAGCGTTTTCAGATAGTCCTGAATGACGCTGTGGCCGGTCGTGATCTGCTCTGCCTCTTGGGTCACGCTGCGCCCTTCTTCTGCGGTCATCGATTCCCCCATCGCTGCAATGATATCGGAACGGAGGCAAGAGGAAACCTATCCCCCGTTTCTGTGGATAACTCTGTTGGAAATCTTGTGAGCAGCGGGAATTTTCGTTGTTTTTGGCCCATTTCGCTGAATTGCCCATTTTTTGAGCACATACTTAAGATATTGTTTTTTTTAAACTATTTTCTTGAGAATGAGACAAACCTCTGAAAAGCCTACGGAATTTGTAATGGGTTCGTGACGATTGTGCCTCCGGTGCACAACTTGACGCAGGGTCGCGAGCGCGGCCTATTCGACCCCCATCACATCCGGGGTTTGCCAGCCAAGATGCTGACCGCCATCCACGCATAAAAGCTGCCCCGTGACGGCCGGCGCGGCCATGAAATACCCCAATGCAGCAAGGATATCCGACGGTTCTGCACCGCGCTGCAGGATGGTGCTGGCGCGTTGCGCGGCAAAGTCTTCGGCAGATTGGCGCGCGCCTTGCAGGGTCGGGCCGGGGCCAATGGCGTTGACGCGAACCTTCGGGGCGAGCGCCTGCGCAGAGGTTTGGGTCAGCGCCCAAAGGCCCATCTTGGCAAGCGTGTAGGTCATGAAATCGGGGGTTGGTTTGCGCACCCGCTGGTCGATCATATTGACGATCAGGGCCTGCGCCTCGGGTTCGTTGCGCGCGGTCAGGATCGGCGGCGGGGCCTGTTTGGCGAAGCACTGGGTCAGCACAAAGGGCGCACGCAGGTTCGATCCCATATGCCTGTCCCAGCTTTCACGGCTGGCGCTGGCGATCGTGTCGGGCTCAAAGATCGAGGCGTTGTTGATCAGCAGGCAAAGCGGGCCGCCAAGCGCCTCTGCCGCACGGGCGATCAGCGATTGCGTGGCCTCTTCGTGCAGCAGGTCAGCCTGAAGCGCCACGGCCCTTTGCCCCTGCGCCCGGATCTCGCCTGCGACCTCTTCTGCGGCCGTAGCAGAGCCTGCGTAATGCACGGCTACGTCATAGCCCTGCGCGCCCAGATGAAGGGCCATGGCACGGCCAAGGCGCCGCCCCGCCCCGGTTACAATCGCTCGCCTTTCGGCCATAGTCCCGCCTCTTAGATCACCAAGGAAATCGTGTAGGCGATATAGGTAGCGACGAAAGCGAAGCCGACAATGCGCGTGATGTCGAAACGGCCCATAATGAAGGGAATGAGCACGAGGGAGGAGGCAAGCATCACCCAAAGATCCTCGCGCAGCATGGAGGCGGGCACCTCGATCGGGCCGACGATTCCCGCAACCCCGATGATGCCCAGCAGGTTGAACACGTTGGAGCCGATGACATTGCCCATCGCCACATCGGCCTGTTTCTTGAAGGCCGCGATCACGCTTGTGGCGAGTTCAGGCAAGGAAGTTCCGACGGCGACCAGCGTCAGCCCGATCACCGTTTCGCTGATACCGTAAACGCGGGCAATATCGGCTGCACCGCTGACCAGAAGCTCTGCCCCCAGCGGCAGGCCGATAAGACCCGCGACCAGAAAGGCCGCGATCTTCCACCATGGCATCGAGGGGTCGGCGCCTTCCAGCTCCTCCTCCTCAGCGGGCGCACCTTTTGCGGCGCGGCGATGGGCCTGTGCGGCGCGGTAATTGTCGAACAGCATGAAGCACAGGCCCACCAGCAAGATGAGCCCATGCCACCATGTGATCGGCCCGACAAAGGCCACCGCGATGAACAAAAGGGTTGAGGCGATCATCGTCAGATAGCCGCGCGTCAGCCCGAGCGTGCTGGAATGAATGGTCGAGATGATCGCCGGGATGCCCAGCACCAGCAGCACATTGGCGATGTTGGAGCCAACGACATTGCCCAGCGCGATCCCCGACACACCATCCAGCACTGCCTTGACGGAAACCAGCAGTTCCGGCGCCGAGGTGCCAAAGGCCACGACCGTCAGGCCGACAACCAAGGCGGGTATCCCCAGACGCAGGCTCAGGTTCACCGCCCCGCGCACCAGCGCATCCCCGGCCAGAACCAAGAGCACAAGGCCCACGGCCACATAAATGAGGTCGGTCAGCACAGGCTTATCCTTTTTTCGAGGCCGGGCCGCCGCAATCGCAGCCGCTTTTCCCAATGATATGTTTGCCGCAATGCAGGCAGGTCACAGGCTTTGACGACCGCCGCACGCTGCGCCGCATCGGCCCCGGTGCCAGATGGCCAAGCCAGCCGAGCTTGCCAAACATCGCCAACACGATGACAACGACCAGAAAAAGGGTAACCGCTTTTACCATCTGTCAAAGACCATACCGCGCCCAAAGCGCGCGTTCCTCTACCTCGGTCAGTGCGCCCGACAGCATCTCTGCTGCCAAGGATCGCATCCCGAACCGTTGCAGGAAAGAGCGGCGCTGCCCTATCGGGCGCAGCACGACCTTTTCGCCAAACAGGGCTTTCATCTTGGGCTCCAGATGGGCGACCCCGTCAACCAGCCCGACAGTCTGCGCCTCGCTTCCAACCCAGATATCGGCATTGAACAGATCAGCCTTGCCATCAAGCCGCCCGCCGCGCCGGGCTTTCACATGGTCGATGAACGCTTGGTGGATCGGTTCTTGCAGAGCTTTCAGACGGGCGACATCCTCGGGCTTTTCGGGCAGAAAGGGGTCGGCCAGCGATTTCGATTTGCCAGCAGTATGCACGCGGCGTTCCACGCCCTGCCGCGCCATCAGTTCGGGAAAGCCGAAGCTTGCAAAGATCACGCCGATTGACCCGACAATAGAGCTTTTATCCACCCAGATCTGATCGGCCGCACAGGCCAGCCAATAGCCGCCCGAAGCGGCGACATCCTCGACAAAGGCGTGGACGGGGATATTCTTTTCATCGGCCAGACGGCGAATACGGGCGGCGATCAGGCTGGATTGCACGGGCGATCCGCCCGGCGAATTCACCACAAGCGCCACGGCAGCAGGCTTGCCGCGATTGAAGGCGCGATCAATGAGCGGGGCCAAGGCTGCATCCGACAGGGCCGGGCTGAACCGGCTTCCCCCGCCAATCGCGCCGGAAAGGCGGATGACCGGGACAATGGGCGGTTTTGACAGGAACGGGATGTATTTGCGCATGGCGCTGATGTAGGCCCCGGAACGACAGGGAACAAGGCACCGCCCCAGATTGGGCGACGATTTCTTGCCCATCGTGGCATTTGCTGCGAAGTTCCGGGCGCAGATCAGGGGGCTTTGATGATCGACAAGCTGGAAATGCTGATGATGCTGGCGAGTGAGCAGCATTTCGGGCGGGCCGCGCTGCGCTGTGGCGTGACGCAACCCACGCTTTCCTCGGCGATCCGGCAATTGGAGGATCAACTGGGCGTGCAGCTGGTGTTTCGCGGCTCGCGCTATCAGGGGCTAACCCCCGAAGGAGAGCGCGTTCTGGAATGGGCGCGGCGGATCGTCGGGGATGCCCGTGCCCTGCGGGCCGAAATGCGGGCCGCGCGGCAAGGCTTGACCGGCGTGCTGCGTCTGGGCGTCATTCCGACAGCCCTGCCGATGGTGGCCCATCTGACCGCGCCCTTCACCGAAAAGCACCCCGCCGTCAGCCTTCAGATCATGTCGCGCACCTCTGCCGAAATTCTGGAAGGGTTGGAGACGCTGGAGTTGGATGCGGGCCTGACCTATCTGGACAATGAGCCATTGGGCCGGGTCATCAAGGTGCCGGTCTATACCGAGTTTTACCGCCTTTTATGCGCCAAAGGCTCCGCCATGGCCTCAAAGACCCAGATCACATGGGCCGAGGTTGCCGACCTGCCGCTTTGTCTGCTGACAGGCGACATGCAGAACCGCCGGATCGTGAACCAGCATCTGGCCGATGCCGGGACGACGGTGCAGGCGCGGGTGGAAAGCAACTCCTCCATCGCGCTTATCGCCCATGTGCGCACGGGACGTTGGGCCTCGGTCGTGCCCAAGGCGCTGGCCGAGATGGTGACAGGGACAGGCGGGCTCGTTTCAGTGCCGATCGTGGCCCCGGAGGCGGAACACAGCGTCGGGCTGGTCGCCGCCGCGCGCGATCCGCTGACACCAATGGTACAGGCGCTTTTGGACATTGCAGCGCGGCAGGGGCGGCGCTAGGCCGCCCCACAATGGCAGGAGGTCAATCCCCGAATTGCAGGATGCTGCCCGCAAGCAGCGCCACCACGGCGGATTGATCCAGATACCCCGTCGGCGGCTGATCGCGCGACGCCTGAAATCGGCGGATGGCGCGGCGGGTTCTGTCATCAAACTCGCCATCGACCTGACCGGGGTTCAGGCCCAGATCCTCCAGCCGTACCTCGATCAGCCGCCGGGCAAGCCGGTTCAGGCCAAGCGCTTCTTCGGCGGCCTTGGCGCGTTCACGGTCGGGGCCGCCATTCGCCTCGGCCTCCAGCGCCTCAACGCGGCCCTGCGCCTCGGCGGCAAAGACTCCGTTGGGGAACCGGGCCAGATAATCGCGATAGCTGGCGATGGTGTTGTTTTGATTGGCCAGATCCCAAGCGGCGCGATCCTGTGCGGCGGCCTGTCTGCGTCGCTCTTCCTCATAGACGGACAGCCGTTCGGTGGCGACCTCGGCAAAGAGGCCGTCCGGGAAGCGCTTGAGATAGGCGCGCAGGCCCGCCTCATCGCCCGCAGCCCCGGTGCTGCGCCAATAGATACGATCCTGCCGGTCCTGCTCGGCCTTACGCTCTGCCGCCTCTCGTTCCAGTTCGGCGGCGCGGCGATCGGCTTGGGCGGTGAGGCTGACAATCTGATCCCGATCCAGATAGCCGGTTTCGGCATAGCCCGTGCGCCGTTGCCAAGCCAGAATGGCCGTGCGGCTGCCGCGCCCGAACAATCCGTCAATCCCGCGCGGGTCGAACCCAAGAAGCGAAAGCTGGCGCTGAATGGTGCGGCGCTGATCCCGGCTGAGGTTCAAAGCCGCCTCTGCAGCCTCAGCGCGGGCCTGCGGATCATTCTGGATGCGCGCAATCTCGGACCGGGCAAGGGCGGCAAAGCGGCCAGAGGGGTAGCGATCCAGATAGGCGCGAAAGCTGGCTTCGGTTCCTGTGCGCCGGGCAGCGGCCCAAGCCTGATCCTCCGCCGCGCGTTCAATGACCGTTTGCCCCGTGGAGACCGGAGGCGGTGCGACAACAGGGGCCGCGTCAGCGCCCCCTTTGGCCGGGCGGAAAGGCATCGTTTGCGGCAGAAAACCGGTGGCAGAAAGATCAGAACGCCCCCGCAACAGGCTGGCAAGGCTCGCCCCGCGCGCCGTGAGCGTGGCGCTGGCAAAGCCTGAAACCGCCCGCGCATCGCCCTGAACAACCGCAACCCCTTGTGGCGGCACCAGCGGCCCGATGCCCTGCCGCAGCCCCGTGGCCAAAGGCAGGCGGCGGTTTTCCGTGCCCAGCAGCACGACTGCACCGCCGGGGACGCGGGCCGCAATTTCCATCACCGTGGCAAGGCTGATCCCGGCGGCATCAATATTGGCAAGGTCAGGCGCGCTGGCATCGGTGCCCAAAAACCACGTCTGCCCGTCAGATTGCGCGAAATGCCCTGCAAGGAGAAGGATCAGCCGATCCTCCGGGCGCAGCACCCGCAACTGTGCGGACAGCCGCGACCGCAGCGCCGGCGTTGCCAGATCGCGCCCATCGATCACCGTGAACCCGGCAGCGCGCAGCGCGATGGAGGCGTTCAGCGCCTCGCGAGCGCCGGGAATGTCCGCCCCGTCCGAGTAATTCTCATTGCCGATCACCAAAGCGCGGTCTTCGGCGTAAAGGGGGTGGGCCGCCAAGACCAAACCGGCCAGAGCCGCCCATGCCAGTTGCTTCGCCATATTACTTCCTCCGTCAGCAGCGGTTTTGGACGAGCGTAATGCCAATGGCGAAAATTCCCTATGACTTCTTGGACATTGGGCAATTTCATGCCGGATGGCCCGCCCGGAGGCTGCCAAGGCAGCGGGGCACACCACCCGCACCCCCAGCTTCCCGCACGCGGGGGGTTTCACACCCCCCGCACCCCCCGTGGGATATTTTTGAACAGATGAAGGGGCGGGGCCGGGGGGCGGCAAACCTCTTTTGTTTTCGGCGAAACTCTGTTAGTTTTGAACGGACTTGGGCGGGGGCCTGGGCATAGTCTGAGAGACGAGGCGGGCGCGCACCCCGGAGCGATCTTGGCAATTGCCTTGGCCCGCAGGTTTGTGGGCGCATGACGATTGCCACCCTGCCGCTTTTCCGCGGCACTGCCGGAAGACCTTGAAGACCCCCATGTCAAACCCTGATAAAACAACAGCTTGTGCCGAAGACCGTGGGAAGATCCTTGTTTTCGGAGCGGCGGCCGATCGGCTGAAGAAGGCCGCCGAGGAAAGTCGCAAGATCCGATCCGTGGCGATCTCGCCGTTTCGGGGTGGGGTCGGGCGGGAGGCTTTGTTCGGAACGGGGGGCAGTCTGACCGGGGGGCAAGTCCGCTCTGAAGCGCTTTGGGATGCGCTGCCCGCCATCGCTTTCCCGGTCGAAAAACTGCGCGCAAACGGTTTGTTTCCGAACCGGGAACATCCAGAGGCCAGCGCGATCTTCGACAGCCTGCGCACGCGGCTTTCGTCCCTGTGCCTACAGAATGGCTGGCGGCGCGTTTTGATCACCTCTCCGCGCGCGGGTGGCGGCAAGAGCCTTGTTGCGGCCAACCTGGCACTTGCACTTGCGCGGCGGAGCGAGGGCCGGGCGGTTTTGGTTGATCTGGCCTTGGCGGCGCCGGGATTGGCGGGGCTTTTCGGGGTGACAGAGGCCAGCGATTTATCGGCATATCTTTTTGGGAAAAGCCCGTTGGAGCAGCATTTCCACCGGATGGGGCCGGGGCTTGCGCTTGGGTTTGCGGGCGTTGCCCTGCCGGGGGCCTCGGATCATTGGCACGCGCCTGCGGTCAGGCGCAGGCTTGATGAGATTACGCTGCGGCTGGCGCCGGATCTTACCCTGTTTGATGCGCCGCCGCTTTTGGGAGGGGATGGCGTGATTGCGCTGCTGCCTCGGGTGGATGCAGCGCTGTTGGTGGTCGATGCGACGCGCGACACGGCAAGTGAGATAGCCGCCAGCAAAGCCTTGATTGAGGACTCCTGTCCACTGGCGGGGATTGTCCTGAACCGGGCGGAGACTTCGGGGGTTGGCCCGTGATCTTTGAATGGCCCCATCTGCGCGGCCTTTGGCGGCGGGTGCGGGGGCGCGCGCCACGGATCCTGGCGCTTGCTCTTTGTGGGGCATTGGCGGGGGTGTTGGTGTCGCCCCTGACGCCCGCGCGCTTTGATGCGCGTGCCGTTCTGGAGGTGGACGCACAAGCGGGGGCGGACCCGCAGGCCTTGGCGCGTCAGATGCAGGCCATCGAGTTGCGTCTGATGGGGGCGGAGACCCTGATCGGGATCATTGAAAGGCACGGGCTTTTTGAGGGAGATGCGCTGGGGGAGGCTGAAAAGCTCGCGGCCCTGCGCGGGGCGGTTCGCTTTGATCCCATCTTTGATCGGTTCAGCCAGACACTGGGGGAGGCGCGCCAGCTTGTGGCGCTGTCGATCCGGGCGCAGTCGGAAACACCGGAAAAAGCGGCGCGGATCGCGAATGATCTGGCCCAAAGCGCGCTGGATCTGGCGGCGCGGGCACCAACAGGCGTGCTGCGGCTTTTACCGTTGGAGCGTGCGCGATCAACCTATGCGGCACGCCGGATCGGTCCGTTGGGGCTGGCGGTTCTGGGTACTCTCGCAGGGGCTTTTGCGGGGTTTGTGCAGATCGTGCTGGCCTATCGGCGCGACCCGGTTTTGCGCAATGCCGCACAGATCGAACAGCAATTTGGCCTGCGGGTTCTGGCCTCTGTGCCGGATTTGCGCAAGCCGAGCCGCTCGCGTGATCTGGCCCGTCTTGTACATCGCCCGCTGAAATGGCTGCCCGGTGGCCGAGAGCGACCGGACCTGTGAGCGGCTCAGCCCGCAAGCTCTGACAGGATCTGCGCAAGCCCTTGCCGCCAATCGGGGCGCGGAATGCCGAAATCAGCCTCCAGACTGCTGCAATCCAGCCGGGAGTTGAGCGGACGGCGCGCAGGCGTCGGATATTCAGCGGTTGAGATCTCATGGATCTGGCAGGACAGCCCGGAGCCCGCCATCACCGCACGGGCAAGATCGGCCCAACTCGCATCGGGCGCCCCAGCGAAATGATAGACGCCCCCCGCTGCGCCCTCCCGCAAGGCCTGCGCCACGGTGAACACAGCATCCGCGATGGCCGCAGCGGGGGTCGGCCCGCCAATCTGATCGGCCACGACGCTCAGAGCGTCACGCTCTGCCCCGAGGCGGCGCATCGTCTTGACGAAATTCGACCCATGCGCCGAAATCACCCAAGAGGTCCGCAGGATGGCAAAGCGCCCCCCCGCTTGCATCACCGCAATCTCGCCCGCGCGTTTCGTTTGACCGTAAACACCCAGAGGGGCGGTGGGGCTTTCCGGCAGAAACGGTGCATCCCCCGCGCCGTCAAAGACGTAATCCGTGGACAGATGCACAAAGGGCAGGCCACGGTCTGCGGCTGCCCACGCCATCGCCGCCGGAGCATCGGCGTTGATGACCATCGCCTCGGCGGCATGGGTTTCGGCGGCGTCAACGGCTGTCCAGGCGGCGGCATTCACCACCAGTTCGGCCTTTGTCTCATGGATGATGCGGGCGCAGTCCTGCGGCTTGGACAGATCCGCCGAAGCGCGGTCAAGACAGATCAGTTCGGTGCCAGCCGGAACCCTGCGCTGCAATTCCCGCGCGACCTGACCGGATTTCCCGAAGACCAAAAGCTTCACGGTGCGGCCCCTGTCAGCCCAAGGCGCGTCCCAACCCCGGACCGCACCTGAAGGGCTTGCCACCACGGCGCATTGGCCAAGAACCATTCAACAGTTTTGCGCAGGCCATCTTCAAGGGTCACCGAAGGCCGCCAGCCCAATTCGCGGTTGATCCGCGCCGGGTCGATCGCATAGCGCTGGTCATGGCCGGGGCGGTCCGCAACGAAGGTGATCAGCCGATCATGCGGCGCGCCTTCGGGGCGTAGGTCATCCATGATCGCGCAAATCATCCGCACCAGATCAAGGTTGCGCGCCTCATTCTCGCCGCCAATCGCATAGGTTCGGCCAATCTCGCCGCGCTGCAAGACGGTCAGAAGCGCATCGGCGTGATCCTCGACGTAAAGCCAGTCGCGGATATTGTCGCCCGCGCCATAGACCGGAATGGGCCGCCCGGCGAGCGCATTGAGGATCACCACCGGGACCAGTTTTTCGGGAAAGTGGTAGGGCCCGTAATTGTTGGAACAATTGGTCAGCAGAACCGGGAGGCCATAAGTCTCCCCCCAGGCCCGGACCAGATGATCCGATGCCGCCTTGGAGGCCGAATAGGGGCTGTTGGGGGCATAGGCGGTGGTTTCGGTAAAAAACCCCTCTGCACCCAAAGAGCCAAACACCTCATCCGTGGAGACATGGTGAAAGCGGAACCCTTCGGGCCGTGATGAGGCAAGCCAATAGTGCCGCGCGGCCTCCAGCAGGTTGAAGGTTCCGGTGATATTCGTGTCGATGAAATCGGCAGGGCCGTCGATGCTGCGGTCCACATGGCTTTCCGCGGCCAGATGCAGAACGGCATCGGGTTGATGTGCGGCGAAGATACGGTCTAGCGCCGGGCGGTCACGGATATCCGCCTTTTCAAAGGCATAAAGCGAAGAGCCAGCGACAGGCGCCAGATTGTCCAGACAGGCGGCATAGGTCAGCGCATCCAGATTGACGACCGAATGCCCCCGTGCCACCGCCAGCCGCACAACCGCCGACCCAATGAACCCGGCCCCGCCGGTGACCAGAAGTTTCATACCGACTCCCCCGTGAAAGGCGATGTTACGGCAGCCAGAAACGGGGCGGTGGCGTCTTTGGCCGACAGCACCGGCGGCCCCGTCAGGCCCCAGTCGATCCCGATTTCCGGATCATCCCAGCGAATTCCCCCGTCGCATTCGGGGGCATAGATGTCAGAGCATTTGTACTGCACTTCGGTGTCTGGCTGGCGGGTGACGAACCCGTGCAGAAAGCCCTTGGGCACCAGCAATTGGCGGCCGCAATCGGCGGTCAGGTCCACCCCGTACCACTGCCCGAAGGTCTCAGATCCGCGGCGGAAATCGACCGCCACGTCAAAAATCGCGCCACGACTGCAGCGGACAAGCTTGTCTTGGGCATGGGGGGGCGATTGATAATGCAGCCCGCGCAGCGTGCCCAAAGCTGCCGAAAAGGAATGGTTATCCTGAACGAAGACCGTCTTGACCCCCAGTGAAGCCAGCTTGGCCGCGTTGTAGCTTTCGCTGAACCAGCCCCGCGCATCGCCAAAGCGCGGCGGCGTGATCAACAGGACGCCCGGAAGCGGCGTTTCTTCAATCTGCATCGGGTTCTTCTGGCCTTCCCTTGTTTCCGCCCTGCTAACATAGGCGCAGGACTGTCAAAAGCCCAAGCCCCCAAATCGCCGCGAAGGCTTGCCGTTGGGCCTGTTCCTTGGCGGCTGAACGGATTACTCTGGGCTAAAGAACCGGGCGGCAAAGCCCAAACGCAGCGCGCCACAGGAAAGGGCAGGCATGATCGGTTTCCACCTGCTCCGCCAGACCAGCGAGGCTGCGCGCTATTACCGTGTGAATGTCGATTACAACCTGTTTGGCGAATACACCGTCTTGCGCGAATGGGGCACGCGCGGGCGGGGCAATGCGCGGGGCGGGCAAAGCCGGATCGACTGGTTCGCCAATCTGCGCGATGCCTGTCTTGCCGCTGAACGCTGGCAAAAGCGGGCCTTGCGCAGAGGATATGCGCGCCAGCGCGACCGATAGACCCAGAGTGCAGAGGAAGACCACCATGACCCACATCTGGCTGCGCGCCGAACAGCGCCCGAATGAAGAACGCGTTGGCCTGACCCCTGACGGGGCCGCCCGGCTTTTGGCCGCGGGCTACCGGGTCACGGTCGAGGAAAGCTCTGTCCGTGCCATCGGGATCGAGGGGTTCCGGGCGGCAGGCTGCGCGATTGCCCCCGAAAACACCTGGCCCGACGCCCCACAAGAGGCGATCATCTTTGGCCTCAAAGAATTGCCCGAGGATGGCACGCCCTTGCGGCATCGCCATATACTGTTCGGCCATGCCTATAAGGGCCAGCCCGCTGGCCAGACCCTGCTGCGCCGCTTCAAGGCGGGGGGCGGCACGCTTTACGATATCGAATATCTGGTGGATGAGGCCGGGCGGCGCGTCGCGGCTTTTGGCTATTGGGCGGGCTATGCCGGGGCCGCTGTCGCGCTTAAATGCTGGATCGCACAACAGCAAGGCGGCCTCCTTGGACCAGTGGCAAAATCGGCCAGCAAGGATACGCTTTTGGCTGATCTGGCGGCAGCACTTGCGCCGCTGTCCGCCCCCCTGCCGCGTGCCATCGTCATTGGCGCTTTGGGCCGCGTGGGCACTGGGGCCAGCGACCTGTGTGAGGCTATGGGGCTGAGCGTCACCAAATGGGACATGGCGGAGACAGCCTCGGGGGGGCCTTTCCCCGAAATCCTGACGCATGAGATTTTTCTGAACGCCATTCTGGCCCGTCCCGGCTGCCCGGTCTTCGTGCCGAAATCCACGCTTCATCAACCGCGCAACCTGACCGTGATCGGGGATATTGCCTGCGATCCGACCTCGGATTTCTCTCCGATCAAGGTTTATGACCGGGCGACCGATTGGGCCGAACCTGCGTTGCGCGTGGCTGAAAATCCGGCGCTGGATGTGACAGCGATCGACAATCTTCCCTCGCTTCTGCCCGTCGAAAGCAGTGAGGATTTCGCGGGGCTGCTGCTGCCGTCGCTTTTGACGCTGAAGGATCTGGAAGGCGGGGTCTGGGGCCGGGCAAAGGCCCTGTTCGACGAGCACCTCGCCCGACTGGTCTGAACGGCCTATTTCGGCGCGAACATCCGGTAATAGGCCCAATCCGGCAGGAATTGCGACAGCCGGAACAGCAAGGAAAAGGCGCGCGGAAAGCTGGATTTGAAACGGTCCGTCTGCATGAGTTCAAACATGTGGCGGGCGGCATCGTCCGGCTCCATCAGGAAGGGCATCGAAAAGTCGTTCTTGTCGGTCAAGCGGGTGCGGATGAAGCCCGGATTGGCCACCTGAACATCAATGCCCGAGCCGCGCAGATCGGCGTAAAGGCTTTCGGCCAGCGCCATCACCCCCGATTTGGAGGCCGCATAGCCAATCGCCCCCGGCAGCCCGCGAAAGCCGGACAGCGAGCCTGTGATCACCACATGCCCCGTGCCTTTCTTGACCATCTCCGGCAAGACGGCACCGATCACCCGCGCGCAGCCCGTGAAATTCACGTCGCACATCGCGACGACCTTTTCGGCGTCCCAGTCTTGCGCGCGCATCGGCCAATAGACCCCGGCCAGAAACACGACCCCATCCACCGGGCCGATCCGCTCTGCCGCTGCACGTACGGCATCCATATCAGCCACGTCCACGGCTTCGGCAGAGGCGCGGCCCGGCATTGTGGCCAGCGCTTTTTCTAGCCCCTCGGCGGACCGCGCCGACAAGATCACCTCGGCGCCAGCCGCATTGATCTTGCGGGCGAGAGAGAGGCCCAGACCTTCGCTTGCCCCCACCAGCCAATAGCGTTTGCCCTGCCAAACCCTCATGCCAGCGACCGTCCGTTTGCGGGGCGCATTGTGGCCACCAGCTCGGCCACCTTGATCCCCCATTTGCGGAACTGGCTGCGGTTCATGATGGTTCCGTTCTCCATCAGATACATCCAGTCGGTCACGTCCAACTCATGCCCGCCCGCCGAAGGGTCCAGCTTGATCCGGTAGTGCAGAACCACCCCCGGCCCTTCGACCCGGCCCGAGCCGATGCCCGCCAGATCCGGTGCTTCAGCCCGGATCGCGCCATCATTGCCCAGTTTCAGCGTCCAGCAACGGTTTTGGGTCAGCCCGCTGTCATAGCGGAACTTTTCGGCCAGCGTGCCGACATTGCCATCCCATGTTCCCTCCATATCCGCCACAAAGCGCGAGGCCACGCGCCCTGTCGGCCCGTAAATCACGCCTTCGCACAGGATCGGCCCGGAAAGATGGGTGCGCATGTCAAAGGCCGGGCCCTTCCCCGCCAGATCCGATGGCTTTTGGGCCAGAAACCCCATGTAGCGGCTGTGCAGCGCCACAAGGGCGAGCGTCAGAGTCATTCCGATAATCAAGGCAGTCAACGTCATATCAAGCCTCCTTCAGAGGAGTGGTGACCAACAAGGCGATGGCCAGCAGTTTGAGGGCGCAAGGAAGCGCTGCGTAAAGCAGGGTGAGGGCTTGCAAAGCCTCAGGCGTGTTGGTCTCGCCCGAGGCAAAGCCAGCCCATTGCAGAAGGGGAAAAAGCGTGGCGGCAGCGATGGCGAGCGACAGCTTGGAGGCAAAGGACCATAGGCCAAAGCCCATCGCCTCCCCCCCCGCCCGCGCCGACAGATGCCGCGCGAAGATCGCGGGCAACAGCACCATATCGGCGGCCAGTGCCGCACCCGACGCCGCCGAGATCACGGCAAAGCCCAGCGTATCCCCCGCCCCCAGCCGCAGGGCAAAAGCGAAAGAGACAACGGCAAGCCCCATGCCCGCCAGAAGGGCGGCTTTGGCACCAACCCTTGCCGCCAGCTTGCCCCAGAAGGGCGCGGTCACGGCGGCCGCCGCAAAGAACAACAGCAAAAGCGGGCCTTCAGAACCGGGGGCCTCCAGACGGCTTTCCACGAAGAACAGGAACAGCGTCGAGGTGACGGCGACCGGGGCCGCATTCACCAGCGCCAGCACCAAAAGCCTCCGCGTCATCGGGTCGGACAGCACCAGCAACGGCGAGACGCTGGCCGTCTGCACCGCGCCGCCCGTCCACTCCCCCCGCATTGCCCAAAGGGCGACCCCGCCCAGCAGCGCAAACAGCAAGGCGAAAAGGGCGAATGGCTGATCCGTCAGCGCCGCCAAGGCAACGGGGGCCACTGCCGCGACAGAGATCCCGATCAGCGACCCCGCCTCACGCCAGCTTGCCAGTTGCAAATGCCCGCCCGAGGCCGCTTTGGCCTTCATGACCCCTTGTGCATAAAAGCAGATGGTCAGCAGCGAGAAGGCCGAAAACAACCCCGTGAGCGTCAGCGCAAACCACCAGATCGGCGGCAAAAGCGGTGTCACGGCAAAGAGGCCCAGCATCGAGAGGACAAGCAAAACCACCCCAAAAGCAACCAATTGCCCCCGATAGCCGCGCGCCTTTTCTGCCAGCCAGCCAAGTGCCGGGTCCTGCACAACATCCAACAGCCGCAAGCCAAACAGCACCAGCCCCAGCGTCGCCAGCGAAACACCATAGGTATCGACATAGAATTTCGGCGCGTGGATGTAGATCGGCAAACCGGCGGTCGCGATCAAGGCGGCAAACAGGGACCATGGCAAAAGGCTGCGCGTCATCATCGCGTCACCTCATCCTGAGGCGGCTCTGGCCGGGTGTAGAACCGCGCGCCCTTGACCCATAGCTTGAGCGCTTGCCAATGGATCAGCGTCAGCACCCGGCGCGACCCGAACGGCCTGCGCAGGGCCGCCCATAAAAGGGCGCGGTTGGTCAGCGGCTTACGTTTGCCCGTGAGCGTGGCGATCAGCCCGCCCTGCCCCGCGCTGTAATCAATCCAGATGCCAATCTTGTCGGCGCGAATGTCAAAGCGGAAGGTATAGCCCCCCTCGACCGGCTGAAACGGCGAGACATGGAAGATTTTTTGCGCGGCAATCGTATCTTCGCGCGTGATCGGGGCCAGATCATCGCGGTGGCACAGGTAGGAATGGCGGTCGCCAAAGGTGTTGTTCACCTCGGCAATCACCACGCGCAAAGCGCCATCTGCATCATGGCAAAGCCAGAAGGACACCGGGTTGAACACATGCCCCAAGACCCGCGGCTGCGCCAAAAGCAAAATCCGGTCGGCCCCCGGCAGCCCGTGCCCGGCCAGCACGTCCCGCGCCCATTGCACGCCCCGGCCTTCCTTACGGACGCCCCCATGATCGCGATCCCAAAGTGAGGTCAGATTGCCCCGGTTATGCGAAAACAGGCTTGGTCCCTGCACATCAGAGGGGTCCAGAAGCACATAATCCACCCGGTAGCGGAACGCGTTGTTGATCGCCCCGCGCCGACCGTGGAACGTCTCACCGCTTATGGCCTCGACTGTGCTCACTCTGCGGCCATCCTTTGAGGGGCGCGCATCGCCTCAACCACGTCCACGGCGCTGGCAAAGCCATCCTCGTGAAAGCCGTTGCGCATCCACGCCCCGCAAAACCATGTGCCATTCGTGCCATTCATCGCGCGCAACTGCGCCTGCCCGGCCAAGGCTCCCAGATCATAGACCGGATGGCTGAAGGTCACCTGATCATAGATCAACTCCTCCCGGATCCGGCGATTGGCGTTGAGGGTGACGAACATCGGGTCGTCCGTCGGGATCGGCTGAAGCGAGTTCATCCAATAGGTCAGGTCAATCCGGTCAGGCCGTGGCCCCGCCCCTTCAACATAGACCCAGGACGCCCAAGCCGCCTTCCGCTTGGGCATCATCGCCGCATCTGCGTGCAAGACCACATCATTCGGCTGATAGCGGATGGAGCCGAGGCCCGCTTTCTCGGCGGGGCTGGCATCGGACAAAAGGCGCAGCGTATCGTCGGAATGGGTGGCGAAGATCACCTCGTCAAAAAGTTCCGCCTCGCTGCCCTGTGCGCGCACCGAAACGGACCCCGGCGCGCGGGTCACACCCGCCACTTTGGCCCCAAGCCGAATATCGACCCCCGCTGATTGCAGCGCGGCCTCCACCCGGCGAACATATTCCACGGACCCACCCTGCACTGTGTACCATTGGTGCTGCCCTGTGACGCCCAACAGCGCATGGTTCTTGAAGAACTGGATCATCGCGCGGGCCGGAAAATCCAGAATACCCTGCGTCGGCGTGGACCAGATCGCCCCAGACAGCGGCAAAAGGTAGTAGTCGCGGAACCACGCCCCCGCGCCCAGCTTTTCAAGAAACGCGCGGATGGTCATGGAGCCGTCGCCGGCAATTTCCTCGGCCTTGGCGTTAAAGCGCGTGATGTCGCGCAGCATCCCAAGGTAGCGCGGGTTCACAAGGTTGCGCTTTTGCGCAAAGAGGCCCTGAAAAGTGCGGAATCCGTATTCAAACGCGCCCCCATTGATCGAGGCACCAAAGCTCATGTCGCTTTTGGTCGTCGGCACGCCCAGCTTTTCAAACAGCCCCACCAGATTGGGATAGTTCACATGGTTGAACACGATAAACCCGGTATCCACCGGCTGATCGCCGCGCTTGCCCGCAATCACCGTGCGCGCATGGCCACCCAAACGCTTTTCAGCCTCGAACAAGACAACCTGATGATCGCGCGACAGCATATGCGCCGCCGCCATGCCGGAAATCCCGCCCCCGATCACTGCAATGCGACGGGTACTTGGACGGTTGGATTCGAAAGGCATAGTGGCGGATACTCCTGTTTACGTCATCAACGCGCTGAGGCGACACAGAGGCCGCCCGGCGCTGTCTTCGCCCGTTGGGGCAGAATTTCAAGGAATACGCAAGAAATCGCCGGCTGGATCAGAAACAATGGCAGAGGTGTCATTCTGTTTGTCCAACCCCTGTGACAGGGGTCGAAAACCGCGTACATTTTTTCTGACAGTTTTTGATCGGCCGGGTGATCCACCTGCCGGGTCGCTGCGTAGAAGGAGTATGTTGGATGCCGGATACGCCAAAAAATCGGATGCAACCCACGCGGCGCAGCTTTATGTTGCGCCCGACAGCGATGCCATGCACCGCCGGGAAGGATCTGGTTTGACGACGGAAACCAAGCAAGACGATTGGGCAGCCCTTGTGCTGCGCGTTCGTGATCATAAGGACCGGGCGGCGTTTGAGGCGTTGTTTCGGCATTTTGCGCCGCGAATCAAAGGGTTTCTGATGAAATCCGGCGCTTCTGCGGGGCTGGCAGAGGAATGTGCGCAAGACGTCATGGCGACCCTATGGCAAAAGGCGCATTTGTTTGACCCGGCGCGGGCATCGGTGGCCACTTGGGTGTTCACCATCGCGCGCAACAAGCGGATCGACGCGCTGCGAAAGGCGCGTCGCCCCGAACCCGAAGACCTGCCTTGGGGCGCCGAAGCTGAACCCGATCAGCAAGAAGCGCTTGAAATGCAGCAAGACACCGACCGTCTGGGAGAGGCCTTGGCCCTTCTGCCGGAAAAACAGCGCGCCTTAATCGAAAAGGCCTATTTCGGCGATTTGTCGCATAGCGAGATTGCCGCCGAAACCGGTCTGCCCCTTGGCACGATCAAATCGCGCATCAGATTGGCGTTGGAACGCTTGCGCCACAAGATGACCTGAAAGAAGTTGCCCATGACCATCCGCCACCACATCTCTGACAGCCTTCTGATGGCTTACTCTGCCGGGCAACTGCCCGAGGCGTTCAGCCTTGTTCTCGCGACGCATCTGTCGCTGTGCGATGACTGTCGGGCGCGGCTTGGCAGCTTTGAGGCGGTTGGCGGCGCGGTGATGGAAGATTGCGCCGAGGCCAGCATGACCGACGGCAGCTTTGACCAGACGATGGCCCGCATCCTGCAAGGCGCGCCCCGCTTTGCGCCTGAACCTGCACGCAGCACGCGTCAAGGCATTCTGCCCGCGCCTTTGGTGGATTACATCGGCGGCGATCTTTCGGCGGTCAAATGGCGGCCCTTGGGCATGGGTGTGAAACAGGCGATTCTGCCGACCGAGAAATCCGCAAGCGCGCGACTTTTGTTTATCCCGGCGGGCGCGAATGTGCCCGACCACGGCCATCGCGGCACCGAGTTGACGCTTGTTCTGCAAGGCGCGTTCCGGGATGAGACGGACCGTTTTGGCGTGGGGGATCTTGAGATCGCGAATGAAGACCTCAATCACCAGCCGGTGGCTGAGATGGGCGCAGATTGCATCTGCCTTGCCGCAACCGATGCGCCGCTACGCTTCAACCGCTTGCTGGCCCGGATCGCACAGCCGTTCTTCCGCATCTGACCGCCAACAGATTTCGCAAAGGCACTGTCCCGCTGGCAGGGCCTTTTGCTTAGCCCCGCTCCCCCGCGGCAATTCCGGGCAGAGGCGGTTCGGGCGCGATCTCTTCAAAGTCGAAATTATCCAGCCGGGCCGCGCGTTTGCCCGCACGTTCGGCGGCCGTTGAAATGCCATCCAGATCGGCGCGGGCCTGATTGAAATGGGTATTCAGCTTTTCGACGCGTTCGACCACCAATTCCACGTCCCGGTGCAAATGACGCAAGGTCGCGCGGATCACCCCGGCCTGTTCGCGCATCCGCGCATCTTTCAGCACTGCCCGCATCGTGTTCAGCGTCGCCATGCAGGTGGTGGGCGAGACGATCCAGACCTTGACGGTAAACCCCTCGCGGATGAGTTCGGGGAAATTGCCGTGCAATTCGGCATAAACGGCCTCAGACGGCAGGAACATCAACGCCCCATCCGCCGTTTCGCCCTCAAGGATGTATTTCTCGGCAATCGCGCGGATATGGGTGCGCACGGCGGTCCGCATCTGGCGGGCTGCCTCAAGCTGCGCTTGCGGAGTGTCAGCGCGGCGCAGGGCCTCATAGGCTTCCAGCGGGAATTTGCTGTCGATCACAATGGGGCCGGGCGGGTTTGGCAGATGGATCAGGCAATCCGCCCGCCGTCCGTTCGAAAGCGTCGCCTGCATCGCATAGGCATCCGAGGGCAGGGCCTTGCGCACAATGTCGTTCAGCTGGATCTCGCCAAAGGCACCGCGGGTCTGCTTGTTGGACAAGATATCCTGCAGCCCCAACACATTGCCCGACAGCTTTTCGATATTGGCCTGTGCCTTGTCGATGGTTTGCAACCGCTGCTGCAATTCGCCAAGGCTGCGCGCCGTGCGGGTCGAATTGCCCTGCAGGCTTTCCATCATGCCGCGCTGCACTTCCGCCAGACGCTTTTCCATCAGTTGCAGCATGGCCGTCTGGCTATGCGCTTGGGTTTCGGAGACATGATGAAGCCCGCCCGCAAGCCGTTCCTGCCCATCGGCCAACTGCCCGACCCGCTGCCCCAGCCAACTCATTTCGCGCATCAAAGGCTCTGCCGCGCGGGCCGACCGCCCCGCCGCCCGCAGGATCAGCATCAAAAACACCACGAGCACAAAAGCCCCGGCCCCGGCCAGCACCCAAGGATCGGTCAACACGATGTCGCGGCCTGCAATCTGGATCATCGGCGGCCAAAAAGCCGTTCGATATCGGCAAGCTTCAGCTCCACATAGGTGGGGCGGCCATGGTTGCACTGACCCGAAAGCGGCGTCGCCTCCATCTCGCGCAGAAGGGCGTTCATCTCTTCGGCGCGCATCTGACGCCCCGAGCGGACAGACCCATGACAGGCCATCCGGCTGAGCACCGCATCCATCCGCGCCTGCAACCGGTCAGAGCGCCCGATATCCGCCAGATCGTCCAGAATGTCGCGCAACAGCGCCTCGGCATCGACCTGCCCCAGCAAGGCGGGTGTTTCACGAACCGCAATCGCGCCGCCGCCAAAAGCCTCAATCCCCAGACCAAGCGCGGCCAGATCGGGGGCAAGCTCCAGCAGTTGGGCGGCCTCCTGCGGCGAGAGTTCCACGATTTCAGGGATCAAAAGCGCCTGTGCCGTGATGCCGGAGCCGTCCCTCTGCGCCTTGAGCCGTTCATAGACCAAGCGTTCATGGGCGGCGTGCTGATCGACAAGGATCATGCCGTCGCGGGTCTGGGCGACGATGTAATTTTCATGCAGTTGCGCGCGGGCCGCCCCAAGCGGACGGGCAATATCGGCCTCTGTCAGGGGGGCGGGTTCGGTGCGTGCGGAGGGGGCTTCGGCAAATCCAAAGCTGTGCGAGGAGGCTTCCGGGGCCTGAAACTGCGCCAGCCGCGAAATCGCGGCACGGTGCGGGCGGTCCATCTGATAGACGCGCGGGGCGGTATCCGCTGCCGGTTCGGGCCGGAACGCGCCCAGCGTTTCCGCCCCCACGGTCGAAGAGGCCCGATGCCCCGCCTCTGCCAAGGCATGGCGCAGCGCCGAGACGATAAGCCCCCGCGCCAGCGCCGGTTCGCGAAACCGCACCTCGGATTTGGCGGGATGCACGTTCACATCCACCGATTGCGGGTCGCATTGAAGGTTCAGAACCGCGGCCGGATGCCGATCGCGGCTCAGCACATCCATATAGGCGGCCCGCAGCGCGCCAAAGAGCATCCGGTCGGCCACGGGGCGGCCATTCACAAACAGATATTGCGCGGCTGAAGATCCGCGCGAATAGGTCGGCAGGGCGGCAAAGCCTTGCAGCCGCAGGCCCTCGCGCTCTGCATCAATGGGAAGGGCATTTTCCGCAAAATCCCGCCCCAACACGCCCGCCACCCGCGCATGAAGTGCACCAAAGAAATCGCCCTGTTCGGGGTCGGCGCGAAACATCACCCGGCCATCGCCCCCGCCCGAGACATCGCGCAGCACGAAGCCCACCTCGGGTTCCGCAAGCGCAAGACGGCGGATCACCTCACCAATCGCCTGCGCTTCTGCCCGGTCGGAGCGCATGAATTTCAGCCGCGCCGGGGTCGCAAAGAACAGATCGCGCAGCTCCACCACCGTGCCTTGTGGCAGGGCGGCAGGGCGCACAGGCTCCATCCGCCCGCCCGAGACGGCAATCATCACGCCCCCTTCGCCCGCCGCACGGCTTGAAATCGTCAGCCGCCCCACGGCGCCAAGGCTGGGCAGGGCCTCTCCGCGAAAGCCGAAGGAGTGGATGTTCAAAAGATCAGACCCGTCGATCTTCGAGGTCGCATGGCGAGACAGGGCCAGCGGCAGATCATCCCCGCTCATGCCGCAGCCATCATCCGTGACCCGGATCAGACGCTTGCCGCCTTCGGCATAGTCCACAGTGATCCGCCGCGCCCCGGCATCAAGCGCGTTTTCCACCAGTTCCTTGACCGCAGAGGCGGGCCGCTCCACAACCTCACCCGCCGCGATCCGATTGATCGCAGATTCGTCCAGCTGCCGGATCGTCGGGCGCTGAGGGGCGGAGTCTGGGCTTATCTTGGGGTGGCTTTGCATGATGCCACCATTGCTAGCATGGGCGGGCAGATTCGGCCATAGGATCTGGCCCCGGTTATGGAGGCCAGATCATCCCATGCGATGGCGGCGGTCAAGGTTTGCTGACGACCCCTTCGGGTTGACCGACAACAGTGAAATGCAGGGCATCGGGCTGCAACAGGCGTTGGGCTACACGCAGCACATCCGCCTGCGTCACCGCCTCAATCTTGGCATTGCGGGTCTGCGCGTAGTCAATCGGCAAGCCTTCCATCTGCATACCCACCAGAATACGGGCAATCGGGCCGTTGCCATCAAAGCGCAGCGGGTAAGAGCCTGTCAGATAGGTCTTTGTCGCGGCAAGTTCTTCGGCCGTGACCCCTTCTTCACGCATCCGTGCCCATTCTGACGCGACGATATCAATCGCTTCGCCCACCTTGTCATTGGCGCTGGAGAACTGCCCCAGCATCAACTCGGCATGATCCATCGGCGCAAGATAGGAGGAGATGCCATAGGTCAGCCCCCGTTTGTCGCGCACTTCGGTCATCAGACGGGCGGTAAAGCGCCCGCCGCCCAGAATCTCATTCAGGATGAAGGCGGCAAAAAACTCAGGGTCGTCGCGCTTGATCCCGATATGGCCAAAGCGCACCAGAGAATTGGGCGACGGAAAGTCGATCACCGTGACGCCGCCCTTCAGCCCCCAATCGGCGCGCGCAGGAAGCGGCGTCCCCGTGGCAGGCAGATCGCCCAGCAGATCATCAAGCAGCTTTCCCAGATCTTCCGCCGTGATGTCACCCGCCGCGGCCACAAAAATACGGTCGCGCGACAAGGCGCCTTTATGGGCGGCAACAATGTCGGCACGGCTTAGCCCCGCCACGCTTTGCGCCGTGCCATCGCCCGAACTGCCATAGGCATGGGTTCCGAAGGCGGCGCGGTCAAAGCTGCGGGCGGCAATGCTGCCAGGGTCTTTGGCGTCCGAGTCGATATTGGCCAGCACCTGACCGCGCACCCGTTCGACCGCCGCCGCATCAAAGCGCGGATTGATCAGCGCAGAGCGCAGCAGCGCCATCGCCTGATCGCGGTTCTCCGTCAGGAACTGCGCCGAGACGGACACCGAATCAATGCCGGCCCCAAAGCCGAAATTCGCCGCCAGATCGTCGCGCGCCTCGGCAAAGCCCTGCGCGTCCAGATCGCCCGCACCTTCTTCGATCAGGGCGGTCATCAGGTTCACCACGCCGCGCTGATCCGGCGGATCAAGCGAGGTGCCCCCGGCAAAGCGGATCTCCAGTGCCGTGAAGGGGATGCCATGATCTTCGATCAGCCAAGCGGTCAGCCCCCCCGGAGATTTCACCTCCTGAATAGGCAGTTCCGCCCGCAGCGGGGCCGACAGCGCCAAAAGCGCCACGATTGCATAGCGAAGCATCTTCATTGTCCTGCCTCCTCGCGCATCAACCAGCCGGTGACGGCCTTGTTACGGTCCAGCACGGCGCGGGCCGCGTTCATCACATCCTCTGGCGTCACAGCTTGCAGGACCGTTGCCCAATCCTGCACATCCGCCACCGTCAACCCCGAGGTCAGCGCCTGCCCATAGCGGCGTGCCAAACCGTCCACATCGTCGCGGGCGTAAATCTCGTCGGCGCGCAGCTGGCGTTTCAGCCGCTCAAAGGCGGCCGGATCGACGCCTTCCTCCAGAAAGGATGCAATGACCCCATCCATCGCGTCTTCGGCCTCTTGCAGGCTGACGCCGGGAACGGGAACAATGGCAAAGCCAAAGTTCGACAGGTCCAGCGACGTGCCATCGTAGAAGGCCGAGGTGTAAACGGCCTTGGCCCCTTCCCCGAATTGCAGCGCCTTGGCCAGAACCGAGGTCGTGCCATTGCCGCCCAGAAGTTCGGCCAGATAGGTCAGCGCCGCCGCCTGCGCCTGATCGCCGGGGTTTCGCTCCGGGGCGATATAGGTGCGGATGACATAGGGCTGCGCCACGCGCGGGTCCGTCATTTTCAGTCGGCGTTCGGCCAGTTGCGGCGGTTCGGCGGGGCGCAGACGCTCTGTCAGGCCGGGGGTGGGCGCGATGGGGCCGTAATAGGTTTCAGCCAGGGCCTTCACCTGTTCCGGGTCCACATCGCCTGCCACGATCAGGATCGCGTTATTGGGCGCATAGTATTTCTGGTAGAAGGCCAGCGCATCTTCGCGCGAGAGGTCTTCAATCTCATGCCGCCAGCCGATGATCGGCACGCCGTAGCGGTGGTTCATATATTGCGCGGCACGGCGCTGTTCGCCGAACAAGGCGCCGGGGTCGCTGTCGGTGCGCTGGTTGCGCTCTTCCAGAATCACGCCGCGTTCGGTGCGCACGTCTTCCTCTGACAGGATGAGGCCGCGCATCCGGTTGGCCTCCATCTTCATCATCAATTCCAGACGGTCAGCGGCAACGCGCTGAAAATAGGCGGTAAAATCCCAAGAGGTGAAAGCATTGTCATTGCCACCCTGCGCCTCCACCGTGGCGGAAAACTCTCCGGGGGCCAGCATATCGGTGCCTTTGAACATCAGATGTTCCAGGAAATGGGCGATGCCCGATGTGCCCGCCTCTTCATCGGCAGAGCCGACGCGATACCACAGCATATGGGTGACAACCGGGGCGCGGTGATCTTCGATGACCACGGCCTCCAACCCATTTTCCAGCGTGAAGGTGGTCACCTCATCCGCGACGGCGGGCAAACCCATGAAGGCCCCCAAAAGGATCGGGGCGACATAGCGGCGCAACATGGCTTTCCTCCATCAGTTCCTGTGGTCAACAGGTACGCAGCGCCGCGCCGGGGTCAAGCCTCGCTGACGCGGATGTGAGCATTCAGACGGATTTGTAATGCTTTGGCGCGGCTTACTGGCCTTGACCGGGCGGAGGCGCGGCGACGGTGCGCACACCGGCCCGGCGCCAACGTTCCAATTCGGCATGCTGATCCAGAGAGATCGGCTCATAGGCTTGGAAATAGGTGGTCACGTTGAACAGACGCTCCAGGAACTTGCCCTTGTTGTTGCGCCGGTATTCCAGATCCTCGGCGGCAAGGCTGGTGCGGATCTCTGCGGCACGGCCATAGCGGGAGGAGTAATTCACCAACCCGGAGTCGCCCGCAGGCACGCCGCGTGCGGCACCGGGGCGGCCACCAAGGGCTGCAACGGCGTCATCTTCGGGGGTCTGATCGGTGCGGTTGGTGCCGTTCGGCGTGGGTTCGGGAAGGCTGGCAAGATCTTCGGGCATCTCAAGCCCTTTCGGCGGCACGATGGCGAATTCATCGGGGCCATTGCCGGTTGCGCGCAGGTTCATCAACTGCGGAACATCTTCACCGCAAGCAGCAAGTGTCAGCATCGCCAAACCCGCGATGGCAAGGGCACTCCGTCCTGCCTGCATCTTCCTCTCCTTCACGTCGCTTTTACGCGCCACTTGGCCTTACCCTCGGGCAGGGCCGCGCACCCTGCGCTTTGTTTAACCCAAAGATCCCGGCGCGTCACGGGGTCTTTCACGCTTTGTGATCGGGGCTTTTCCCTGTGTCCGAGGTAAACAGAACCAACCCGATCGCACCAGCGAAAATGGCGATATCGGCCACATTGAACGCATAGGGGTTGTTGAAACCGCAACAAGACATGTTCAAAAAATCCGCAACAGCCCCGTAGAACACGCGGTCCACCACATTCCCCAAAGCCCCCCCGATCAGAACCCCGGCCGAGATTTGCGCCATTTTCGGCTGATTACTGCTGGAAATCCACCGCCAGACCCAAAGCGAGATCGCCAAAGCCACGGCAATAAGCACCCAGCGCATCACACCAGAATCATTGGCGAAAAGGCCAAAGTTCACGCCCCTATTCCACGCCATCCGAAAGGTCAGATAGGGCGGCCAGACATCATATTGCCCGACTTCCCGCAGATTGAGCCCAAAGACCACCGCAAGCTTGGTGATCTGGTCCAGCACAAAAATCGCGAAAGCCGCCCAGAACATCCGCATGGATCAATGCCGGAAATGGCGCTGGCCGGTAAAGACCATGGCCAGACCTGCGGCATCGGCAGCGGCGATCACCTCGTCATCGCGCATGGAGCCGCCGGGTTGGATAATCGCGGTGGCCCCTGCCTCTGCGGCGGAAATCAGCCCATCGGCAAAGGGAAAGAACGCATCCGAGGCCACGACAGACCCTTTGGTCAGCGCTGCGGGAAGGCCCATCGCCTCGGCCATGTCCTGCGATTTGCGCGCAGCGATCCGGGTGCTGTCAACGCGGCTCATCTGGCCCGCCCCGACGCCCACGGTCGCTCCGTCCTTCACATAGATGATCGCGTTGGATTTGACGTGTTTCGCCACGGTCCAGGCGAAGAGCAAATCGGCCATCTCTGCCTCGGTCGGGGCGCGCTTGGTCACGACTTTCAGATCCTCCAGCGTCACATTGGCCGCATCGCGGTCCTGCACCAGAAAGCCGCCCGCCACCTGACGATAGGCCAACCCCTTGGAGCCCGCATCCGGCAGGCCATCCGTGGTCAGCAGCCGCAGGTTCTTTTTCTTGGCGAAAATCGCGCGTGCCGCATCATCGGCGCCGGGTGCGATCACGACTTCGGTGAAAATCTCCGAGATTTTTTCCGCCGTCGCCCCGTCCAGCGGCTGATTGAGCGCCACGATCCCGCCAAAAGCGCTGGTCCGGTCGCAGTCATAGGCACGGGCGTAGGCCTCGGCCAAACTGGCCCCGGTGGCCACGCCGCAGGGATTGGCATGTTTGATGATCGCGCAGGCAGGCCCTTTGCCAGCGAATTCCGCCACCAATTCAAAGGCCGCGTCCGTGTCGTTGATGTTGTTGTAGCTCAGTTCCTTGCCCTGCAACTGCAGGGCCGTGGCCACGCCGATCCGGTTGGACCCATCGGTATAGAAAGCCGCCGCCTGATGCGGGTTTTCGCCATAGCGCAGGCTTTGCGCCAATGTGCCCGCAAAGGCGCGGCGGCGCGGGGTGGCTTCGGACAGGGCCGCAGCCATCCAGCCGGACACCGCCGCATCATAGGCAGCGGTGCGCGAATAGGCCGTCAGCGCAAGCTTCTGGCGGAACGCGTAAGAGGTCGCCCCCGCATTCGCCCCCATCTCGGCCAGCAGGGCGGCGTAATCTTCGGGGTCGGTCACGACGTTCACAAACAGGTGGTTCTTGGAGGCTGCGCGGATCATCGCCGGGCCACCGATGTCGATATTCTCGATGCAATCGTCATAGGCGGCCCCGGCGGCGACGGTTGCTTCAAACGGATACAGGTTCACCACCAACAGATCGATCGCCTCGATCCCATGGGTGGCCATCGCGTCCTGATGCTTGGCGTCATCGCGCAGCGCCAACAGGCCGCCATGCACCATCGGGTGCAGGGTTTTCACCCGTCCATCCATCATCTCGGGAAAGCCCGTCAGGTCTGAAACATCGCGCACCGCAAGCCCGGCATCGCGCAGCGCCGCCGCCGTGCCCCCTGTGGACACCAGATCAACCCCCATCCCCGCAAGTGCTTTGGCAAGATCCACCAACCCCGTCTTATCCGAGACAGACAAAAGGGCGCGTTTGACGGGAACGAGATCGGACATGTGGCAGACTCCGGGAAAGTGCGAGGGTCAGACCTGGATCAGCGGGTCGTCGCGTTCCAGATCACGAATGGCCAGCGGAGTATCCTGTGCTTTGGCCAAGGTCCAGCCAATCATCGCATCAAACTCGGCCACATGGCCGGAAAGCACGATCTGTTTGCTGGCGCGCGGGCGTAAACGGCCCTTTTCAAGGTAAACCGAGGGCTCAACCGACAGACCTTCGGATCCGCTGTGGCGAAAGACCCAAATCTCACCGCTTTTGAGAGCGAGGGACACGGCGGTGCCGCCAAGGTCAATTTCGGCATCAACATCGGGATGCAGGTGAAAGCGGATCGCAAAGCTGACGCACCCATCGCGGTTGCGCCGCATCACGGCGGCAAGGCGGTCGCGGTCGGCGGGGCTTTCGGCACGCAATTCATCCTGACCGCCCAATTGACGACCATCCGGCGAAAGAAGCAGCAAACGGCTGTGCATCAGGCCATGGGTCGCGACCCACCCATTCTGCGCCAGCCGCAAGATCTGCCCATCCGCCGTCTGCGAGGGGCGGGTCATCACCACATTCGACCGATCGGCCAGAACCTCTGGCGTGTCGCGGTTCAACCGGCTGGAGGAATAGCCCTCTACCGACAGGGTCGAATGGCTGGGCGTGGCGCGGCCCGCGCGATACCACTCCGGGCCGAAGGGCGCGCCAGAGCCGCAACTGACGATCAGCGGGCGCCGCCCCGAGGTCATCTCGATCCCCAAGGTTGAGGCATGGGCCGATGCCCCTGCCCGCCCACCCGGCGGATCGCTGGCATCGACAATCACCGTGGTCCGCCCTGCGGCCAGCCGCAAAAACCCCATCGCAAGGCCCGAGCCCGGCACAGCGCGAACGCCCGAGGCCGCCAGCGCATGGTCCAGCCGCCCCTCCATTCCGCGCCCGCCGCCGTGAAACCGGGCCAGCGCGCCATCGGCATGGCGCAGGCTGCGCAGGGTTGGGGCGATCCGCTCAATCGCGGCCAGATGCGCGGGCGGCACGGTTTTTCCGGCCTCTCCCAGCGCCTGCGCGGCCCATGTCAAAAGCGTAAAGACCTCCAGCAATTCTTCGGGATTGCGGGTGGGGATGCCGCCTTGTGCGTCGATCTCGGTCTCACATTCGCGGGCAAGGGCGGCGACGGCGGGGATCACGACCTCCTCCATGCCGGTCAGCGCAAGCCCCGCATAGATCAGCCCCGTCAGCGCCTCGAACCGGGGCAGACCGGGGGCTGTAGCCTGCCAGCGCCGCGACAGAAAGAGCGTTTGGGCCGAAAGCGCGCGGAAATAGGCCTGCGTTTCTTCGGGTTCGCGCCCGTTCATCAGGAAGATGGCGTGGTTGATCCAGCGGATCAGACGACGCCCCGTCAGGTCAGGCGTCCAACCCGGCCCGCGCCCCTTGCCAAACAGCGCAATCCAGCGCCACGTCCAATCCTGCGCGCGTTTGCGGGCCACGATGTCGCCCACGGCGGCCAGATCATCGAGCCAGGCAAAGCCATGCGCTTCTTTCCAGAAGGCCGGGTCTTCGGCTGCGACATGCCAAAGTGGTTCGCCCGGTGCTTCGACCAGATGCCCGGCCAGCATGATATTGCCCGACACAAGCTGCTTGCCGCGCGCATAAAGCCCGATGCTGCGCGGTTCGGGTTGCGAAACGAATCCCCGTGCGGCTGGCGCCCGCGCGGAACGCCACGCAGCCCATCTGTTCGCCCAGCGCGTCATGCGAGCCGCGAACCCGTCATTCCGGGAAGTTGCCACCTTGCCTCATTGTCGCTGCCAAAAATACCAGCCCCCCGTTTTCGGGTGTTCTGTGGGCGACCATAACGGCGGGCGCGCAACCTGTCACCGCAAATTGCCCGCTTAGGCCGCAGGAAGCCGCAACCGTGCCATGAAAAACCCATCCATGCCGCCCAACTCTGCCCAATAATCGGGCCGCAAGCGCAATCCTCCGGCAGGGGTGACCCACTCCGGCTCGAGCCCTTCCAGCGCGGGGCGTTCCACCGTCACGCCGGGGTGACGCTGCAACAAAGCGTCCAACTGGGCCTCGCCCTCTTGCGGCAAAAGCGAGCAGGTGCAAAAAACCAGCCGCCCGCCGGGCCGCAGGAAGCCAAGCGCGCGGTCAATCAAAGCGGATTGAAGCGCCACAAGATCGGCAATCTCGGACCCGTCCTTGACGAAGGGCAAATCGGGGTGGCGGCGGATCGTGCCCGTGGCCGAACAGGGCGCATCCAGCAAGACCGCATCAAAAAGCGCGTCGGGCTGCCAATGCAGCGCGTCGGCGGTCACGACCTGCGCCGCAAGTCCGGTGCGCACCAGATTTTCGGCCAGCCGTGCCGCGCGCGGGCCGGAAATATCCAAAGCCGTCACATCTGCCCCGGCGGCGGCCATTTGCATCGTCTTGCCGCCCGGAGCCGCGCACAGATCAAGGACTTTCTCCCCTTTTTGCGGGTCCAGCAGCTTGGCGGCAAGGGCGGCGGCGGCGTCTTGCACCCACCATGCCCCTTCGGCATAGCCCGCCAGCGCCGAGATCTGAACCGATCCTGTCAGCCGCACCGAACCTGTGGGAAGCGCCTGCGCGGCCTCTGGCCGTTCTGCGCCCGGCTTCAGCGTCAGGTCCAACGGCGGTTGCGCGGCCTGAACCGCCTCAATCGCGCTGACTACGTCCCGCCCCCATAAATGAACAAGCGGCTGGCGCAGCCATTGCGGCATCTTTTGCGGGCGAAGCTTGGCGAAAGGGGCTTCCTCCGCCGTGACTTTGCGCAAGACGGCATTGACGAGGCCCGCCATCGGGGCTGTGCGCTTGCCATGGCGCACCATATCCACCACGGCATTCACCACCCCATGCGGGGCCGCGCCATCCACGGCCAGTTCGACCACGGCCAAGCGCAGGGCATTGCGCACCGTCCGTGGCGGCATTTTGCGCAGATGGGGGGCAAGCACCGCATCGGCCTGTTCCAGATGGCGCAGGGTCATCAGGGTCAGCCGTTGCGCCCGCGCCCGGTCAGAGGCCGAAAGCTGCGCCAGAACGGGGGCGCCCTCTTCCAGCAGTTGGCTCAGCGGCAAGCCTTCGCTGATCACGGCCCCCAACAGGTCCACCGCCGCTGCGCGCGCCGCCGTGCCTTCAACTGCCATGACCAAAGCCCTTCCCTTGTTTCCCTTGGCCTGCGGCGTATATCATCGCCCAGCCCATAACAAGGAATGCCGCCATGACAGACGCCCCGCGCCCAGACCTTCCCCCTGCCGCTCAGCGGGCTTTGGCCGAGGCGGAGGAGCGGCGCAAGCAGGCGCAGGCCTTGGAACTTCCCAAGGAATTGGGCGGTCGCAAAGGGCCTGAACCCGTCCGCTATGGCGATTGGGAGAAGAAGGGGATTGCCGTCGATTTCTGAGGTAAATCAGAGGCCTGCGGGCATTGTGATGCGGCAAGCCTTGCAGCCCAACCGCTGACAAACCCAGCCAAGTCACGCCAAGCGATCAGCGTTACTTCAAGCGAAGATCGGCGTGATCCCCGGCCCCGGCATCCGAGATGAACCGCAGCGTGTCACCCTTTTTCTGGACGACCTGACAATTCGGCCCCAGATCGGTGCTGCCAAAGAAAAGATCCCGGCAAAAAAGCCCGTCCTGCCATTTCCACGACCCGGAGACAGGCTGACCAAAGGCCCGCCCCTCGATCCCGCCCTCAGCCGAGACGTTCAGCGTGATCCCGAACCGGGTCAGCGCCCGCCCCGAGACAAGCCCGACAAAATCGGTTTTGTTGCGAACGGAATCAAAGCCTTCGGTGTTGGCCTCCGCCAAGGAAGGGCTTGAAACGGCCAGACCGGCGGCAAGAATAAACGCATGTTTCATACTCAAATCTGCCTTCAAAGGGGGATTACGTTTAAAAGACCGGTTCGGATCATTTTTAGCGGCCGCGCTTAAAGCCCCAGCACATCCATCATGTCATATTCACCCGGCTTGGCCGATTGGCCCCATAGTGCCGCTTTCAAAGCGCCGCGTGCAAAAATCGCCCGGTCGGTCGCCAGATGGCGCAAGACGATCCGTTCGCCATCGGCGGCAAAGATTACATCATGTTCGCCCACGACATCACCGCCGCGGATTGCGGCAAAGCCGATGTCGCCGCGCTTGCGCGCGCCCGTGATCCCGTCACGCCCCGAATCGCGAACCTCGGCCAATGAAACACCGCGCCCTTCGGCGGCAGCCTCCCCCAGCATCAGCGCCGTGCCCGAGGGCGCATCGACCTTCATCCGGTGATGGGCCTCGACCACCTCGATGTCCCAATCCTCGTCCAGCGCGGCCGCTACCTTCTGGGTCAGCCGCACCAGAAGATTGACGCCAAGGCTCATGTTTCCGGCGCGAACGATCACCGCATGGCGGGCAGCGGCGCGGAGTTTGGTCAGATGCGCCTCTTCAAGCCCGGTGGTGCCGATCACATGCACGGCGCGGGCCTGTGCTGCCAATGCCGCGAAAGCCACGGTCGCGGCGGGGGCGGTAAAATCAATCACCGCCTGCGCTTTTGCAAAAGCCTCCAGCGCGTCATCGGTCACGGTCACGCCAATATCGGCCCCGCCCATGCAGGCACCAACATCGCGCCCGACCCAAGGGTGCCCCTCGCGTTCAATGCAGCCCACCAGCCGCGCCTTGTCCGAGGCAAGGACGGTCTTGATCAACATCTGGCCCATCCGGCCCGACGCCCCCGTAATCACGATTCCCGGTAATGCTGACATAGCTTCGCCTCCGCTTGGTTTTGCCCCGTTTAGCGGGAAGCAGCGCGTTTCGCAAAGCCCCGTTGCGGGCGGGGCCGAAAGCCCTTACATGAGCGGCATGGCAAAGAACAGTTTCTCGTCGGGCAAAGGCCCAAATCAGCGGCAGCTTCGCGTTGGCGAACTGATCCGCCGTACGCTTTCGGATGTCTTGCACCGCGGTGAGGTACATGACCCCGAGTTGAACCGCCACACCATTACCATCGGCGAGGTCCGCTGCTCCCCCGATTTGCGGGTGGCAACGGTCTATGTGATGCCGCTGGGCGGCGACGGGATTGATGAGGCGATCGCAGCCCTTGCCCGCAACCGGGGCGAATTGCGCCACCATGTCGCCAAGGCGATGACGTTGAAACACACGCCCGATCTGCGCTTTCGCGCGGATGAGACCTTTGCCCGGATGGATGAAACCCGCCGTCTGTTCGCGGATGAACGGGTCCAGCGCGATCTGGCCGCCAGCGATGACGCCGAAGACGTGCCGCCTCAGGACACGCCCGAGGATGACCGTTAAGGGTCTGATCCTTGCCGCGCTGGCAGCGCTTGCGCTGGCCCATCCGGCTGCGGCCTCCGGGCCCTGCCGCGATCTAACCCATGACGGCCAATCCTTTACCCTGTGCGAGGTGAAAGCCTCGGAGGATCTGCGGCTGTTTCACACCTCCGACACAGGTGCTGTTCTGGGCGGGTTCGGCGCGGTGAATGCGCAGCTTGCGACGAAGGGCAAGACCCTTGGCTTTGCAATGAACGCCGGGATGTATCACGCCGACCGATCCCCCGTCGGACTTCTGACCCTTGAAGGGCAAGAGCGCGCGCGGATCATCACCTCTGCCGGGCCGGGGAATTTCGGGCTGCTGCCGAATGGCGTGTTTTGCATCACGGCGGGCCGGTTTCTGGTGATGGAATCGCGGCGCTTTGCGGCCAAGCCCCCGAAGTGCCGCTTTGCCACGCAATCGGGGCCGATGCTGGTGATTGATGGCGCGCTGCACCCGCGGTTTCTGCCGAAAAGCGACAGCCGTTTCATTCGCAACGGGATCGGCGTGTCAGAGGATGGGCAGACGGCCTATTTGGCGATCTCGAATCAGCCGGTCTCTTTCTCGGAGTTCGGGCGCTTGTTTCGCGACGCCCTTAAGGTGCCGAACGCGCTGTATTTCGATGGCAAGATCAGCAGGCTTTACGCCCCGAACCTGAGCCGCAGCGATTTCGGATTTCAGATGGGGCCGATCATCGGCCTTGTGACGGATCGCCCTTGAAAGACGCGCCCGCGCCCCATGCCCATTGACGGGCAAGCAGTTGACGCGCGGCAATCAGGCACGATAGCAGGCAGCGCAACGCAACAAGAAGGACGCCAAGCATGGCACGCAAGCGCAAAGGCCGCGCAATCTCCGGCTGGCTGATCGTCGACAAACCGGCAGGCATCACCTCGACCTCGGTCGTGAACAAGGTCCGCTGGGCGCTGGATGCGCAAAAGGCGGGCCATGCGGGCACGCTGGACCCGGATGCGACCGGCGTTCTGGCCGTGGCTTTGGGCGAGGCGACAAAGACTGTACCCTACATCACGGACGCTCTGAAATGCTATCGCTTCATGGTGCGGCTTGGGGCGTCGACCCGAACCGATGACGCCTCGGGCGATGTGATCAACACTTCGGACCTGCGCCCGACCGATGCAGAGATTGCCCAAGCCCTTGGCGCGTTCCGCGGAGAGATCCAGCAGATCCCGCCGCAGTTTTCCGCCGTCAAGATCGAGGGCGAACGCGCCTATGATCTGGCCCGCAGCGGGGAAAGCGTGGATATTGCGGCCCGGCCCCTCTGGGTCGAAGCGCTGGAGATGATCGCGCGCCCCGATGCCGATCATGTCGAGTTGGAAATGACCTGCGGCAAGGGTGGCTATGTCCGCGCAATCGCCCGCGATCTGGGGGCGACACTGGGCTGTCTGGGGCATGTCGAATGGCTGCGCCGGGTCTGGTCGGGGCCGTTCGATGCCGAAGACGGGGTTTCGATGGAAAAGATCGAGGAACTGGCGCGGACAGAGGGCCTTGATGCATTGCTTTTGCCGCTGGAACTTGGCCTTGCCGATTTGCCGGAATTGCCCGCAACGGCCGAAGGAGCCGCGCGGTTGCGCAATGGCAACTCCGGCATGGTGATCAGCACCGACGTGGAGTATGGCGACGAGGCTTGGGCCAGCTTTGACGGCAAGGCGGTGGCTGTCGGGGTCTATAAGGCCGGGGAACTGCACCCAAGCCGGGTGTTCAACTGACGCGCCAAGGGGCCGCCGCGCTTCGGGGCATCGAGCCCCAAAGCGCGGCATTGCCATGGACGGCCGTGACGGGCAGTCTTTGAGACGACCGGAAAGGAAAGACGGGATGAGCGAGCAGCTTTTGACGCGCGCCTTTCAAAAGGGGGACGCACAGAGCGTCGCCACCTACTCTCCCTGTTTGGCCTATCGCTATGCCCTGACGCGCGCGTGGGACAAGGATGCAAAGCGCGCGCTTTTCATCATGCTCAACCCCTCGACCGCGACCGAGGTGCAAAACGACCCTACGGTCGAGCGGTGCGAGCGGCGCGCGCGGGCGCTGGGGTTTGGGGCCTTCCGGGTGACCAATATCTTTGCCTTTCGCGCGACCGACCCGAAGGTGATGCGCGCGCAGGCCGACCCCATCGGCCCGCTGAACGATGCGGCAATTACAGAGGGCACAGCCTGGGCCGACAGCATCCTTTGTGCCTGGGGCAGCCATGGTGCGCATCTGGACAGAGGGGCCGCCGTGACAGCCCTTCTGCGCCAAACGGGCTTGCCGCTTTGGCATCTTGGCCTCACAAAGGCTGGGGCGCCCAAGCATCCGCTTTACATCAGCTACAGCCAGAAGCCGGAACTCTGGGCGCCTTGAACCGGGCAAAGGACGCGGCATGACCACAATCGAGGGCTTTACCAGAACGCGGATCGCGGGCGATGGCGTGATGCTTTCCGTGCAACAGGCGGGCAACGGCCCGGCACTGACCCTGCTGCATGGCTATCCGCAAAACGGGATGTGTTGGGCAAAGGTCGCACCGGTCTTTGCGCAGTCCTTCCGGGTGATCATTCCCGACCTGCGCGGTTACGGCCAAAGCGACGCGCCCGCCGATGACCCTGACCATCAGACCTACTCGAAACGACAGATGGCGCGGGACATCATCGCCTTGATGGATGGGCTTGGCCTTTCGCAGGCCATGGTTCTGGGTCACGACCGAGGCGCGCGGGTCAGCTACCGGCTGGCACTGGATCACCCCCAGCGGGTCAGCCGCCTTGGCATCATCGAAATCGCGCCGACGGTGGATTATTGGGACGCCTGGGGGCGCGAGATGGCCATGGCCGCCTATCACTGGACCTTTCTGGCCCAGCCAGCCCCTTTGCCGGAACGGATGATTAACGCCGACCCGACCGCCTATATCGACTGGACGCTGCAAAGCTGGACATTGGCGAAATCGCTGGCCGCCTTTCCCCCCGCCAGCCTTGACGCCTATCGCCAGCAATCGCGCGATCCTGCCCGCATCCATGCGATGTGCGCCGATTACCGGGCGGGCGCAGGCCCCGACAGGCTTCAGGATGAGGCGGATCGCGATGCCGGGCGTAAGATTACCGCCCCCCTGCACTTCCTTTGGGGTCACCACGGCTTTCCCGCCCGCACGGGCGATCCGGCGGGCATCTGGAGGGGTTGGGCCAAGACCGTGACGGATAACGCCTGCGAAAGCGGACATTTCGTGATGGAGGAAAACCCAGAGGCCGTGCTGGCCGCCTATCTGCCCTTCTTTCAGAACGCAGGCGCGGCGCAGAGCTGAGGTTTCGGCTCAGGCAACGGCCCGGAAAGCCTCTGACGGCACCAGCCGCAAGCTTGCCACATCCAGCCCGCTGCCCCCCGAGATATGCGCCAGCGGCAAGCCGTTCAGCAGCACCGTCACATCCTCCTCGCCGGCATCCTCAAGGCTGAGCTGCGGGTCGGGGTAGGCCTCGGCGTCATAAAGGACAAGGATCTCATCCTCGGCAGGGTTGAAGTCCGAGATATGGGCAAAGCTATCCTCGCCCGCGGCCCAATCGCTGAGGACAAATCGATCCGCCCCCTCATCGCCGAAGGCATAGTCATTCGCGCCGATGTGCAGCGTGTCATCGCCGCGCCCGCCATTGAGGAAATCCATTTCGGCATCGGGGGCATCGTCCTCAAATCCCCAGAGCGTATCATCGCCGTCATTACCGTCGATCGTGTCAGTGCCCGCGCCACCGGTCAAGCTGTCGTCCCCTTCGCCGCCGCAAAGCCAGTCGTCGCCCGCGCCGCCGTCAAGCGTATCCTGCCCGCCGCCGCCCAAAAGCCTGTCATCGCCAGCCTCGCCCAGAATAAGCTCGTTGCCATCATGGCCCGCGAGGTAGTCATTGCCCTGCCCGCCGACCAAGATGTCGTCGCCAGCCTCCCCGTCCATGACGTCATCGCCATCATCGCCGAACAGGCTGTCGTCGCCGTCGTCCCCGTGCAGATGATCGTCGCCGCCGCCGCCATGCAGCGTATCATTGCCGTCGCGCCCGCCCAGAAGATCGCCGCCCGCGCCACCCTCGACGCTGTCATCGCCGCCATCGCCGGTCAGGATGTCATCGCCATCCTCCCCGGTCAGCCGCTGATCGACCGGGGGGTCAGGGGGCGTGTCGGACGAATCAGTCTCTTCATCCGGGCCAAATGCCGTGTCAGCCTGCGGCTCAACCGAGGTCGCTGCCGCTTCGGGCCCCGAAAACGTGACCAGACTTAAAAGTGAGGGCGCAGGCTCGTCGGTCAGATCGGCCTCCGCCTCATCCTCCGCTTCGATATCCTGTTCATTTTCTTCGTCTTTCGCCCCCGACGTCAAAATACTATCGGCCAGAACGCCCGCAAACACGGCCCCAAGCAACCCCAACAACCCCAACATCACACCACACTCCGCCTTGGTTCGGGCCAAGATCGCCCAACGCCGTTAACCATGATTTCGCCTAAACCCATGGATTAAAACGATAATCACGCCGAAGAATGGCACAAAAGCGGCCCTGCGCCCAGAGAGATCCGGCAAGAATGCGGCTCTTTGTTTCAACTTGGTTAAAATGCGATCCAATGTGACCGCGAACTCGGGCCTTTTCTTTGCGGCGGAATTCCCCTATACGCCCGCATCCCGTCTTTGCAGCCGGGACGCAAGGGCCCTGCTGGACGACATCCCGGCTTGCGCCGTCACATTCAAACATGGAGATCCCGATGTCGATCACGCCAGAAGAAAAAGCCCGCCTGATCAAGGAATACGCGATCAAGGAAGGCGACACCGGTTCGCCCGAAGTTCAGGTTGCGATCCTGTCCTCGCGCATCGCCACTTTGACCGAGCACTTCAAAGGCCACAAAAAGGACAACCACTCCCGCCGTGGTCTTTTGATGATGGTTGCCCAGCGCCGCAAGCTGCTGGACTACACCAAAGGCAAAAGCGAAGAGCGTTACCAGTCCCTGATCACGCGCCTCGGCCTGCGTCGCTAATCGCGCCAAGGCTCAGAACTCGGTTCTTGGAATAGCGAACGCCCGCATCACCAGATGCGGGCGTTTTGCATTTCAGGGCCGTTTTGATCTTTCGGGTTTTGCGGGCGAAGCGCGAAATTCCAGAAAAGCCCCCGGACCCCTTATTGCTTAAGAACCGAGGTGATCGGCCCAATACCCGCATCACCCCCGCCAACATAGATGATTTTCACAGTGTCGCCGGCCATCAGATCGGGCGTAACCTCGGTCTTTTCACCAAGCGACCAGACGGTTTTGTCATCCAAGACCAGAATATTCGCGACCCGGTCAAAGGCCAGGA
This sequence comes from Pseudorhodobacter sp., assembly GCA_029254215.1. Lineage (GTDB taxonomy): Bacteria > Pseudomonadota > Alphaproteobacteria > Rhodobacterales > Rhodobacteraceae > Pseudorhodobacter. The sequence continues at coordinate 9,015 of JAQWYA010000151.1, read as the reverse complement.
TCGTGCCCGAAGTCTCATCCGCCAGGGCTGGGGCGGCAGAAAGCATCACAGAAGCAATCAAGAAAGCACGCATAAGCGTTACTCCAAAAGGGGGGTGGTAGAGCGCACAGCAGTAGCAGGCGGCAAAGGCTACTCAATGAGTCGTTTCGGGCCTAAGCTAACCGCCGCTTATGGCTGAAATAATCAGAGATCGCCGCGCGCCAAAAACCTGCGCCGCCGAGGGTCCGAACACATCCTTGCCATGATATCAAAGCATGGACAGAATAGGCGCGCATCTGAGCTTCCGGCCAAAATTGACGCTATTTCAAATACCAATCCACAAGAGGTTTATTATGAGACGCTTGATCCTATTGGCTTTTTCGCATGGCATCATTGGCGCCATCGGCTTTGCAGTTGGGGTGTATACCTTGCCGATCCTGACCGCGCCCGCCTCGCCCGACGCGGCCATGCTGAATGAGCGGGCCCAATCGGCCCTTTTCTCGGCTGAATTGAGCCGTGACCTGCGCGGCAGCGATTTCCTGCATTGGGGGGAAGGGACCATCAGCCTGACAGAGACCCAGATCATTCACAAAGGGCGTCTGGCCCCCGGACCGGATTATAAGCTGTATCTGATGCCCGAATTTGTCGATCATGAAGACAGTTTCCTGCCCCTCAAAGACAAGGCGCTACAGATCGGTGATATCAAGACCTTTGACGGGTTCTTGCTGGATTTGCCGCAGGGCCTCGACATCAGCGGATACAATACCGTTGTGGTCTGGTGCGAAGCCTTTTCCGAATTCATAACTGCCGCAAAATTCCGGTAGGCTGGCGCAAAAGGGCAGGCTGCCTATTGCCACGCTAAAAGCTATCCTCACCTTTCCCGGCCATGCTTGGCGTTGGACGGGGTGCTGCGATGTGGCCAACGCACATTCTGCCCTGCAAAAACCTATCCTTTCCTTGGCAGCCATTCTGATGTAAGGCCCCATCATCTGAAAGTCGGCGCCCGGACTCCAGCGCCTGACATAGAAGATACAGGAGTCAGGGGGAATTCGCCCCCTACGCAATGGCCCCGTGAGGCCTACACAGGAAACGATGAATGTTTAACGTAACGAAAAAAGAGATCGAATGGGGCGGTGAAACGCTCACGCTGGAAACGGGCAAGGTTGCCCGCCAGGCTGACGGTTCGGTCATCGCAACTTTGGGCGAAACCTCGGTCATGGCCAACGTGACCTTCGCCAAAGCCCCCAAGCCGGGGCAGGATTTCTTCCCGCTGACCGTGCACTACCAAGAACGCTACTATGCGGCCGGTAAAGTGCCAGGCGGCTTCTTCAAGCGCGAGGCGCGCCCGTCGGAGAAAGAAACGCTGACCTCGCGTTTGATCGACCGTCCGATCCGCCCGCTGTTCGTGCCGGGCTTCAAGAACGAAGTGCTGGTGATCTGTACGGTTCTGAGCCACGACCTCGAAAATGAGCCCGATGTGCTGGCCATGATCGCGGCCTCCGCTGCGCTGACCATCTCGGGCGCACCCTTCATGGGCCCGATTGCTGGCGCCCGCGTGGGCTTCGTCGATGGCGAATATGTGCTGAACCCGTCCTGCGACGACATGATGAAGCTGCGCGACAACCCCGAGCAGCGCCTCGATCTGGTTGTGGCCGGCACCAAAGACGCCGTGATGATGGTGGAATCCGAAGCCTATGAGCTTTCGGAAGCCGAAATGCTGGGCGCGGTGAAATTCGCCCATGACAGCATCCAGCCGGTGATCGACATGATCATCGACTTCGCGGAAGATTGCGCGAAAGAGCCCTTCGCCTTCTCGCCCCCGGATTACTCGGCGCTTTATGGCCGCGTGAAAGCCGCTGGCGAAACCCAGATGCGCGCCGCTTTCGCCCTGCGCGACAAGCAAGAGCGCACCACGGCCATCTCGGCTGCGGTTGACGCGATCAAGGCGGCCCTGTCCGATGAAGACAAGGCTGACGAGAACCTCGGCTCTGCGATCAAGAAGCTTGAGGCCTCGGTTCTGCGCGGCGATATCATCAACGGCGCCCCGCGCATTGATGGCCGTGATACCAAGACCATCCGCCCGATCGTGTCGGAAACCGGCATCTTGCCGCGCACCCACGGTTCTGCCCTGTTCACCCGTGGTGAAACGCAGGGTCTGGTTGTGACCACTTTGGGCACGGGCGAGGATGAACAGTTCATCGACGCGCTGACCGGCACGTCGAAGTCCAACTTCCTGCTGCATTACAACTTCCCCCCCTATTCGGTGGGCGAGGTTGGCCGCTTCGGCCCTCCCGGACGTCGTGAGATCGGGCATGGCAAACTGGCATGGCGTGCGCTTCAGGCGGTTCTGCCGGCGGCAACCGATTTCCCCTACACCATCCGCGTGGTGTCCGAGATCACGGAATCCAACGGCTCGTCCTCGATGGCGTCGGTCTGCGGTGGCTCCTTGTCCATGATGGATGCAGGCGTTCCGCTGAAAGCACCGGTCGCGGGTGTAGCCATGGGCCTGATCCTCGAAGAGGATGGCAAGTTTGCGATCCTGTCGGATATTCTGGGCGATGAAGACCACCTCGGCGACATGGACTTCAAAGTTGCGGGAACCGAAAACGGCATCACCTCCTTGCAGATGGACATCAAGGTTGCGGGCATCACCCCGGCGATCATGGAACAGGCTTTGGCACAGGCCAAAGACGGCCGGATGCACATTCTGGGCGAGATGGCGAAAGCGCTGACCTCGGCACAGGCCTTCAGCGCCTATGCCCCGAAGATCGAGACGATGACCGTGCCCACCGACAAGATCCGCGAAGTGATCGGTTCGGGCGGCAAGGTGATCCGCGAGATCGTCGAAGTGTCGGGCGCCAAGGTCGACATCAATGATGACGGCGTCATCAAGATCGCCTCCAACAATGCCGAGGCCATCAAGAAGGCCTATGACATGATCTATTCGATCGTGGCGGAACCGGAAGAGGGCAAGATCTATACCGGGAAAGTTGTGAAGCTCGTCGATTTCGGCGCCTTCGTGAACTTCTTCGGCAAGCGCGACGGTCTGGTGCATGTGTCGCAAATCGCCAACAAGCGGTTGCAGCACCCGAGCGAGCATCTGAAAGAAGGCCAGGAAGTGAAAGTGAAACTTCTGGGCTTTGACGATCGCGGCAAGGTCCGCCTTGGCATGAAGATGGTCGATCAGGAAACCGGTCTGGAAGTCACCGAGACCCCCGCAGAAGCCTGATCTTCCTGCAGGAAAAAACCAAGGCCCCGGCACCCGCCGGGGCCTTGTGCATTTGAACCCAGCGGAGTGCCTGCGGCACAAGTCTTTCAAGCCCTTCGGGCAGGATCAGGGGGCTCTGCCCCCAGCCGGCTTGCTGCGCAATCCGACTTCCCCCGGGATATTTTCAAACAGATGAAATCCCTGTTCCGTGGGCTTCTTCTTGGCAAAAATACCTAAAACCTTGAAAGAAGGCGCCGCAGGCGCCTTCTTGAGGAAAAGGTTTGCACCGAAGGTGCTCAACTTGATCTGGCTTAAAGGCGGATGTTGTATCTGTCCAAGGTGAGGCCATCGAAGTCGATTTCCGGCGTTCTTCCCAAAACGGCGTCAGCGACCGCCCGCCCGGAGCCACAGGCCATGGTCCAGCCCAGAGTCCCATGCCCAGTATTGAGGAAAAGGTTGGAATAGGGCGTTTTACCCAAAACCGGCGTGCCATCGGGCGTCATCGGGCGCAGCCCCGTCCAACCCTCGAACTTCTCGATTTCCCCGCCTTTCGGGAAGAGGTCGTTGATCACATAGCGCACCGTATCCGTCGCATGGGGTCCAAGGCGGCCATCGTAGCCAGCGATCTCCGCCGTACCGGCCACCCGGATGCGGTCGCCAAGCCGGGTGATCGCCACTTTATGGGTTTCGTCCATGATTGTTGATTGCGGTGCGAAGGCATCATCCGTCACGGGCAGTGTGACCGAGTAGCCCTTGACCGGATAGACCGGCAGCCGCAACCCGATCGGATTAAGCACTCTGGGCGCGAAGGACCCCATGGCGCAGACATAAGCATCGCCTGTCACCCGGCCTTCCTTGTCCGTATCAACCCCTGCGACTTTGCCGTTTTCGATCGCGATCCCTTCGATGGTCTGGCCATAATGAAACTCTACCCCCATGGCGGTGGCTTTTTCGGCCAGAGCGATGGTGAACATCCGGCAATCGCCTGTCCGGTCTGCTGTCAGGCGCAACCCGCCCACAAACTTATCCGCCACTTCGGCCAGAGCCGGTTCCGCGGCGATACAGCCCTCTTTGTCCAACACCTCGAACGGGCTGTCATATTGCGCCAGGATCTCTTGATCGGCCTTGGAACCTTTCATCTGCTTTTGCGTGCGGAAGAGTTGCAGCGTGCCTTGTTCGCGCCCGTCATAGTCGATCCCGGTTTCGGCGATCAGATCGGGCATCACGTCTCGGCTGTAGTTCGAGATCCGCACCATCCGGGCCTTGTTCACGGCATAGGCCTCTTCGGTGCAGTTGGTGATCATCTGCGCGCTCCACTTCCACATGGCAGGGCTGATCAGCGGCCAGATGAACAGAGGGCGGCGTTTCATGAACAGCCATTTCAGCGCCTTGAGCGGGATGCCGGGTGCCGCCCAGGGCGAGGTCATGCCATAGGACAACTCCCCGGCATTGGCATAGCTGGTCTCCAACCCCGGTCCCAGCTGGCGATCGAGCACGACAACCTCTGCCCCGGCTTTGGCAAGATAATAGGCCGTGGTGACCCCAATCACCCCCGCCCCCATCACAACAACCTTCATCCCCTGTCCCCTTTGTTTTAATCCCGCACAATTCGGCAGGTTCAGGGCAGGATGGGCCAGACTGATCTGTTTTGTCGAGGGGAAAGCCAGCGCGCCCAATCCCCGCAGTCTTGCAAGGGCGATATTTCTGACCTGCTTTACATGGATCGATGTAGAAAAGGGGCGGTGCAAGAACCGGCCCCGCCTGTTCCGAAGCGGGGCCGGTGAGTTTGATCGCGGTTAAGGCCTTACTTGGGGGCCTTGGCAAAGCGCAGGTAGGGCAGACGGATGTCGAGCGCGCCAAATTTCTCGGTCGCCTGATCGTTGTTCAGGCTCAGCGCCACGATCACATCCTGCCCCGGCATCCAGTTCGCAGGCGTCGCCAGCGGCTTGCCATCGGTGGCCTGCACACCGTCCAGCGCACGCAGGATCTCGGCGAAGTTGCGGCCCACGCTCATCGGATAGCTCATCGTCAGCTTCACCTTCTTGTCCGGCCCGATGATATAGACGGTCCGCACCGTGGCGGTATCGGCCGGGGTGCGGCCTTCGGGCAGATAAGCCTCGGCAGGCAGCATGTCATAGGCTTTGGCCACCGTCAGCGAGGTATCGTCGATGATCGGAAAGTCGGCAGGCGCGCCGCCGAAGGCCTCGATGTCTTTCTTCCACTTCACATGCTCTTCGACCTTGTCGACCGAAACGCCGATCACCTTGGTCTTGCGCTTGGCAAATTCAGCCGAAAGCTGTGCCACGGCCCCGAATTCGGTCGTGCAGACCGGGGTAAAGTCGCGCGGATGCGAAAAGATGATGGCATAGCCATCGCCGACCCAGTCGTGAAACTTGATCGTGCCTGCGGTGCTGTCTGCGGTGAAATCGGGGGCGATATCATTGATGCGGATAGACATGGAGATTCTCCGTTCTGGTCAGTTACCCTGCTTACGTATGCACTTTTTCGCATGTTTACATCCCCAAAGCAGGCCCCTGTGACAAAAAGGGCCGCAATCCCTTGGCAAGGGCGAAAGCGGGCCGGATGTTCTTAAAGAGCGGGCGGGTTGCAAAGGATTTCCCGGCAACACATCTTGCAGGCAACGGGGCAGAGTGACAGGTTGCCCTCAGCACATCCCGGAGGATCACATGCCCGATACCCGTCATTTCTATATCAACGGCCAATGGGTCGCCCCCCAGACCCCGCGCGACTGCGATGTCATCAACCCCTCGACCGAGGAGGTTTGCGCCACGATCAGCCTTGGCGATGCTGCCGACACCAATGCCGCGGTTGCAGCCGCCAAGGCCGCCTTTGCGACTTGGTCGGTGACGCCGCCAGCGACCCGCCGCGCGGTGGTCGCGGGCATCCTCGCGCAATATGAAGCGCGGGCCGAGGAAATGGCCGTAGCGATCAGCCTTGAGATGGGCGCGCCCATCGACATGTCGCGCGCCGATCAGGCCCCGTGTTTGCCTTGGCACCTTCAGAACTTCCTGACCGCGTTTGATCAGATGGAATGGGTCCGCCCGCTTGGCCCCCATGCCCCTAATGACCGCATCGCGCTGGAGCCGATCGGCGTTGTCGGGTTGATCACACCCTGGAACTGGCCGATGAATCAGGTCACACTCAAGGTCATCCCGGCGCTTCTGGCGGGCTGCACCTGTGTGCTCAAACCCTCCGAGGAAGCACCGCTTTCCTCGCTGCTTTTTGCCGAGTTCTGCCATGATGCGGGCGTGCCTGCGGGCGTGTTCAACCTTGTGAATGGCGATGGCATGGGCGTTGGAAGCCAACTTTCCGCGCATCCCGATATCGAGATGATCTCTTTCACTGGCTCCACCCGCGCCGGGCGCGCCATCTCCAAAGCGGCGGCCGAGACGATGAAGCGCGTGACGCTCGAACTGGGGGGCAAGGGCGCGAATGTGATCTTTGCCGATGCCGATGACCGCGCCGTCGAAAAGGGCGTGCGCAAGATGATGTACAACTCCGGTCAGTCCTGCAACGCGCCGTCGCGGATGCTGGTGGAACGCCCGATCTATGATCGCGCGGTCGAGATTGCCGCCAAGACCGCCGCCGAAATCAAGGTGGGGCCCGCCTCCGAGGCAGGTGATCATATCGGTCCGGTCGTCAACCGCCGCCAGTGGGATCAGATTCAGGGCTATATTCAGAAAGGCATCGACGAGGGCGCGCGCCTGATCGCAGGTGGTCCCGGCCTGCCCGAGGGCATGAACAAGGGCTTTTATGTCCGCCCCACGGTCTTTGCCGATGTGAAGCCCGGCATGACCATCGAGAAAGAGGAAATCTTTGGCCCCGTGCTGGCCATGATCCCCTTCGACACCGAAGAAGAGGCCGTCCACATCGCCAATGACACGCCTTACGGGCTGACCAACTACGTCCAAAGCTCGGATGGCGCGCGGCGCAACCGCCTTGCGCGGCAATTGCGGGCAGGCATGGTTGAGATGAACTACCGCTCGCGCGGGGCGGGTTCGCCCTTCGGCGGGGTCAAGGCATCTGGCCGCGCACGGGAAGGCGGGCATTGGGGGCTGGAAGAATTCCTTGAGGTCAAGGCCATCTCGGGCTGGGACAGCAGCGTCGATCCGGCCGAATAAGCCGCCAAACCTGCCCGCGCAGACCATCGGGGATGCACTGGCGCCCGGCTGATACAGTCCATGGCAATGCCGTTGGGGCGGGTTCGATGCCCGCCCCAACGGCTCCTCCCTGCGACCGCGCTGGGGCATCTCGCCCCTCAGGCCCGGCCCATATGCCGTTTTCCGCCCGCCAAAAGTCGCGCGCATGTCTCACGCCCTCTTGGGTTCAGCGCTTAGGCTCGTGCAAAGCCAAAGGCCGCCAGAATGACCCAATCACCGCACCATCCCCGCCTGCTTTCGCCCCTCGCGCTGCGCGGCCAGACCCTGCGCAACCGCATCGTCTTTGGCGCGCATACCGCCAACATGTCCAAGGATGGGCTGCCGGACGCCCAATACGGGGCCTATCTGCTGGAACGCGCGCGGGGCGGGGCCGCGATGATCGTGGCCGAACCGGTGCCCGTTCACCGCACCGGGGTGCTGACGCGCGGCAATTTCCGCCATTCCTCGGATGAGATCATCGCCCCCTTCCGGGCCATCACCGAACCCGTCAAAGATGCCGGTGCCGTGCTGCTCCAGCAGCTCTACCATATTGGCGCCCATGGCGATTCCGACCTCAGCTTTGCGCCGCATTGGTCGCCGTCTGGCCATTCCTCCTACCATGACAGCGACGGCTCCCACGCCGTCACGGAAACCGAGATCGAAGAGCTGATCGAGGCGCATATCGCCGCCGCCTACCGCAGCCAGCAAGGCGGGTTTCAAGGGGTGGAGGTCTGGGCCGCCTATCACTCCCTTCTCGATCAGTTCTGGACCCCGTGGAGCAACCATCGCACCGACCAATGGGGCGGCAGTCTGGAAAACCGCACCCGCTTTTCACGCCGCATCGTCGAAGGCATCCGCCGCCGCTGTGGCGAGGATTTCATCATCGGCCTCGCCGTCTCCACCTCTGATAGTCAGGATGTCCTCCTCTCGACCGAGAACCTGTGCGAGATCGTGGCCCTGCATGATGCCACCGGCGATATCGACTATGTCACCTGCGGCCATGGCGGCTATCTGGATTTTGAGCGGCTGATGCCGACCTTCCTGTTCCCTGAAAAGCTGACAGCCCCGGTGACGGCGCAGCTTAAATCCGCCGTTCGCCATGCGGTCGTGACCTCCGAGGCGCATGTCCGCACGCCCGAGAATGCCGAAAGCATCCTCAGTCAGGGGCAGGCCGATCTGGTGTCGATTGTGCGCGGGCAGATCGCCGATCCGCATCTGGCCCGCAAGGCTGCCGAAGGCCGGGCCGCGGATATCCGGGGCTGCATTTCCTGCAATCAGATGTGCTGGGGCCGGCGGTCACGGGATTACTGGATCTCCTGCCTCATCAACCCCTCGGCGGGCCGCGAATGGGAATGGGGGGGCAAGCCCTTCACCCCCAGTGCCACGCCGCAAGAGGTGCTGGTGATCGGCGCAGGCCCCGCCGGGCTGGAGGCCGCCCGCACCGCCGCCGAGCGCGGCCACAAGGTGACCCTCGTCGAGGCGATGGGCCAGATTGGCGGCCAGTTCCGCCTTGCAGGCCTGCAACCGCGCCGCGCCCAGATCCTTGACCTTCTGGACTGGTACGAACGGCAGTTCGAAAAGCTGGGCGTGACGCTGCACCTCAACACCTATCTCGACCCCGAGGATCTCCAGACCGAGGCGCAGCACATCATCATCGCCACCGGCTCT